>JANYBD010000063.1 GCA_025360995.1 Gemmatimonadota bacterium
TGACGTGTCAGAATGGAAGGTCGATGATGCGGTGTGTGCGCTTGTGCCAGGCGGCGGATACGCCGAGTTCGTTGCCGTGCCAGCGGTGCACTGTTTGCCGGTGCCCGAGGGACTGACCATTGAGCAAGCGGCCGCGTTGCCGGAAGGTGCATTCACAGTTTGGAGCAATGTGTTCGATCGCGGGCGACTCAAGTCCGGAGAGACTTTTCTGGTGCACGGTGGAACGAGCGGAATCGGCACGATGGCGATTCAACTTGCCCACGCGCTGGGGTCTCGCGTGTTCGCGACGGCCGGAGGGAAAACGAAATGTGTTTTTTGCATTTCTCTTGGCGCCGAGATCGCGGTCGATCGCCTCAGCGAAGACTTTGTCGCTGAAGTGTTGCGAGCGACGGACGGGAAAGGTGTCGACGTCGTGCTCGACATGGCCGGCGGAGATTACACGGCCCGCAACCTGACCGCGCTGGCAACCGACGGGCGCATTGTGCAGATCGCCGTGTTGCGCGGCGCCAAGGTGGAAATCAGTCTGGGAGAGCTGATGCGCAAACGGGCGACGCTCACCGGCTCGACGCTCCGACCGCAATCGATCGAAGCGAAAGCGCAAATTGCGGCGGCGTTACGCAAAACCGTCTGGCCACTGATCGAAAGTAAGAAAGTTTCGCCCGTCATAGATCGGGTGTTTCCGTTCGCCGAGGTGGTTGAGGCGCACCGGTATCTCGAACGCGGCGAACAGGTCGGGAAAGTACTGCTGACGGTGCGTCAGTCCGACTGAGCCTGGCTCCGGTCAATCAAACGGAACGCCGGATAGCTGATCGCCGCAAGCGCGAGCGCGATGAGTCCGGTCTTGGGATCCGCCGCCACTGTTCCGCCGAGAAAAGCGATCGAGCCGGCAAACACTAAGCCCGTGGTCCATGGATGGCCCCACGCCCGATACGGTCGCGGCGTGTTTGGTTCCCGCCACCGTAGCACAAACACAGAGGCGAAAGAAAGTGTGTAGCTCGCTACAAAAAGAAACGAACAAATCAGGATCACCCGCTCGAATGCTCCGGTGAGAAGGAACAGTGCGACGACGCCAATGCTGGCCAGTAGCGCCGCGGACGGCGTACCGCCCGCATTGACAGTTGAAAGAAAGCGGGGCGCCGCTCCATCGCGACCGAGTGCAAATGCAACACGCGACGACATCAGCGCATTTGCAATGATCGCGCTGGGCATTGCGATCACTACCAGAATCTGCACGAACAATCCGCCACGCGGGCCGAATACTTTCGTTGCTGCACTTGCAGCAGCGAGTGGTGATGCCGCGAGTGCGCCCAGTGGCAGTACGGCAAGAAACGCGACATTGAGCAGCAGATAAATCACGATGACGGCGATGACTCCCCAAAAGAGCGAGCGCGGAATCTGGCGGCCTCCGTCCTGGACTTCCTCGGAGAAGTACAACACGCCGGCCCAGCCATCGTAGGCGAAAATAATTCCTTGCAACGCGATAATAAACGCCGCGGCAAGGGCAAGGCCTACCGGTGCCACGACGGGTGGAACATCCGTTACCATGTTCGATGCGCCCGTCGCGCGAACTTTCCAAGCAAGGCAAGCAACGACAAGCGCGAGCAATGCCGCCGCCTTGAGCACGCTAGTGATTTGTTGCGCTCGATCGCTGTCGCGCACTCCGCGCAACAGTACGACGGTAATAATCGCGACGACCAATCCGGCGAGGGCGGCCGAGTGACCCGCGAGGGCGGGTACGATCGCACCGAGCGCCTCACCAACAACGAGTGCAATGGCGGCAACAGAGCCGCAGCACGAAATCCAATCATTCCAACCGACGATGAACCCCGGATAGCGGCCGAGGGCATGGCGAACAAATACATATTGCCCGCCTGAGCGCGGGAGCATCGTCCCCAACTCGGCGAGCGCGTTCGCGCCGAGCAGCGCGTAAAGTCCGCCAACGACCCAGGCGCCGAGAAAGAGTGCCGGCACCGGGAGTCGCGCTGCGACGTCCGCGGGGCTCCGCAAGATTCCGGCGCCAATCATTCCGCCCACGCCGACGGCGACTCCGAAACCGACGCCGAGTGTGCTGCGAAGGCGGTGCTGCCCTACTGATGCGGAGCCAGTCACGTCAGAAACTCATTCGGCGAGGAATAAATAGTTGATTACGCCTGAAAAAGTTGGCGACCGAACGCGGGTGCGGATAGTGCGGCGCGGCTATCCAGTCGCCGCGGTAGCCGGCCGATAACTCAACGCCTCGGCGACCGCGCCGTCATTGACTGCCGATACTCCGTCGAGATCGGCGATTGTCCGCGCGACTCGCAGGGCACGATGATATCCGCGCGCGCTGATGCCGAGCCTTGTTGCCGCCTGTTCGAGCAGCGCCTTTGCTTCCGGCGTGACTCCGCCGCGGGCCAACAGCCACCGCCCGGCCGCCTCAGAGTTCAGTCGCACACCGTCGATCTTTGCGTAGCGCTCACGCTGAATAATGCGCGCTGCTAACACGCGGGTGCGCATTTTTTCAGAGCGCTCTTCGATATTTTCGGCGCCGAGCGCGGCAATGGCGACCGCGCCAACGTGGACGTGCAGATCGACGCGATCGGCGAGCGGCCCCGACAACCGCGCCCGATAGCGCTCGACATCGGCCAGTGAACACTGACAGCTCATTGCCGGATCGCCGTATTTCCCGCACGGACAGGGATTTGCTGCACCGACCAATTGAAATCGTGCCGGGTATGACACGGCCTGTGCGGCGCGGGCGATTACGACGCGTCCGTCTTCGAGTGGCTGACGCATTGCATCGAGCACGTGGCGTGGGAGTTCGAGCAGTTCATCGAGAAAAAGCACACCGCGATGAGCCAAGCTTACTTCGCCGGGGCGCGGGCCCGATCCGCCACCGATCAAACCGGCCGTGGAAATTGTGTGATGTGGCGCGCGAAATGGTGGCGTGCGGCTCGGCGGCGCGCCGGGTGCGAGAACGCCGCCAACGGAATGGACGGCGACGACTTCGAGTAATTCGTCTTCGGTGAGTTCGGGGAGAATGCCGGGGAGTCGGCGGGCGAGCATAGTTTTTCCGGCACCGGGCGGGCCGACCATTAGCAAATTGTGTCCGCCAGCCGCCGCAATTTCGAAAGCGCGTTTCGCGGCTCCTTGACCGACGACGTCGGCAAAATCGAGAGCACATTCGTGTCTCTGCGCCGGTGCGGCGGTTGGTACCACGACTGGAAGCGTGCCGCTCCGAAGTGCGTCGACCAACACGCGCAGCGATGGCGCGCTTGCCAACTGCGTTTGTGTGACTAACCCGGCCTCGGCAGCATTTGCAATGGGAACTATCAGAGCGCGCACGCCGCTCCGCGCGGCGGAGCGCGCGAGCGACAGCGCGCCGCGAATCGGACGGATGGAACCGTCGAGCCCTAACTCTCCGGCGACGAGCAGTCCGCTGATCGCGCTGGCGTCGAGTGCGCCGAGTGCGACGAGCAGCGCGAGAGCGATGGGGAGATCGAATGCGGTGCCGTCCTTGCGGACGTCGGCTGGTGAGAGGTTAACTGTTACGCGACGCGACGGTAATGCGAATCCAGAATTGGTGAGCGCTGCGGAAACGCGTTCGCGGGCTTCCTTCACGGCGCTGCTGGCGAGTCCGACGATCGTCCACGCGGGCAATCCGGCGGCGACGTCGACTTCGACGATTACATCGTAGGCTTCAATGCCGAGGACAGCGGCGGAACGGATGGCGGCGAGCATCGGGTATGATGCGACGAGCGCCGATGGACGGGACAGCGATTGATTGCGGACGGCACCGATCGGATCCAACCTAAGCGGGCTTACTCGAGATTCGACCTGCCGTCGATTTCGGGGACCACATCACCGGCCTCCGGCGCAGGGTGCAAAAATCTCTATCTTAATAATGCCCTAATCGCCGTCCACCTAGTGGCTTTTATGCTTCCTTAATCCCTCAAGGAGCCCCCCGCGTCGATTCGGCGGCGTGATCCAGGGATACAGGGCGTAGTGGATACGGCGACGGGTTAGGCGTGAGTCCTAGCGAAGTGCAACCGCTTCTTATCCAGCTCGCTCAGGTCTTCGATTGAGGAGTAGAGGTCAACCACGCTCCTATAGTCCTTTGCCCCCCAGGCCGTAGCGATCTTGCCCCTCACGCCCTTGGTGCGCTCGTCGCGCTTCCATTCGGTAATGAGTTTGTCGCGTCGCTCCTTCATCTCGTCGAAGTCGAGAGAGTTACCCGCCAGGCATTCAGAACCGCATCCAGCGAGAAGGCGTGCGAACTCAGCCACTAGCCCAACTATATGATTCGGATAATTCTTATTCCGTGGAACGGGGCGACTCAACTGTGTACTCAATGGCAATCATCGCGGAGTTAGCACGCATGATTCCGGCGCGACGGAGACAGGATATGCAAAACGTCAGCGTGAGCTCACCACTGGACATCGAAATCGTCGCCACTGCGCGCCAAATACCGCCCAACGTTCGCGATGATCTCGCGACGCTTTGCATCTGAGATTGACTCATGCTCGTGCGGCGACTGCCACCGCTGTATGCTCGCTGCATAAATCAGGTAGTGAGGATGCCCCGTTAGCAATTCGCCTTCCACTATGACGCGTCGATCTTCCCGGTATTCAAACGTTGATCGTCCACGCGAAATGACCGAAAAGAGCTCGTCCATTTTTGTCTTTCTCCAAAACGGAAACCAGGGCACCTGATACCTCCTCGCTATCAACGGTAAACAATCATTGGCGAGCACCTAGGCGGCGACGAATGCCGTCACGAGGACGGCAGCCAAGACACGCGAAGTGGATCGCGCAGACTCGCGGCGCGGTGGATGCGGCGATGTGAATATCAGCACTCGATCGGAAGCGAGGAGACGACGTGTTCCTTACTCGGCAGAACTTACGTCTTCCCCAACCGAGCGCAATACATTTTTAGGCCACTTGAGGCGATTGTTCAAAGCAGTGGCAGAATTGCGCCACCCCACGCTCGCTTCGCAATATCCAAGAGCAACAATCTCGACTACTGATTCATACACAAAGCGAAGCCTCGCTTGGCTTGCAGTCTATTCTTTCGCGTCGATTGCCGGCGAGAGGCTCAGTGTTACGCGACGCGATGGCAACGCGAAAAAGGCGAGCATCGGGCATGCTGCAGGATTCCGGATCGCCACTCACAGCGTTTGATCGCACGCGGCATCGATCACATCCGGTACATGCAAAATTTCTTTTAGGTAATATCTGCCCGCCTGTTCAGGCACACCCTCACCGTTATCGCTGGGCTTTGCTGCCGTTGTGCATCGGTACGGGATTCCCTATGATAAATACATGGCGCAATGCATTCGAGTCTCGCTTGGCGTGATACTTCTCGCCGCCTGTGGCTGTCTTGGCGGAGGGGCCGTCGCGATCATTGATTCCCCAGTGGCGCACGTCGGTAGTATCGCTCTGCAAATCTTGCCAGAGACAGGCGACATGGCCGTTGCCGATGCCCTCGGTTGGCGCGCGGGTATCCCCAGTGCACAAGTGGTGGTGCACACACCGTCAGGCGACCGAGTCGGCACGTCTGATGCCGCCGGTAAGGTTCAGTTGAGTTTGGAATCCGGGTCATTCGTTATCGAAGTGAATCGCGTGTTGAACGACGCCGAGGCGCAGCGCGTTCCTACTGTCGAGGGCGCTTTGGGATTTGCTCTTGTCAGCAGTCTGTTGGTGGATGGCTCCACGCCCATTCCAGTGCCGGTCCCGGCGGCGCGAAAGAAAGGACTCATTATCAGCGAGTGGGCGTTCAACTCCGCCGTGTTACCCGGCGTGACCGGCTACGGGTTTGGCGGATACTTTGAGCTCTATAACAACGGCGACACGACGGTCTACCTCGACGGGATGCTGGTCGGTGAAGCGATCACTGCTCCTTTCAAACTCAACTTCGCCACATGCCAGGACGAAGACCGTCTGAAATACGATCCGCTATTCCTCTGGGCAGAACAGATCTATCGCTTTCCTGGGAGTGGGCGCGAGCACCCGGTCATACCCGGGGGCGTTGTGGTATTGGCGACGGATGGGATCGACCATCGGCCGATTATCGCGAACGGCCTCGATCTGAGCCATGCGGATTTTGAGTTTATCGGCTTCAACGATGTCGACAACCCTGCCGTCCCCAATATGATTCAAGCTGGCCAGCCATATCTGGACAGTCATGGATTTGAGGCAGGTGGCGCCGCCTCGACGGTGACCTATCTTGCGCTGCCCGTTGATCTGACACGGGCGCCCAGGCAGCGACCGCTGTCCAATCCTCCCTCCGACGCGCTTGCTTACGTAGGGATTGGGCGCACAAGCATGCTGGATGTGTACTCACACTTGAGACGTGGAGGCTACACGTTTCCTCCGTGTCTACCGCTCCTGCTCCCCGTCTTCGATCGCGAGAGCGCGAGCTTGACAGGAGACGCCGCCGCGAACACCGATTTTGTCGTGTCGCATGCGCGGCGGCTCTTCGTGGAACGGAACGGGCGGAAGTACCTGCTTTGGACCCACTCCTCCCGCACCGACTTCGTGCGGGGCACGAGAACAGTCGGCGTGGTACCGTAGATCACCGCGGCGCACGACGAGCACGATGAGGCCGACAACCAATTGGTCGTCGGCCTCATCTCTACTTTTAGAACAGGCAACGGCAACAACCGCTAGTGCAGCGGCCTGCTGCTTGACGGCCATGCACACCTTGGCACGCCGCCGTACAATCCGTGTTGTCAACGCACGCGCCGAGGTAGTTCCAACCGTCGTTCGGGCAGGTCATCGCGGCGTTTGCCGCGAAGGCCTCTCGGGCGCTGAACGTAAGCGCACCGACCACCATCGCGCCGAGCAACGCGAGGCGGAGCGAAAGAAAAGCAGCCGGTCGAGTCATGCGAACCTCCGATAGAAAGGGATGAAGCAAACCGCGATTTTCACGGATGTGTGGTCGCGGCACGAGTGATGCGTGCAACTATGGAATCCGTGACGAGTCCTGTGTGTGCAGCGAGGATGCGTCCGTCGGCCGAGAGGAGAACGGTCTCTGGTGTGGCATGTGCACGCGCGAGGGTTCGCTCCCGCCCGGACGGAAACGTAACGACGGCCGTATTGATTCCTCCCTGCCGAAGTGAGTCGCGGCTCGCGTCAATCGAATCGAGCGCAATGACGAGTGGATCTACTGTACCAAGTGAATCGGCGTTCGCGAGTAAGCCGCGCCAAGCGCTGAGGGAGGCCCGGCAGTATTGGCAGGAACGACTGTAGACGAGAATGAGCTGCGAGCGACCCAAGGGAGCGGCGCCTACGACTATGGGAGGGCGCTGGGTCGAAGCCGTAGCGACAAACTGCGGATAAAAAGTGACAGGCTCTCGAAATGATCTCGATGGGATATTGTGTGCTATCGCCGAAACTCGTAGTATGAAATCATGGCGACATTTCTCCGAGTCGTGATTGGATCACTGCTTTTTGCGCGCGTCGCTATTGCACAGCTGGCACCGGCGCTCGTCATCTCCGGGCGCGTACTCGAAGACGTCACTGGACGTCCTATCGTCGGCGCGACCGTGACCATCGAAGCACGCGATGCACACGCGTTCACGGACTCCCTCGGTCGTTTCATGATTCGCGGACTTGCGCCCGGCGCCATCACGATCCGCGCGCAACAATTGGGATGGGCTCCGTCGCGCACTTCCGTGCTGCTATTCGACCGCGATCTTCATTCTGTTGTCCTCCACCTCGCCCGCAACGCGCTCTCGTTGCGCGAAGTGCGCGTGACCGCCGACGGCAACGCTCAGGTGGCCGGAGAACTCGGCACGGGTACCGTCATCGACCGCGATGCGATCCGCACCCTCGGCGCCGCGTCTCTCGCCGGCATCCTGGAGTTAGTGCCCGGAACCGTGTTGCAGCCGCCCGGGCTCGATGGCTCGCAGCAGATCTCGCTCCGTACCGTGCCGGTTGCTCCTTCAGGAGGCGGTGGCGGCGCGGCGAACGCGCCACGCCGGTCCGCCGAACAGTTCGGCGCATTCGGCACGCAGGTGATCATCGACGGCGTGCCGCTCAGTAACAACGCGAATCTCCAATCGTTGGGGCCACGCGCGGAGCTCTCGATCTCAAGCGTGGCCGGCGGCGGCGTGGACTTGCGCCGCATTCCCGCCGCGACGCTCGAACGCGTGGAGGTGATCCGCGGTGTCGCGTCCGCGCGTTTCGGAGATCTCACGAATGGCGTCATCCTCGTGGAAACGCGCGCCGGACGTGTGGCGCCGGAAGTACAAGTGCGAGCGGATCCGAACACGCTCGAAGCGAGCGTGGTGGGCGGCACGGAATTCGCCGGCGCGCAGGCGCTCTCGGCCACGATGAATGCCGCGCGCACCAAACTCTCCCCCGGACTCAGCGGCGATCAAGCGCAACGCGTCACCCTCCAACTGGCGCACCGACTGCACGTCGGAGGCGCCACCACGGCAGGCGCGGCAAACCCCGCCGCGGGCCGTCGCGAGATCATCGCCGATACACGTCTCGACCTCTTTGCACTCGAAGTGACAAATCCCGAATCGCCGACACTTCCGGGATCGTCATTGTACTCGCACGACCGCGGCTTCCGTCTGACGGAGCGCGTGCGCCGGACGAGCGATCGCCTGACGCTCTCGCTCACGGCGGGATTGGATCGCATGACGCAAAACGCGTTCACGCAGGAACTGCTGTTACGCGGGGCCAGTCCATTCACATCCGCGCTAACGGCGGGCCGGCATGAGGGGAAGTTCGTTCAAGGCCAATATCTTGCGAAGGTCAAGGTAGATGGGACGCCATCATTTACGTACGTGCGCGCCGAGGCAAGCCTGGCGGGGCGCGGCGATGCGATCGGTGACCAGACCGTGGTTGGCGCCGAGTTCCGTTCGGAGGGCAGTGGCGGATCCGGAATGCAGTTCGACCCGGAGTTCCCGCCGTCGACAACTTTTGATGGCGTCGCCGGGTACGATCGTCCGCGCCGCTATGACGATGTCCCACGCATGTCACTCGCGTCGGCGTATGTGGATCGCACGCTCCGTCGTCGCATCGCCGGTATGATCGTCGAAGCGCAGGGCGGGCTGCGGCTCGATGGGCTATTCGTAGGCGCGGGCTTTCCGGGCGCGCGCCGCGATGCGATGCTGTCGCCGCGGCTCAACGTGATTCTCCGGCCCTCCGCTGCACTGGCGTTCCGCGCCGGGGTGGGACGGTTCGCCAAGATGCCAGCGCTCGGTGATCTGTCACCGGGGCTCCAATACAACGACGTCATCAACGTCAACTACTTCGCGAACACTCCGGCGGAACGGCTCGCGGTCCTCACCACGTACCTGTTCGACCGATCAAGCGCGTCGCTCGGGCTTTCACACCTTGACCGCGGTGAGGTGGGCGTGGACCTCCGCTTCGCTTCCGGCCAAGGAGCGCTCTCGGTCGTTGCGTACGCTGATGCGCTCCGCGGGGGCGTCGCGGTTGCCGAGCGGTACGCGACCGTGCTGCGCAATCACTACGCGCTCGGCGGCCCGCCGCCGGGGAGCGGACAGAAACCCACGATCATCGAACCGCCAAGCGCCGTGGATACCGTGCCCGTACTGGTGGACACGCCAACGAACAACACCACGAGTGATGCACGTGGTGTGGAGATCGTCGCATCGTTTCCCGAAATCCCGCACCTCCGTTTGCGCATAGAGACACAGGCCCAGTACGCTACGAACCGCGTGCGAACCCAAGACGTGGAGTTCGGTCGTCCGTTCACGGACTTTCAGCAAGGAACCGGCGCACGATCGCCGTATTGGGATCCGACCACGCGGGCTGGTGAGCGTTTGCTCCTCACCACGCGTATCGTGTACCACCAGCCGTCACTCGGGCTCGTGATCACGACGACGGTGCAGAACTTCCTGTTGCTCGCGAGGCACGATGAGGGCGGCACGGATACGCTCTCCTTCGCCGGGTACATCGACCGACAAGGCCTGCTGACTCGCGTGGCTCCGGCGGCGCGCACGCAACCACAATACGCGGACTTACGGCGCACCCGCACGGGGTTTCTGTCGACATCACCGAACTCTCCGCGCGAGTGGCTCTTCAATCTGCAGGTGGCGAAGGCGCTCGGCGATCGCGGTTGGTTTACGTTTTATGCCTTCAACGCCGTCGACCGGGTGGGGAGCCCGGGCGCCGGTGGCGCACAGCCAATCTTCCATCCCGCAACGCGATTCGGTGTCGAGTTGTCGTTGCCAATTTCGCCATGACGATACCCGCTCGCGGAGATCCGCTCCCATTCCAGTACTTGCGGCGATTCGTTCGCGGCGCCGTGCTGCTGTTGGCATGCAGTGCGATTCCGCTCGCCGCGCAACAGGCAGCGCCGTGGCTCGTGCTTTCCCGCATGCCGACCACACTCGCGCCGGTGGTCGACTTCTCGCGCGATTTCAGGGCACGCACGACCGAACTGGAAGGCCTACTCTTCGCGCCAAGCGCAAGCGCGTACTGGCAACTCGGCGTGAGCGCGTTACTCCTCGGTGCGCCCGCGACGACGCACCACTTCGAAGCGAGCAGCGTTCTTGGCCGCGAGTCTGGGGACTTCCGCCGATCCCTCGACCCGCCGTCGGCGCAGCGTGTCGGCGTGGCGGTCGGCGGGTGGCAACAATTGTCGTCTGACGCGATGGTCGTCGGCACCGCACGTATTGAACAGGCCACGTTCGCTAGAGGTGCATTGTTCGACGACGACGCGCCGTATGGTACGAGCCCGTTCGCACTCGCCGACACGTCAGGCAGCACACTCGTGCGCACCGGCGCGCAGCTGGGCGGCGCGGGCGCGTGGCGGCTTGGCGCGCTCACCATGGGAGCAGACGCAGCGTACGAGACGTGGCAGCGCAACTCGTCCAACTCGGGACTCGCGCGACTCGCACGGGGCGTGCACGAGTCGGCATCGATCTCCGTCCGCGCCGACCGTGTGCCGCTCGTGCACCCATACCTCATGCTCGGTTGGCGCGGTGGCGCCGAGACCAGAGAGTTGGTGGAGCTCGGATCACTAGGCGTGCGATTCGAACTGTTCGGCCTCGCAGATGTTCCGCAGCTGGTGATTGACCGCGGCTTCTATGCGAATCGAACCGAGGATGACGAGCCATTCGGCGCCGCAGGATTCGAGAGCGGGTCGCGCGCGTGGCACATCGCGGGCGATTGGCGGCACGCACGGCGCCAGCAGACGCTGCAGATTGGAGGCAATCCTGTGCGTAACCGATGGACGCCGACATCTGATCAGGGCTCGCTCCTCGCGCGCTGGTCACCGGTCGGCCAGTCGTGGGAGATTCAAGCAATAGCGCGCCACGCGCGATTGCAGGGCACTGCGATTCGGCCGGGCGACACCACAGGCGCGGTATTCTCCGCGACCGAGCAGCGAACAGTGGTCGGCGTCTCGGCGATCGGAACGCCCGCGGACGCGTGGCGAGTGGGTGGCGGCATCGCACTCGAACGATTTGCCAGGCAGCGCGCGAACACGGTGCCGGATCGCGCCCTCGACTTCACGACGACGACGCTCCTGTGGGACGGATGGGCAGACCGTCACGTAAGCGCGGCGTTCTCACTCCTCGCACGGTTCACGGTATCGTCGTCGCGAACCGACGGCAAGCGAACGCAGTACCCGACCCAAGGCGCGGCATTTACCCGGTTTCTCTTCCCGGACTTCGCATTCGAGGGACGGGATGCGTCCGACCTCGGAGCGATGATCAAGGCGACGTGGCGACTGAGTGGCGGTAGCGAAGGATGGGTGAGTTTCGCGACGACGTCCGCGGCACCCCAAGGCTCGTCGGCGTTGGGCGCGCTTGCGGCATCAGGGTCACGAACCAGCAGCGCCCTCACCGTCGGATTCTCACGGGATGTGCACTGATCTCGGGCGACGGCGTTATCGCCGTCGCAGTTCGGAATCTGCGAGCTTCTGCAGGAACGGCACCGTAAAGCAGGGCCGTTCGCAGTGCACAACGGGGTGAAAATGGTCAGTGCGAATGACCAGAATTGGTGAGCGCTGCGGAGACGCGTTCGCGGGCTTCCTTCACAGCACTGCTGGCGAGTCCGACGATCGTCCATGCGGGCAAACCAGCAGTGACGTCGACTTCGACGATGACATCGTAGGCTTCAATGCCGAGGACAGCGGCGGAACGGATGGCGGCGAGCATCGGGTATGATGCGACGTGCGCCGACACACGGGACAGCGATTGATTGCGGACGGCACCGATCGGATCCGGCAGACGCGGGCTTAATCTAGTTTAGACCTGTCTGCCTTTTTTGGGACAACGTCGTTGCCAGCAAGGTGCTGTCGGCGCTGGGTATTGAACGGCATATGTTCTGACCGCGCTAGGGATGCCGAGCCACTATAAGCGTCGGAGCACCGTCCATTTCCGCCAGGATGATATATAGCTCACGAAACCGCCCGATCCCCTTAATCATCCCCGGGAAAACCAGGCTTCGTTTGTATGC
>JANYBD010000106.1 GCA_025360995.1 Gemmatimonadota bacterium
AAAGTCGTGTCTTCCCCCGCAGGAGCTTCAATGCGTATCACCAAAGTTGGCGTTGTTGGCGCCGGAGTGATGGGCCACGGCATCGCCGCCCTTTGCGCCTCCGCGGGACTGCCCGTCGTGCTTCTCGACGTCCCCGGCTCGGATGACCCAAAATCTCCTGACCGATCCGCGCCGGCAAAAAACGGACTTACCAAAGCGATCAAGAACAAACCCGCGGCATTTATGGACACCGATCGCGCGACACTGATTCGGATCGGCAACACCGCCGACAATTTGGATTTGCTCGCCGATTGCGATTGGATCATTGAAGTCATCCTCGAACAGCCAAAGCCGAAACAGGAACTGTTCGCAAAAATCGAAAAGATCGCGCCCAATGCCATCGTGACGTCGAACACGTCGGGAATTCCGATGTCGATCTTGCTCGAGGGGCGGACGGAGAAATTTCGCAAGCAATTCTGCGGCACGCACTATTTCAACCCGCCCCGTTACATGCACTTGCTCGAGATCATTCCGACGCCAGCGACCGCTCCGGAAGTCTTCGATGCTGTCCGCCATTTTCAGGAGCGTATCCTCGGCAAAGGCATAGTCATCGCCAAGGATGTTCCGGGATTTGTCGCCAACCGGCTCGGCGTGCACGGCATGGTCGTCAGCGGCCGTGCCATGATGGAATATGATCTCACCATCAGCGAAGTCGACACGCTCACCGGCGCGCTCATCGCGCGGGCGAAAACCGCCACCTTCCGAACGGGAGATCTCTCGGGCATCGATGTGCTTGCGCACGTCACGCAAGGCCTGAGCGACACGACCGGTGAAGATCTTGCCCTCGCGCCCTGGATTCACGAACTCGTGAAAAGCGGCCGACTCGGCGACAAGACCAAAGCTGGATTCTATAACAAACAGGGCAAAGACATTCTGGTCCTGAATTGGAAAACACTCGAGTACGAGAAACAGGATCGCTACAGCACGCCCGAGATCGATGCACTCCTGAAGCTTCCGCCAATGTTACGCGTGAGCCAGGCGAAAGATCTTGGCGGCAAGCACGGGGATTTTCTGCGCCGGATTCTCGTCGAGCAGACGCACTATTGTCTCACGCTGGCCCCACAACTCGCCTACGATCTCGCCGCCATTGATCGCGCGATGGAGTGGGGATATGGATGGGAGATTGGCCCGTTCAAGGTGATGGACGCGCTCGGACTGGACTGGCTGCGGTCCGAATTCAAGCGTGCCGGAAAGGACGAACCGGCATTGCTGAAGGCTGCGGGCAATGCGTTCTACAGCGTCGGAAACTCCGGTACAGAGATCACGAATTTTGATCGTGCCGTCAGCACGCAGGCACCCAAAACCATTCCCCTTCCGTCAATTCCGGGCCAGTTGTTGCTATCACATCGTCAGACGATCGACGAAAACAAAGAGGCGCGTCTCCGAGATCTCGGCGATGGAGTTCTCTGCCTTGAGTTCTGTGGTAAAATGAATACGCTCGGCCCCGGCGTACTGGAAATGGTCGCGCGCTCCATCGATCGGGTGGGCAAAGGAAATTATACAGGGCTCGTACTCGGCAACGACGATCCCCGCACCTTCAGCGCTGGCGCAAATCTCGCCGCAGCGGCGGGAGCGGCCGCGAGCGGTGACTGGAAAACTATTGAAGCGAATGTACGTGCATTTCAGGACGCCGTGATGAGCATTCGCCGCGCACCGTTTCCTGTGGTCTCGGCACCATTCGGACTCACGCTGGGCGGTGGCGTTGAATTTTCCCTACACGCCGATCGCATCCAAGCGCACGCCGAGTTGTACATGGGACTCGTGGAAGTCGGCGTCGGCATTATTCCGAGCGGGTGCGGTACCAAGGAACTGTTGTTCCGCTTTACCGAAGCCCTGAAACCATACGAGGAGGCCGATCCGTTCGAAGCCGCGAAACGCGCATTCAAACTGATTGCGCTCGCGCAAATGAGCGGCAGCGCGCAAGAAGCACGCAAAATGGGCTTCCTGCGCCCAGTGGCTGATCGCATCTCGTTTAACCGTGACACGCTGATGGCCGACGCCAAGGCGCGGGTGATTGATCTCGCCGCCGACTATGTCACACCTGCAATGAAAACGATTCGTGTACTCGGCAAAGAAACTCTGGGTAACCTGGACTATGCGCTTTTCAGCTTCAAGGAAGCTGGTCAGGCCAGTGATCATGACGTGCGCATCGGCCACGAGGTCGCGTACGTTCTCGCTGGCGGCGATGGTCCGCCGCGCGATGTGACGGAACAGGACATCGTCGACCTCGAACGGGAAGCCACACTGAAGTTGCTGGGTACGAAGGAAACACAGGATCGGATCAAGTACATGCTGGAAACGGGCAAACCGCTGAGGAATTGATATGATTGAAGTCGTCATCGTTTCTGCCGTGCGTTCGGCTGTCGCCCGCGGTAAGAAGGACGGCTCGCTGGCGACCGTCCATCCCATTGATCTGTCCGCGACGGTGATGCGCGCCGCTGTGGACAAAGTGCAGCTGGATCCGAAGCTCATTGACGACGTACTGTGGGGCTGCGCAATGCCCGAGTCGAGTCAGGGGCTCAACATCGCGCGGCTGAGTGTGCTCCGTGCGGGCTTTCCCGTGGACGTGAGCGCCGCCACTATCAATCGCTTTTGTTCGAGTGGCCTGCAAACCGTGGCAATGGCCGCTCAAGCAATCATGAGTGGAATGAACGACGTCGTTCTAGCTGGCGGCGTCGAGATGATGAGCGCTGTCCCGATGTCCGGATTTGTGACGCGCCTACATCCGGATATGACTGAGCAGAATATCGGAATGGGCTTTACGGCCGAACGAGTGGCTAAGCGCTGGGGCATCTCGCGCGAACAACAGGATGCCTACGCGCTAGGTAGCCAGCAGAAAGCGGCAGCCGCAGTTGCCAGGGGCGCGTTCGCCGATCAGATCGTGCCAGTGTCCGTGCAAAAAATCAGCTGGAAGGGCTCCACGAAAACAGTGACCGAATCATCATTTGTCACGGACGAACTGGTTCGCGCCGCAACGACCATCGAAGGACTTGCCAAGTTGCCACCGGCGTTTAAGCCAAAGGGCACTGTCACGGCGGGCAATGCGAGCCCGCTTTCCGATGGTGCCGCCGCGATCCTGATGATGAGCGCCGCCAAAGCCAAAGAACTGGGCCTCAAACCTCTTGCCCGCTTCGTGATGTTCGCCACCGCCGGCGTCGAGCCGGACGTCATGGGCATCGGCCCGGTGAAAGCGGTTCCCAAAGTACTCGCCCGTGCCGGCGTCAAGCTCGGAGACCTCAAGCTCATTGAATTCAATGAAGCGTTCGCCTCACAGGCGCTCGCGGTAATTCACGATCTTGAGATCGACACGAACATCACCAATGTGAATGGCGGGGCGATTGCACTGGGACATCCACTTGGCGCTACCGGCGCTAAACTCACTGCGCAGCTTGTCCACGAACTTGGACATCGCGGTGGTGGATTGGGGATGGTGACGATGTGTATAGGAGGCGGAATGGGCGCCGCTGGCATCTTTGAGGTGTTCGCCGCATAGTCCAGATGGAAGTACCTGCACCACTCTCGCCCGAGGTCCGTAGATGAGCCTGCGCAAAACACTTCGCGACAAGATGCTCACTGTTTGGGTCGGAGATCCATGGTACGGAGCATCGAGCAAAACGATCCACGCAGACATTTCTGCTACCGAAGCAGCATCGCGTCCGATCGCCGGCGTTCAAAATATTTGGGAGACGACACTGCACATGGTCGCGTGGACCGAGGAGGCCGCGAGCCGAGTGCGAGGCAATGAAGCGCATGAACCGGAGCGCGGCGATTGGCCGCCGATGCCGGATGTGACGACTGAACTTTGGCACGAGACCATTGCGCAACTCGGCGCAGCGCGCCAAGAGCTCCTTGATGCACTCGAAAAAGTGCACGAAGAAGATTTGTATACGCACGTGACCCGTGCCCAGAGCAGCAACGAATCGCGGGAAACGCGAGCCCAGACGGCCGGCGGGCTGCTCGAGCACGACATTTATCACCTTGGCCAGATCGCACTATTAAAGAAGGCAGTGCGCGCCAAGTCGTGATTGGGTAGTTATTTACGAATTTCCACGTGCGGTCGTAAGATCACTTGGCGCAAAATGGGTGTAACTATTACTTACACCACGACGTCACTTTGCCCGATAGAAACGGTGATTCTCAACACATTAAATCATAGCTAACTCGTTATTGTTACGAGAGATGGCCATTGCGCGTTTGTTTTGAAATAACTACAATTGTTTCACTGCATTGACACGATGCACTGTGTGTGATTCGGTATTTTTATCACAATCGAAGTCCAGTCTGCATGAGGCACTACAAATGCGCATTCGTTTCTCCCTACTGATTCTCCCGATCATGTTGATCGCTTCTGCGTGTTCGCGCATGAGCGATGTGACTGGTCCTCATGTGTCTTCCGCATACGCACTGCTCTCTCAACTGCCGACGTACAGTGCGGTGGTGGTGGGGAACGGAACGTCGCCGTCACCGGCGGGTTTGCGAGCGTGCTTCGCGGGCGAGAACAGCGGCGCAGAGATTGTAAGTCACGCCGACGGCGTCGTTAGCGGCGCGGTCACCTTTGTGCCGGGCAAGTTTGGTTCGGCTTTCAGCTTCAACGCGCTCGGTGGAATTGTATCAAGTGCGCCAAATCCGCTGCTTGACGTTGGTGCCGGACCCGGACTCACCTTTGGTGTGTGGTTCTTCCCCAAGGGTGAAGCATTCGGATTGTTTAACGGCGCCGGCCCGATGATGGAGTTTAACTTTGGCGCGCAAATTTGGCAGTACAGCCAACAGGGTTCCACTGACGCCCTCTACACGAACATGGCCCAGTCGAACGCGATTTACAGTCAGATGACGATGCAGCACGGCGTGCTACCGAATCAATGGAGTCACGGAGCCGTCACGTGGGACAAAGCCACCGGCCATATGGCGATGTATTTAAACGGCGTCGTTGTCGCCACGAAAGACACCTTGGCGTTTAGCCCGTCAACCAGCAACAGCTTCAACATCGGTGGACGCCAGAGCGGTTCGTTCCAGGGCGGCCAAATCACGTTTAATGGCATGCTCGACGAAGTCCAGATCTACGATCACGCATTGACGCAGGCAGAAATTCTGCAACTCGTCAATGCCACCGGCACAATGTGCGTGTCGCCACCGACGCAATTCAAACTGGTTCAACAGCCGGTGAGTTCAGGCGAAAGTGGTGTACCGTTCACTACCCAACCGGTCGTGAATGTCCTGGATGCCTCGGGCAACATTGTGCTCAATGCCATTACTCCGGTCACCGCAACCCTAGCCGGCACCGGTACGCTCACAGGCACCACAACGGTCAATGCCGTGAACGGCGTCGCGACGTTTACCAATCTTGCGATTTCCGGTAACGCCAACGCAACCCTTTCCTTTACCGCAAGCACACTTCCGGTTGCTACCGGCACGTCGGCAACGAGTCCACCGCTGATTACCGTACAAGTGGCGCGGCAACTCACCGTCACGACGCAGCCCGGCGGTGCACTCAACGGTGCGACGTTATCACCGCAACCCGTCGTCCGAATTCTTGATGCTGCCGGCCTTCCGATTGCCACGGCGACGAACCTGGTTACTGCAGCAATCAACTCTGGCACGGGCACAATCACCGGCACCACTGCCGTAACCGCCGTCAACGGCGTGGCCACGTTTACCAATCTCAAAATCAATGGTGTCGGCCCCTTCACACTCGGCTTCGCCAGCACTGGTCTGACCAGCGCCGTCTCTTCGCCAATCACAATACTTCCCCTTCCGGCCTCACAGCTTGTCGTGAGTAGCCAGCCGTCCGGCGCCGAGAGCGGTGTGCCGTTTATTTCGCAGCCCGTGGTGCAACTGCGCGACGCGAATAACAGTGTAGTGATCGGCGCAACGAATTCCGTCACGGTAAGCATTGCTTCCGGCACCGGCCAGTTGAGCGGGACAACCACCGTCAATGCGGTTGCGGGCGTCGCGACTTTCTCCAATCTCCAAATCGCCGGTAGCGGACAGGTCACACTATCGTTCACGGCCGGTGCACCGCTCCTCGTCACTTCCAGTGCGTTCCCGGTCACTCAAGTTGTGCGGCAGATCGTGCTGATCACGCCCCCAGGAGCAACCGGAACCAGTGGACTTGTCGTCACACCGGCTCCAGTGGTCGAGCTGCGCGATGCGGCCGGCCTGAAGGTGAGTAGCGCAACGGGAGCGGTCACCGCGACCATTGGCACTGGCACCGGAGTACTGTCCGGCACACTCAGTGTAAATGCAGTTGGCGGCACTGTCACGTTTAGCAATCTCATCATCACGGGCGCGGGTACCAATACGCTGAGCTTTGCGCTCGCGGCGTCCAGCTCGCTCAGCGTGGTCTCTCCGCCGCTCCAAATAGTTGCGCTGCCGTCATTCGGCACGGCAACCAAGCTCGCAATCACAACACAACCCGCTGGTGCAGTGAGCGGCGTAGCCTTCACTTCGCAGCCGGTGGTGGAAATACGTGATGCCAACGGCGTGAGAGTGGCAAACTCCACCGTTGCCGTCACCGTCGCCATCTATAACAGTGCTGGAGTACTCAGCGGCACCAAGACGGTGAATGCCATCGCCGGAGTCGCAACATTCACCGATCTAAGAATTCTCGGCCCTGGCCCACAGCAACTGCTGTTCACGTCGCCGAATCTGACGAGTGCGTCATCCAACAGCTTTACGGTGATTTCCGGACCAGCCGATTGGTGGACCGGTTTCTTTTTCTTTGGTGATATCAACAATACGGGCGCGTGGAACAATGCCAAGGCAGGCTCCACGATAGACGTCGAATTCACATTCGGCACGAGCAGAGGCAAGGATATTTACGTTGATAATTATCCGGCTTGGCGCCTGGTGTCGTGCACAGACCAGTCGTTTATTGGCAATACCATCAACACGATCCGCATCGGCGAAAGCGACGACAACGAATCCGAAAACAGTAACAATCATGGCGAAGATCACAACGGCGAGGGCAGCAACCACCATGATGACGGATCACCGGCCAGAACCAATTACGGATTCAACTGGAAGACTCAAAAGGCCTGGGCTGGCACCTGCGCAGCGATCGTCCTGAAGTTCAAGGACGGTAGCACCCATATGGCCTTCGTCAAATTTGCAAACTGATTGACTTGATCGAACAAAAAGAAGGGCGCCTGAATCAGGCGCCCTTCTTTTTTCCCCGACTGACTTACCGAATCTTTGCCCGCTCCAATCGTGCGTTGCCGTCAGCATCGCGTACGGCCAGGTAGATCATCCCATTCGGCCCGAAGCCGGCAATCAGACGACCGGCCGGCAGTTGTACGCGGTCAATGACTTCCGATTTCCGGTTGATCACGTAGTACACGGGCCCGTTGTTTCCGACCGGGCTCGTCGTGCGCACCCAAAGATTGCCATCGAGATCACCGCGTGCCGAACCGCTGGTAAATGCCGGCCGATAGTCGGGAAGTTCATTCGCCGGAATCATTGTCAGTGGCGGCATTTGCATTGACGCACCAGCGGCAGGACCGCTGGCACGCGCCGGACCGTCACCACCGCCGTGATCAACGTTCATCCTGAACACCATTTGCATTTCGCCCCCACCCGCCGATGGCGACGCCGCACCGGCTGATGGGGGGGTTGCTGCCGCGCCAGTCGACATCGTCATTTGCGTTTGCGCGGTGGCGCGCGCTTTCTCGATTGCCGTGCGGGCACTATCCAGCAGTGCGACCTTGCCGCTGTCGTCAAGGCGCTGCCAGTCGTATGGAATCTTTGCCGAAGAGCTGCGTATTCCGTCTGTCGTGGCCCAGTCAATGTGATAGTCCTTTCCCCGCACGATCGCGACCGTGCCATCACTTAGCAGCGCCCAATCGTCAATGGTTGGAATCGGATTCACAATGTTCGTCGCCGACATGCCCCCATTCTCGAGGTGCCGTATTTGCATATTCGGTTTGTTGATTCGAAAGAATGCGGCCGTATCAACTTTTCGCGTGTCCAGATCTACGCGCACGATCGGAGCGGAATCGGGGAACGAGGGCATACTTATCGGCCCCTTGTCCGCTGGCCCGCCAGCCTGCGGTGGGCCATTCTTCGCAAACCCGCGATATACGATCCGTCCCCTATCGTCGAACCCAGGTGTTCCGTTTGGTCCGCCAACCAGGAACGGAACATCCGCCGGTCGCGGTGCTGACATGACGCGGACGATCTTTCCTGCTGGGTCAATCACGAGCATTGATAACGATGCCGGATCGACAAACATCGTCGAATCGCCCCGGTACGCGAACAACCCGCCATTCCGCGAACCATATGCATTGGCGGTGCTACTAGTAGAATCAGCGACGACCGTGAGCATGGTGAATGTCGAATCCAACAACAGCACGCGATGTCCGAATACATCATTGATCAACACCCGACCGCCCGGCAGTGCTCGTGCCGTCGTCACCGTTCCCATCTGCTCCGTCGATCGTGCCAACACCGGACCGAGCGGATGCACTGGCGGCAACTGCTGCGCGTTGCTTCTAGCACTTAGAACCACAAACAGTATTGCCATGCCTGAAGTTCGATTCAATATCTGCATCGGAGTGTTTTGGCTAAATGTGAAACGAACACGGTCGCCTAATGAATGATCACTTGCATTCGGTCACCACCACCGCCGCCACCCGTGTCAAAGCCGCCAGTCATGCCGGCGAACCCCGTCCCGGCTGTTCCAGACCGAATCGCCGCGAGGTATCGCAGATCGATGTATCCGGCAATGAATGACGGCAACATCCGCTGCTGCGCCGGCTTCAACAGCGCCTTCATACTCGGCGCCAATTTCATTAGCAGATCCACCGACGATTGCCGGGCCACCGTGTACCGGGCATAGACCTCATCGCGATTGTAGCCATTCGGGAGCGCGGCGAAGTACTTGGCCATCGGCGACCAAATCGAGTCGAGATGGATCGTATACCAGCGGTTCATCGTTGCAACACTATCGGCCTGCTTGCCGGTGAGCTTCAGGGTATCGGCTTGACGCAAAACCGTCGCCATCGGATTGGGAATGCTCCCGCTGCCGTAGATCGCTTTGATCATTGGCTCGGCCAGCTTATTGCCAGAGGTGGTACGACCCCGGTCCAGTTGCATCACCAGTGATTGACGCTCACGGGTCGGGCCGATATCCAATTTAAGCATCGCAGTGATCGAGACAGGCGCGCGAATCGCACTCAACTGCGGACTCGTCGCGCCGAAACGTTGGTTCACGTCGTACTTATATCGACTCGTTGCTGCGTCAAAACCGCGCACATACAACAGTGACGGATCGGGAAACGACGTCTGTCCCCATCCCTGCAACTTGTTCTCGCCATGCAAGAGGAGGTCGGCGGCGCCGAGGGGGTTGGCGATCTGGAACGACAGCGTAGCGCGCTGTGGCAGCCGCAGCTTCAAGGGATTGAACGAGAACGACATGACCGCCGATGTCGTCCACGGTCCTTGGCAACTATTGCGGCCGGCGAGCTGCCCCAGCTGAGCGAGAAGACAGTCTTTCGCGCTGCCAGACGCATTCGCCAATAGCGTTTTCATCGCATTCGCGAGATTCGGATCGGCCGAATGCCCCGGATCGTAAATGAATGCGCGATCGTTTGCATATCCATCGCCATTCACATCACCGGCAATCAATGGCGTATACGGCGAGCCCGAGCGGAAACTTCCTGACCAACTCACGCGGACCGCATCAAAGAAATTGTATCCAACGGTGTATTGAATCTGATGCCGCGAATCAAACGTCGAACGTCCCCACTGAACATTCAAAGGATTCCCGACTGTGCTCGTGAAACCGCGATACTGTTCGCGATTGTTAGAATACACATAGGCCAGATTCCACGAGAAATTCGTACTGAATGAGGACGGGGATAGCCGGATGCTCAGTTGTGCACTTTCGCTGGTGAGGTCCGAACGGAGCTCGCTCACCCTCAGGAATTGCGAAGACACCCGCGCGTCTCCGGACGCAATCGCTCCGGTCGTCGGCACGATACTGGATGCATTCGCGTACACCGGACGTCCAGCTTCATCGGGGAGCGTGAAACGCACGACCGGATTAAAGTTCAGATCGACGGCACCCGGCTGATTCATGTTTTTCGAGTAGGTAGCCTCGACGGTCGTCGTAAAGAGATTGCTAAAGATCGGGCCGTTCCACTGCAGATTGCTACGCAGGCTGCGTTGCGAGTTGTAGTCCTTCGCGAACATCGTGACGCTTGGCGCACGATTTGAAAACACAGTCCCAGCCGATCCGTCCGTACACTGTGTCGGAATCGTCCCCGGGTTCAGCGCATACGCACCCCAGTCCGGGCTCGGCGATGCGCCGCCGATACACGTCACCTGTTGATTGGCACCGGGAAGTCCGGTGTTGTCGATCGCCGAGCCAATGAGCTGGGTGCTCAGCGAGTTCTGAAAGAGGCCAATTCCTCCGCGCACGACGGCGCGCGGCCCACGCACGGCTCCATCGAATCCGGCGATCTGCGGTGCCGTGCCATAAGTCCAGGAAAAACCGACGCGCGGGCTCGCGTAGAACCTGTTCGGCACATTGGAATTTTGTTCGCCGTAGAGCTGTTGAATGAGCGGGTTCAAAGACGGGGTCTGCCCGTACTGGTTTCCGTCGATACGTACACCGTATTGTATTTGCAGGTCTGAACTGTATTTGTACGAATCACCCAACGACAGGGCGCCGACGAGCTGGCTACCATTGCGAACCCGGGGAGTGAGTTGACGCGAGAAGGATGTCGGAATCCCTGCAGCGAGATCGGAAAGTGAATTGAAAGTGAACGTGCCAAGCCGATTGGTGGTGTTGTCCTGGGCGTATTCGTCGTGACGCAGTTCGGTATTCAGTTTGATCCGGTGCTTGTTGTTGACACTGAACCAGGAGAGCTGATTCTGAAATGCTTCGCTGAGGGTCGTCGACCCGGTGCTGAGAAATGCGCTGCCGCCAATTCCGATATTCTTCACTCCGGCCGTGCCATCGGTGAATGCGGAATTGATGAGTACACTGCCATTGGGCAGTGCAAGATACGGTTCGCTATAGCGATGCGACCCACTGACGCCCAACGATGTTTCACTGAACAGAAAACCATAGAAATTCGTATGGCGCAGTTGGATGCCACCATTGATGTTCGTCAAATCGCCACTGTGCGCCGGAGTTTCTGACGTGAGTTGCGGCGAGACCGGCGTCAACTTGTTCCAGTTTCCACTTAGGGTGACATTCAACGCCTGGCCGCTCGTCGAGGATGGTGGCGCGAAATCAAAGGAACCAAACACCAGTCCTTGGTCGCTCAATCGGTTTGTTGGCAGTCTTCCGACCGTTCCCGGAATCCGTAGCGTGTTCAGAATAGAGGAGAGTCGCGCGACCGAATCCTTTGCGATTCCGGAAGTCTGCAGACCAAGCGCATCTGTATTAAATAGCGTGGCGAGATCGTTAGAGCGCCGTCCGAGTTGATACGACAAATTGTAGAACGAATGATCGAAGGAGAGCGGCCCGCTGAGTCGGCCGGCAAGCGATGTGTTGTAGTATTGCTGCCCTAATGCCGTCGCCGCCGGATCGGTCCACTGCAGTTGCGGCGCGTCAACATTCAGGCTCATCGTGCGGATGTTGTAATTCGATCCTGGATTGCTGCGTACACTGAATTGGCCGCCGCTGAAACCGCCTCGCGACACATCATACGGCGCTGTAACCAGCGAACTGCTCACCCCGGCATCACGGGGCAGGTTTGAACCGCCAAAGTTCATCCCATTCAGCGTCGTGTTGTTCTGATCAGAAGTGAGACCGAGTACCGAGAACCCTGAAGGATCGCCGTCAACGCCGGGCACGAGCGTCACACCGGGAAGCGATGCCGCCATTGCCGCGAGATCGCCTTGCTGTGCTGCGGCAATCGCCGACATATTCACGCTTTTTTCTGTACCGCCGATGTCTGGAGCCCGGTCATTGCGATTCACCTTGGCGCGGTCGCCCTCGACTTTCACTTCACCCAATTTTTGCGCCGCCTCGGTCATCTTAAGATCGGCGACGAGAATGTCCTGATCCGCCGTTCGTTTAACCTCGAACCGTTTCGGAGCAAACCCGAGGGCAACAAAACTCACGAAGTAATCGCCATCACCGTTCGGAAACGTGATGGTGAATCGGCCATCTTTGTTGGTTTTCGCTTGGCGATTCACGCCACCAACGACCGACGTGGCGGTGATCGTAGCCCCCTCGATCGGCAGGTTGTCCGGCCCAGTGACGCGACCTCGGATAATATCTGCACCTTGTGCGTACATCTGACGGCCAACAACAAGAAATGCCAGCGTGGCCATGCAGAATAGCAGGCGGCGGTATGTCACTGTACAGTCGGGATTGGGGGAACCCTCGGCGGAGCCGACGCCTGTTGCAAGCAGTACACGGCCAATGACTATGAACCTTATACGCGGGAAATGGTTGCCACGTTGCTGTTTGTACTGGCGCGGCGATTAGCCTTCCAACGCTAGCAATGCGAACGTCGCCAGCCAATGTTCGCCTTCATAGTTACCCGACACGTACGGCAAGCTCGCATTCAAGTGGTTGTTCGCAGCGACGACGGCCAAGGCACGTCGCGGGTCTTGTGCGTCGAAAGTTTCCGCAAGCCTTCGCCAACACCAGGCCCGGCTAAGATTCAAACCGTCTAGATGGGCAATCTTTCCGTCCTGGCGGTCGCTCACCGTTGCGGGCGTGAATAGCGTTTGCGGCTCCCGTTGGGCCATGCGCGGGAGAAAGGACCCGAACCACCGATTGAAATCCGCCGGCGCAAGGGCCCGACGCATACACTCCGCCTCGATCAAAGCCGACGACAGGAAATCATCGCCACTGGGCTCCCACGCTTGGCAATCCCGGTCGGAACCGTACCAACCATGCGCTTTCTCGCAGATGAGCAATGCGAATCCGGTATCGCCGACGGCGTCGGCATAGTCCAAAGCGAGCACAAACGCAAATGCCGAGTTGAAATGGGTGCCGGCCCGTATGGGATACGTGGCCTTTGGCAGAAAGCTCCGAAAGCGCTCCACAAATACGCTGATCAGTGGCTGCAGCGTCAGTGACCATAGTACTCCCGGTGTCGGCTCGAAGCGCGACAATTCGCCGGCAAGCATCAACAGCCATCCCCAGCCATACGGGCGCTCGAACGTGCCGCGATTTGCTTGCGCCAGGTAATCAACCTCAGCCACGACATTCTGGGCGGTGAACTGCGTGTCAAACAGATCACGGATTTGTGCGGCCTCCGGCAGTTCCGGAAATCGCCTCAGTACCCGCGCCAGAAGCCAGTATGCATGCACACACGAGTGCCAGTCAAAACTGCCATAAAAAATCGGGTGTAACTCGCGTGGAGTCCGGACTTCAGCCGCACCGTTGATGACATGGTCGAGTTTGTTCGGATACTCCCGTTGAACGTGACTAAGCGCAAGCGCCGCATACCTGCTCGCAATATCTGCGGTAAGTGACGACATCCTAAAATCGAAACACGAGAAAATACATCAATAGCGTGTTGGCAATTAACAACGGAATCGCCGTAGGGATTTGCGCCTTGATCACAGCATACTGATCTGGCAACTCCAGCAATGCCACGGGCACGATATTGAAATTTGCGGCCATCGGGGTCATCAATGTGCCGCAGTATCCTGACAGCATCCCTATGGCCGACATGATCACCACATTCCCGCCAAAGTGATGCACGATCACCGGCAATCCGATCCCCGCCGTCATTACCGGAAACGCCGCGAACGCATTTCCCATGATCATAGTGAACAGGGCCATGCCAACCGTATATGTCGCGACGGCGATAAACGCGTGTTCGAGTGGTATCCAACGCTGCGCCAATGTCGCCACGACCGTGCCGACGCCGGCAAGCGCAAAGAGTGCGCCCAGCGCGGCAAGCGTCTGCGGAAGTACGGCCGCCCAGCCAACCGAATCGAGCAGTCGGCGCGCCTCACGCAACGGCGCCATCGGCGGCGGCCGTAACATCACCATCGCCACGACGAGGGACACGAGCGTGGCAAGCCCCAGCGAAACCTGAGTCACCTGCTTGGGATCAACCAGTGCTACTCCAAACAGTCTGGCATTTTTCAGATATAGCGCACCGAATAACGTCACCAGCGGAATGGTAAGGGCCGGTACGAACAACAGATTCCTCCAGCGGCGCGCACTCGCCTGTCGCTCTTCCACAGTCGTATGCACAACGGTCCCCTGCCCCAGTCCACGGATCGCCACCGCCGCAACCATCACGATTACCAGACACCCATTTGCAAAATCTGTCAGGTACGATCCGACGAGAAAGGTTGTCGAATACGTGCCCCAGAAAATCGTATTGTTAATGCGCCGGGGATTTGTCGAGTCGAAGGCATTCAGCAATGCCACACCGCCCATCAACAGGCCCATCAATACATAAATGAAACTGAGTTTGATCATTCGACACGCTCACTCCGCGTGCCGAGCTCACGCTGCAAGCGCCGATCCAGCAATACCAACCGGACGAAATGAAGTCCCATTGCGAACAGCGCCGTCGGAATGGACCAGAGCGCCAGGCTCGTCGGCTCTACGTTGATCCCATTCTGCTCGAGAAATCCTTTGATCAACAGCAACGAGCCAATCGCGATAAATACGTCTTCGCCAAAAAAATATGCGACATTGTCCACGGCGGAGGCGTTGGCTCGAATCGTAAACCTCACTTTCGGCGGTAGCTCTCCGAACCGACTCTCGGCGGCACCTTCCGCCATAGGTGCAATCAACGGCCGCACCATTTGGGCGTGACCACCAAGTGATGTCAGCCCCAGCGCCGAAGTGATTTGACGGACGGCGAAATAGGCCATCAGCACTCGGCCGGTAGTGGCCCCTTGGATCCGGGTGATCACGTCACGCGCCCGCTCTTTGAGTCCCGCATGCTCCAACAGTCCGATCACCGGCAACACCAGCCACACAATGGCCACGTACCGGCTGTCGGTAAACGCTTTTCCGAATGCCGCGATCACAGCGTGCAAATCGCGCCCGCTTGCCAAGCCCGTGGCAACGCCGGCGACGGTGACCACGAGCAACGGATTCAACCGAATGGCGAATCCAACGATAACAATCAGCACGCCAATCAGGACAATCATATAGAAAACAAACTGTTGATCATCCGCGAACGCCGCCGCGCTCAAACGCAGCCTCGAGCCGAGCCTTCACTGCAGGCCACTCATCGTCGACAATACTGAAGTAGACGGTGTCACGATTGGAGCCATCCTCTTGAATCATGTGTTTTCGGAAAGTTCCCTCTTCGGTTGCTCCCAGTCGGAGAATGGCCGCACGCGATTTTATGTTTTGCGAACTCGTTTTGAATTCCACCCGTCTCCACTGTTGCTTCTCGAATGCGTATCGGAACATCAGATATTTGGCCTCCGTGTTCACGCGGCTTCGTTGCCACGCTGGCGTGATCCATGTCGCGCCAATTTCCGCCCGACGGTGCGCCATATCGATATTCATGAATCGCGTGGACCCGATCACCTCACCGGTCTCGCGAATCGTTGTCGCGAACGGAATCGCCGAGCCAGCGCTCTGCGCCGTGAGTGCCTCCTCAACCCAGGCCTGCATTGATCCTCGATCACGAACGCCTTTTGGCATCCACCGCCAGATCTCGGCATCGAATCCTACCTCGCACAGTGCATCGACGTGGCCGATCTCCAGAGGAACGAGGCATACCACATCACCGTTCAGCGTCATCGTTCGACCTTGGCAACAATCGCTACCGCGGCGAGATCGCCGGTCACATTGAGCACGGTCGCGAATGTATCGGGGATGGCATCTACCGCAATCAGAATTCCCACACCTTCTGGCGGGAGACCAATCGCCACCAGGAGCGGTGTCAGCATAATGAACGCTCCGCGCGGAACTCCGGGGGACGCAAACGCGAGAAACACTGCGGCGAAGGCAATCGTGGCCAACTCCCTCGCGTGTAATTGCACTCCGTAAAACCAGCCGACGAACAACGCCCCCACCGTCCACGATACTGGAGCTGCCAGCTTGAAAACTGAAACTGACAGCGGCAAAACAAACCCTGTCACTCGATTCGAAAGCCCCAGTCCTAGTTCGGCGCTTTCCACCAGTGCGGGCAACGATGCGATCGACGAACTGGAACTGAACGCAATCAACTGAGCCGGAAGTGCTGCCCGAGCAAAGCGGCGAATCGGAATTCCGCCAGTCAAAGCGACCACCGGATAAAGCATTAGTGTCATAGCAACGCTCGCTCCGGCATACGCCACAATGTAGAAACCAATGGCGCCGACCAGTGATGGTCCGGCATGCGCGGCCAACGGCAGCACAAGTGCAAAAATGCCAATCGGTGCAATCGCTATGATCCATCGCACCAGCACGAACATTGCGTCACCCAACGCCCGGAAGAATCCGACGAGCGTCTCGCGTCCCCGTTCGGGACTTTGCGCAACCGCAAGGGCGAACAGCAGTGTGAACACAATCAACGGGACCAGTGCACCGTTAGCTGCAGCCGCCACGGGATTACTGGGAACTAAGGTTTGCAGCCATTCAGCAAAACCGGTCGCTTGTCCGCTCGCTGCAATCTGTCCCGCGGCCTCGGCGGCCCCTGTCGGCAGCACCGGTGACGAGGTCGCATGGGGCAGCAATGCGAACATGGATGCCGCGAGCGGAATAATTACCGCGGCAACTCCGACCAGCAACAACCCGAATACCATCAATGTCCGCCCGCCCATCCGGCCAATGGACGCCAGATTCGACGTTGACGCCACACCCGTCACAATCAGCGATACCACCAACGGAATCACTGTCATTCGGATGGCGTTCACCCATATGACGCCGATGGGAGCGATCCAATCCGTGGCGCGCAATAGCGACGGACTCGCTGAGGCACTGACGGCGAATCCGCCAGCGACGGCTGTGCCAAGGGCCATAAGAACTCGTGTGCTTTCTTTCATAGCGAAAGAAGTTACATCATCAGGTCGCCGCCGTTAATATCAAGCGACGCACCGGTGATGTAGCCCGACGCCTCCGATGCCGCAAAACAGATCAAATCGGCCACTTCGAGCGACGTACCAAGGCGCGGTACCGGATAGCCTGCCGCAAGCTTGCCCAGCAGCTCAGATGACGCGTATTCATGTGTGAGTTCGGTATTAATCATGCCCGGGCAGATAGCGTTTACGGTAATGCCGTATTTACCGAGCTCCTTGGCTGAGGCCCTGGTGAGGCCCAGAAGGCCGGCTTTTGACGCAGTGTAGTGGGCGCCGCCAAGCGTGCTCACAGTTCGGCCGGCAGTCGAGGAGATGTTCACGATGCGACCATAGTGCTGTGTCTGCATCGCCGGTACAACGGCCTTGGTGAGCAGAAATGGCGCGGTGAGATTTACCTCTAAGGCCTGACGCCATTCCTCAGCGGAAAGTTCACTGAATCGAGTGGAATGCGCCTGCGCGGCGTTGTTGACCAGGATATCGATCCGGCCAAACCGCTCCATTGTGAGGCGCGCGATCTCGTCCGGTACACCGGCCGCGGCGACATCGCCCGGTACGGCAATCGCCC
>JANYBD010000160.1 GCA_025360995.1 Gemmatimonadota bacterium
GCTCTGCCAATTGAGCTAAGGGCGCGAACCTACAGCGCTGTTTCGCAAGGCGCGCCAGGAGGGAATCGAACCCCCGACCTGGAGCTTAGAAGGCTCCCGCTCTATCCAACTGAGCTACTGGCGCCTCGTCATCCCAAAAACACCTGACGCTACCTGCTCTGCACCGCTCCCGATCGGGGCGGCCGGATTCGAACCGGCGACCTCCTGCTCCCAAAGCAGGCGCGATACCGGGCTACGCTACGCCCCGCGAATCGAAGCGCGAATATTAGCGCCCCGCGCCCGCGCGGTCAACCGCAATCGCTACTCCCGTATCATCTGCGATGCACTTCACCAACACCGCTGCAGCGGCACGCGCACGATGACTCACCTGCGATTTCTCCTCGACCGACGCGTCGGCAAATGTTTTTCCTAGCGCGTCGCTCCAGAACAACGGATCATAGCCAAACCCGCCCGCTCCACTCGCACGCTCAAGGATACGACCGCTGCTTTCACCGCGCGCGCACCGCGCCCCAGTCGCTGAAACGATCGCCGCGACGCACACAAATCGCGCTTGCCGTTGTGATTCGCCCAACAGTGCCGTCAACAGTTTTGCATTGTTCTCCTCGTCAAGCGCCGCGCCACTCGCAGTGCTCCCCGACCACCGTTTGCTGCGCACGCCTGGCGCACCTTGTAGCGCGTCAACGGCGAGCCCCGAATCATCCGCCAACACGGCGAGCCCACCCGCGCGCGCATAAAAATATTGCGCCTTCGCGAACGCATTTTCCTCAAAAGTATCAAATGCTTCGAGTCCATCTTCCTCCGGATCTTCAGCGATTCCGGCCGCTTCGAGTGACAACGCCTGATATCCCGCCGCCGCGATCATTGGCTCCAGTTCCATCAGCTTGCCATGGTTGCGCGTCGCCACCAACAGCACCGGCAGCACTACGCGCCTGCAGCAGCGAGGGCACGTTGCTGCAAGACATCCAGCTCGCCTATTCCCGCCACTGCCGCGTCAAGTAACCCGTTCAATTGATCGCGCGCAAACGTCCCGTGTTCGCCAGTTCCCTGCACCTCCACAAACTGCCCAGCGCTGCTCATCACCACATTCATATCCACCTCGGCGCGCACATCTTCGACGTATTCGAGATCGGTGAGCACGCGACCGTCGACGAGCCCCACACTCACCGCCGCAACACGCCGCTGGACCGGTGATACTGTCAACCGCTTCGTGCGGACCATCCAGTCGAAGGCATCGACCACGGCCACGCATGCGCCAGTAATCGCCGCCGTCCGAGTGCCGCCGTCTGCTTGCATCACATCACAGTCCACCTTAATTGTGAACTCGCCCCATTTAAAATCGTCGAGCATCGCCCGCACACTGCGGCCGATCAGCCGTTGAATTTCCTGCGTACGACCACCGATTTGCGCGCGCTCTCGCGGCGAACGCGTCAGCGTGGCCCGCGGCAACATCGCGTATTCTGCGGTCAGCCAGCCTTCGCCTTTCCCTTTTTTCCATCCGGGAACGCCGTCTTCAACACTCGCCGTGCACAAGACTCGGGTATTGCCAAATGCGATCAGGCACGATCCTTCGGCAAATGGCGCCGAGCCGCGCTCGAGCGTGACGGGGCGCAGCGCGAGAGGCGCACGGCCGTTGGGACGTGATTCAGCTACCACGAAGTTTCTCAATTGTTGAAGTGGTCGAGTGGCCGGGCGTGAGCGGAATGATCACCACGCGGCCACCTCGGGCAATAACCTCGGCCGCACCGACGATCGTATCGGGTGCATAGTCGCCGCCTTTGACGATGACGTCGGGTTCGAGCTGGCGCACGAGTTCCAGTGGCGTGTCTTGGTCGAAGACGACGACCACATCGATCAATTCTAGAGCCGCCAACACATAGGCCCGCTCACTCTCGTGGCGAATAGGACGATCGGGCCCTTTGTTCAGGCGTCGCACCGACGCATCGGCGTTGAGCCCGACCACGAGCTGTTTGCCCTCGGCGCGCGCGCCGCGCAACACGTCTATATGACCAGGATGCAATAGATCGAAGACGCCGTTCGTGAATACGACTGGGCCAGTCTGTCGCCGACGCCACTCGCGCGCCGCATGCCATGAGAGAATCTTTCGCCGCGGATCGAGCGCGGCGATATCGCCTGTCACGCTCAGAACGTCCCCGTCGCCGACGGGCTGAAATGAATTTCGCGGACGATCCCGGGAAGTTCGATGTGCCGATAATATTCGCCCCACAGGAGAATCGAATGTTCACTGCGGCGGACAGTAATGTTGCCGGCCGCCTCGGGAAGGCCGAGTGAATCGGCGAAATCCGATAGGCGGCGACGAATGACAGCATCTGATCGGTGTCCGGCGAAGTGCGCTTCCTGTCGCATCCGGTCTTCGAACTCATAGTTCGCCAAGAACACGGCGCCGATGTTGTAGCCAAAATATCCGATGGCAGCAATCAATAAAACCGTGAACAAACATCCAATACTGCTCGAGCCGCGACGGGATTTCACCATTGTGATTGTGCCCCTTCGATGACCTCGCTGACAATGCGGTCGACCGCCTGTTTGCGCCCGGCCGCCTCGGCGTTTTCTGCGTAGTCGCCCTGCGCCGAAATACCGTCCTTGAACCAGAGGCGGCGATTGTGAACCTGATCAAATATTTCCACATTCACCACAACTTGCAGCCGGCGGCGCGACGAAGTCGCTTGTGCGGGATTGGCGCTGAAGGCAATGGGCGCGTCGATTTCATAGCGCACAATTGTGCCACGTACAATGACGCTGGCATTGGCTTCGGCGGCATCGCGCAACCCCAACCGCGACGAGACTGCCTTGCGTAACGCTTCATTGATTTCGCGCTGCAATTCCGGGGTTGCCGTTTGGTTCTCGAACGGAAGGACCGCGGCGGTCTTGATTCCGGGCGGCATTCCTCCACCAGCGAATCCGTAGAAGCACCCGCCCGTGGCGGCGCACGCAAGCATCACGCCGACCAGACGCCGGTGGCACCAAAGTCGGGAGCGAAGGGTCCAGGATACGCGGAGCATTGCCTGCAATGTCGGCCGCAACGCGTGGTGAGTCAACGACCGGCCCGCCCTAGCTGCCGGCGGCACCAAGAAGGGCACGAATATCCGCTGGCATAGCGACTGTCCTTCCTGCCGCCGAGATGGACACCAGCGTCGTGACTGCGGAGGCGAGGCGTTCGCCGGTCACCGCTCGTGAAATACTGTAGGCAAACGTCACCGATCGGGACTTGACCTCGGTGATCGTCGTTTCGATCCGCACCAGATCATCGTATCGCGCCGACGCGTGAAAGCGCAGCGACGCCTCCGATACGGCGAGCTTCACACCACGCTCCTCCATCGCGGCGTACGTCATGCCGCTTTGGCGGATGAGGTCAGTGCGGCCGATCTCACACCAGACGAGATAGTTCGCGTGATAGGCGATACCCATCTGATCGGTTTCGGCGTATCGCACACGGACTTCGCTGATCGACGATGCCATGGATGTTGGGTTCCGGAGGGAGGCAGATTGGTAAAGATAACGTTCCGCTGATAGGTTGTGCCGATGCTTCCCGGCCCCTGCTTCGTACTCTCGGACTCCCACCTCGGGGCCGCGCCCGTGGATGTGGAACGCGCCCTGGTTGCACTACTTGAACGGGCGCGCGTTGAAGCGAAGACTGTTGTCCTCAACGGCGACGTATTCGATTTCTGGTTCGAGTGGCGACACGTCATGCCGCGCATCGGGTTCCGGGTGATTGCCGCGCTCGCGGCGTTACATGATGCTGGTGTAGCAGTACTCTGGATTGCTGGCAATCATGATTGCTGGGGCGGCGACATTCTGCGCAACGACGTGGGCCTGACGTATCACGTTGGTCCGTGGCGCGGTGAGATTGCCGGATGGCAAACGCTGATTGAGCATGGCGACGGATTGCGTGAGAAGGAAGACGCGCCCTATCGCGGGCTGCGAACGGTGCTCCGCAATCCGCTGGCGATCTGGGCGTTTCGTTGGCTGCATCCCGACTGGGCCACGTGGATTGCCAAACGATCGTCCCATACGAGTCGTCATAAGCGCCCACGCGACGGCGGCGCCGGGTTGCAGCAGGTCGCGTTGGAGCGACTTGCAGCGGACCCGTCACTCGATCTCTATGTGTTCGGGCATTCGCACGCCCAGACGATGGGACGCGCCGAGCGCAGTGGCGGCATATACGCAAACCCCGGGGCGTTTCTCGACGCGCCGACTTTTTTGCGCGTGATCGCTGAACGCGTAGAGCTCGTACAGGTGGACGGCGCTGCGTTGCAAGTGCTGGAGACACTGGAACGGCGCGACCCGAGCTAGTCCGCGAGAAAGTGATTTTTGCCGGACGATTAACGGTGTGAGATTGTGAACGACACCGCCGCACCACCCCGCACCAACGGAGACGCCCGCATCTTTACGTGCGCTCCAAAATCCCAAAGATTCGCCGCGACGAAAGCGTCCGCCCCTGAAACGAGATGATTGAAGATGATCACGGCGATCCAATCTTCGTAATGCAGATTTCTCGCTTTGATGAGATCGGTCGTCGCCTGCGATTGTTTCCACGACGCCACGAGAGGGTCGCCAGCCGCATTCCGTAACACGACCCCGGTAGTCGGATCGGTCTGATAGCTCAGTGGCACGGAGTCACCCTTGAATGCCTTCGCGAGCCGCACATCCTCGGCCGACCGATGCACCATGGCCAGCGCCGCCGCCTCGACGAGAAAGAATCCCGCGCCCGTGTAGCGACGATCGAGCGCCGCTTGGCCCAAACCGGGAAGCATCAGCGAATAGAGGAACGCGCGGCGCGGTGAGACCGGCGGAATGTCTTCGGGACGCGTCGGACGGGGTGCGCGTGTGCGCGGAGATGCCGTGTCGGGGATGGGTACGCGCAGGACAGTACTGTCAGGTCGCTGGGCATGCGCGTCACCCACCCAAGCGATCATGAGCAGCGCAGCGCACACTACGCGCGATCGCCGCACGACGAACACAATTTTATTTGCCGATCCCGTGTGCATGACGGAATCTAGTGGAGTAGGTGATCGCCAGCGCCAGCGGCGCCGCGTAACTCCCCGCCCGTTCGACCACTTCCCATACCGGGCTGCCAGCGAAGATAAAGAGGGACTCGGTACCGAGCTTCCAGGCCAGAATGATCAAGCAAACAGTGATCGCTGGCCTTAAGATGAGCAGCGCGGCAAGGCCGATCTCGATCGATCCGAGGATTCTCGCTACGGATTCAGTATCCATCGGCAAACCGAACAGCGCCGCGTGGGATACGAGTGCCGGCTTGGGGAGTAGAGCCAGGGCGCCATGCCCGATCAGTAGCAACACCGTCGCGGCAGTGAGAACGATTTGCAGGCGGCGGATCAGCGTTAGAGAAAGCATCCGCGTGCGCACAGGCGCAAACCACGTTCGCCAACCGGAACCCGTTTCGCTCAAGAGCAGAAGCACGAACGGCACACCGTAATTGCCGGCGCGCTCCAACGCCTCCCAGAACGGCTCGCCGGCGAGTGGCCGGAGCGATGCCGTCCACAACGCCCAAGCGGTCATCCAGACGAGCAGAGCTGCGCGTGGCTGAACGAACGTCAATATTCCGAAAAGTATGTCAAGCGTTCCTATCACCGGCATCCAATGATACGCCGCGTCGTGACCGATTCCGACAACGGCGAAGTACGGAACCCACGCCTGTTTCGTGATGACGCCGAATGCACCGTGCCCGATGAAGCACAAAGCTGCGCCGGCACGCAGCGTCCACTCGAGCGCACGATCGCCAGTTCCGGAATTGACGGCGGACGACGGGATCACGCGCCGGTTCGACGCGTCTTGATCCGTTCTGTTATCCGTCGACCGATGCAGCGACCTTGCTCCATTCCATCAATTACCGCTTTCATATAATGTATGCCGCCATATACTCGTGAAATCGCGACCTGATTCATCGCCGCCGTGAACGACGCGAAATGCCTTGGCGGTAGGCCGACGTCCATTTGCGTAGAGTCGGTCACTTCGGTAGTGTCGCCAAGCAGCGAAGTCATGACCTGCACGGCCGCACCAGAGATGACAGAGTGGCCGGACGAATATTCCGGGAATGGCGGCGTGGGAAAAACCGTGTGAAAACCCGGATCCCAGAGTCGCTGAATGAACGTCACGGGGCGCACAACATACGAACGGTATTTCTCGCGCCAGCATCCGATGAAGGCATCCGCCATCGCGATGGAGGTCAACGTATACACTTCGACTGCCGCATCGGCCGACAGACGACGCCGCGACACCATTTGATTGATGACGCTGATCCAGTGGAATGCGGGTGTGCCCGTCGCCGCAGGATTGTCCGCCCAGAACAGTGCCGTGGCGCGCTTCTCCGGTGTAATCGCGTGCATCGTATCATATGATGCACGCGCCATCGTAAAGAACTCGGAACCCGGGCGCTCGGAATACGACGGAGGCGGTGGCGGCGCGCACTCGTCGCCATTGCGAATGACGAATGTACGGAGCTGGCCCCAATACGGCTCAGTCGGCTTGACCGGGTCGAAGCCCGGCAGCGTCGTCGGGGTGGCGCTTTTCGGTCGGTTGGCAAACACCGACTTCGACGTTGCGCGTTCGAGATCCAGGGCATCACCGGAATTATTTTTTACCACGGCGTCGGCGTGTCCGGACATCACCTGCGGAATGAATTGATCAACGGTCGCCGTGTTGATCCAGTATTGGCGTCCGGTGGGCGGCTTCCATGGTCGCCCGCGCGTCGCATAGAAACTGTCCGTCGCAGCCCACGACAGAATCGCCGCTCCGATCGCGCGGCCGTGGGCAATGGATCGATCGCGCAACGCGCTCCCAACGCCGGCGATCCCACGCGCGGCGATTTGGGCACTCGCCAGCGAGTCGATCGTGCGACGGGTGCTGGCGAACCCGTCCCGAAAAATTGAATCGAGCACGACACGCTCCGCAGCGGCGGCCACTGTCGCGCCGTCCACGGATTGTCCGGCCGGGATTACGGGGAGCGGCGTGAACCCATTGAGTTGACCGGAGAGCGAACGCAAGGAGGACTTCGCATCTGACGCGTAACCCTCATAGAGCGCGAGCGATCCGTACGCAGAAATTCGCGCGGCCGGCGGCGGACCGATGCGCTCACTGCGGGTGAACGCCAGCGAGACTCGCATCCATTGAGCGACGAGTTGCGGATCCGGCGTCGCGGGCTCACGTGCGCAACCGACGCCGAGCAGCACTGCCGCGACAGCTAAGTTGCTGAGGACGATTCGCGTCTGACGGCGGTTCACTGACAACATCGCGATTCGGTTCGATTCTGACATGCAGTCAAAATGCGGCCCGGCGCTCACGAGTCAAGTCAGGGGAATCACCCGCGGAGGGACGCGGAGGGAAGCGGCATTGCAGCAGACCAGGCGCGCGGGTCTTCACTGGTGAGAGCGGACACGGGGGCTTACGTTTTTACTTCTCGTCACTCGTGCATTCGGGGAGGCAGGGCAATGAACATTCCGGCGCCAACGCGAAAGCCACGCGATGACGAACTCGACGTCTTCGGCCTCACGCATACGGGCAAGGTCCGTCCTAACAACGAGGACCAGTTCGTTATCGCGCGGATACACAAGCGGGTCGACGTCTTGGCTACCAGTCTTCCCGACCAGCATCGACTTTCCATGAGCGACGAGCGACTCGCGTCGCTCCTGATGGTCGCCGACGGCGTCGGCGGGCTCTCTAGTGGCGAGGAGGCCAGCGCCACCGCGCTCGAGGTCGCGATGCAATACGTCAACCATAGTATGAACTGCTATTACAGCGCGAAGTCGTCAGATGCGCCGTTCATTGAGGAGCTGCAGGCCGCGGCGATGCATGCGCACGAGGCAGTCGTCGCGAAGAGCGGCGCAGAAGGGCGTAAGGGTCGCATGGCGACGACCCTCACCCTGTGGATGGGTGTGTGGCCAAACTTTTACCTGTTGCAAGTCGGTGACTCGCGCTATTACCTCTGGCGGCAAGGGACGCTCACGCAAGTGTCGCGCGATCAAACGATTGCCCAGGACCTCGTGGATCAGGGTGTGATGTCCCGCACTGCCGCCAAGAGCTCGCAGTTCGCGAATGTGCTGTCAAGCGCCCTCGGCGCCGACGAAGCGACGCCGGTTGTCACGAAATTGCAATCGGAGTGGAATGCCGTGCACCTGCTGTGCAGCGATGGGCTTACCAAGCACGTCACTGACGAGCGGCTCGCCGAGCGACTGGCGGCGATGACGAGCGCGAAGGAACTGTGTGAACAATTGTTGCAGGACGCGCTGGACGGCGGCGGAACGGACAACATCACGATTGTCGTGGGGCGCGCCGTGCCGAACGAAGGGGAAGAAAAACGGTAACCGGAACTACATCAACGCCCGGCCGCGGTGGCGGGAGCGTATGGGAATCGAACCCACCCAACCCGACGCAGTCAGGTCGCACCGGTTTTGAAGACCGGGCCCGGCACCAGCCAGGAAACGTTCCCTCGGTAACACTGTGTCGAGCCGCTCATTGGAGCGCACGATCGACGCATTTCAGCGCACAACAATTGGATGCTGACCGGCGACGAGTACGGCGCCGACCACAACCGCCCCGTCCACGCGACTGAGATAGTCGTAGACCTTTTCTTGCGGTACTGCAACCAGCAGACCACCGGAGGTTTGCGGATCGACCAGCAAAGCGCGCTCACTCTCCGTGCAGTTGCCGTAATCCACCAACGGTTCCAAATAGCTCGCGTTTCGCGCCGCGCCGCCGGTCAGCGTCCCGGCCGCAATCGCTGCCACCGTGCCGGGGAGCAACGGTACGGCTCCGATATTGATTCGCAACGTCACGCCGCTTGCGCGGGCAATGTGAGATGCGTGGCCGAGCAACGAAAACCCAGTCACGTCGGTCGCACAGCGCAGTCCGAGCGCGACCGCTGCGCGACTGGCGATCGCGTTGAGCGTGGTCATTGAGACAATGAGCGAGCGGAGTTCATCCGCGCCGAGGAGATTGCGCTTTGCGGCGGTGGCAAGGATGCCGGTACCGATTGCTTTAGTCAGCACGAGCACGTCGCCCGGCATCGCGGCCGCATTGGTCAGGATTCGGTCGGGATGTACGGTTCCGGTGACGGAGAGTCCGTATTTTAATTCGTCGTCGGTGATCGTGTGACCGCCAACGATATGCGCGCCGGCCTCATGGACGGAATCTTGCCCGCCCCGCAGCACTTCGGTGAGCACTTCGAGCGGGAGTTGTCCGACCGGAAAGCCGACAATGTTCATCGCCGTGATCGGCTCACCACCCATGGCGAATACATCCGAAAGTGCGTTGGCCGCGGCGACTCGGCCGAAGTCGTAGGGATCGTCAACGATCGGCGCGAAAAAATCGACAGTTTGCACGAGCGCCAACGTGTCGCTGATCCGAAAGACACCCGCATCGTCGAATGTTTCGCGTCCGACAAGGATGCGGGGGTCGCTGTGCCGGGTCAGCGGCGCCAGTACGGCCTTGAGATCGGACGGCCCCATTTTCGCTGCGCATCCAGCGCAGCGGGCGAATTCCGTGAGACGAATCACATCGTCGCGACTGGCGATTGTCACCGTTGGTTGTGCTATCCGAGTTTCGCCACGCATTCAATCTCGACGCGCACGCCCCGCGGCAAGCCGGCAACGGCGACCGTGGATCGGGCGGGACGGGAGCCGCCGATGTATTTGCCGTAGACCTCATTCACGTTGGCGAAATCTGCCATATCCACGAGAAAAATCGTTGTCTTCACGACCTCAGCCCAAGAGCAGCCCGCGTTGGAAAGGACTGCCGTGAGGTTTTTCATCACTTGCTCTGTTTGAGCGGTGACATCCCCCTCGACGACTTTCATGGTTGCGGGGTCGAGGGCGACTTGGCCGGCGGTAAACAAAAAACCACCCACGGCAGCGGCCTGTGAGTACGGGCCGATGGCTTCGGGGGCATCCGTAGTGTGCAGATAGCGAACGCTCATAATTTCACTCCAGTCAAACCGAAAAAGGTTACGGCATTGGCGATCGTCCGGTCGCCAAGCCACTCCGGTGATACACCGCGCGCGACGGCGATCCGTTCGACGGTTCGCGCCACCCATGCCGGTTCATTGCGCTTGCCGCGGTTCGGGACAGGTGCGAGATATGGCGCGTCGGATTCCACGAGCAGGCGATTGTCCGGCACGAGCCGCAGCAACGCGTCGTCGTCCCATTTTTTGAAGGTGACCACGCCGCTAAACGAAATGTACCATCCCGCCTCCAGTGCTGTCGCGGCAAGCGCGTGCGGACCGGTGAAGCAATGCAACACGCCGCCGATGCCTGCCGCCCCTGCTTCCCGCACCATGGCGGCGGTGTCTTCTTCGGCATCGCGGGTATGGACCACCACCGGCCGATGCGTTTGCGCGGCGATGGCGAGTTGGGCGGCAAAGGCTCTGCGCTGCAATAGGCGGGGCGAATGGTCATAGCGATAGTCGAGGCCACACTCGCCGATCGCCACGGCTCCAGCTGCCACCTGAACGCGAATGGCGGCGGTGTCACGCGTCGGATCGAAGTCGGCTGCATCGTGCGGATGGAC
>JANYBD010000178.1 GCA_025360995.1 Gemmatimonadota bacterium
TTGAGTCGACGGATCATGCCAGGCTCAGCGGACTCGTCGTCCAACACGAGCATTAAAAAGGCACCGGCCTTCGCGCGCTCCGGGAAGGTTACCCAAAGATCGTACTGATTGGGACGACCGCTGAGGTTCAGCGAATACACCCGCGGGTGGCTCTGCAAATGGAATGCCAGTTCGCTTGCGTCCTGGTACCGCTCGGCGGCGATGTACAAATCACTTTGCCCAAACGATGCGCGGCGTTTGACAAATGCGCTCTGGCGATCGACCACGGCCGCGACCTCATCCCAACCAAACGCTTTTGCGACCTGATCACGATCAGCGCGCAACGGCAGGATGGGAACCAGCGTGTGGATATACACAATCGCGGTAAGCCCGGCGCCGAACACGAGCCCGCCCTTGAACCAGCGTTCTTCGCGCCACGAAAACGGGGGCTCGGTTGCCAGCAGGATTATCGCCGGCAACCATACCAGTGCTGGCCAGTTGGCTTCGACCGAACGGCGCGTCGCGCTGAAAACAAAGAATGCGAGACAAGCGGCAGCCATCATTCCGAGCACCAGCCTAAGCCCGGCCGGCGTGGGATCGAATGAGCGTTTGACCGCCCGCACGATAAAGAAAAAGAGAATCGGCGAGACGAGCCCGATTTGGCCGCCGAGCAGTGCGAGTTCGCGATTGAGCACGCCGAGCGCGCCCCCTTTTGGGTCGCCGAGCCCATGTCCAAGCTGAAATTTGAAAGAAACCCAGTCATGCTGGTAGTTCCAAATGAGCACGGGCAACAGCACGAGTGACGCGATAAGCACGGCAACGTAAGGACCGCGCTCGCCAAACCGGTTCTGAAGTCGCGCATGGGAAACACAACCGATGGCGATCGCCGCCGGGACGAGCACACTGGTGAACTTGGATGCCATCGCCAGCCCCATTGCCAGGCCGGCGAGACACCACCATTGCAGCGTCTCGCGCGTGGCGGGTTCTGCTTTGAGCGCCCGCATCACCGCATATAGCGTCCACGCCACGGCACACAACATCGGCGCATCCGGAGTGGCGAGCACGAATCCGGCGGCCGCAAGCGGAACACAGGCGAAGATCAGCGCGGCACGTTTGGCCGCGTCGTCGCCGCCAAGCTCGCGGGCGGTCGCCGAAATGCCGATCGCCGCGGCGGCGCCGGCGAGAATGGATACAATACGGACGCCAATCGGTGTCGCGCCGAAAATGAGCGTTCCGGCGCGAACACAGTACGCGATCATCGGGGGATGATCGAAGTACCCAGCCGTGAGAGTGCGGGACCAATCCCAGTAGTACGTCTCGTCGGGAAAGAGCGGCACAAAGGCGCCAAGAATCAGGCGGATCGCCGTGGAAATGGCGATGATCTTGAGAGTTTGGCGCCAGGCGCGCGATTCAGTCACGAGGTAAACTTCTCGTCCGGTCACGTCCTACGCTACTCATACGTCAATGCCAAACCGACTCGCGAACGAAACCAGCCCATATCTGTTGCAACACGCCGAAAATCCGGTGGAGTGGTATTCATGGGGCGACGCGGCGCTTGAACGGGCTGCCGCAGACGACAAACCCATACTGCTCTCGATCGGCTATGCGGCTTGCCATTGGTGTCACGTGATGGCGCATGAGTCCTTCGAAGACGCCGGAACAGCGCGGCTGATGAATGATTGGTTCGTGAACGTAAAGGTCGACCGTGAGGAGCGTCCGGATCTCGACGCGATTTACATGCAGGCCGTGCAGGCCATGACCGGGCAAGGTGGCTGGCCGATGACGGTCTTTCTCACTCCGGCAGGCGAGCCGTTTTACGGTGGCACCTATTTCCCGCCGGAAGACCGCCACGGAATGCCGAGTTTTCGGCGCGTGCTGGAGTCGGTGCATGACGCTTGGGTTGGCCGGCGGGAGGAAGTCATGCGCTCCGTGGCGTCGGTGGGTGAAGTCTATGCGGCAGCGGCGGCACCGGCACATGCCGGTGCGTCGCTGGATAAAGAGTCACTGGACCGCGCAATCCGCGATCTCTCAGCGCGCTTTGAACCGATGGCCGGCGGGTTTGGTGGCGCACCAAAATTTCCAATGACGATGGCGTTGGATTTTCTCCTGCGCCAATGGGCGCGATCCGGCAACGAGCGGGCGGTGCACATTGTGGAGCACTCGTTCCGCCAAATGTCACGCGGCGGCATTTACGATCAGGTCGGGGGCGGTTTTCACCGGTACACGGTGGACGCACGGTGGATTGTTCCGCATTTCGAAAAAATGCTGTACGACAATGCACTCTTGGCGCGGCTTGGCATCCATCTGTGGCAAGCCCGCGGCGAGCCGGAAGTGCGACGCATCGCTGAGGAGACGCTACGCTGGGTGATGCGCGAAATGACGGACGCCAGCGGCGGTTGGTATTCGTCGCTCGATGCCGACAGCGAGCACGAAGAAGGGAAATTCTACGTCTGGTCCACGGCAGAGTTGCGGCTGTTGCTCGGCGCGGATGCTCCGACCGCGATGGCATACTTCGGCGTCTCCGAACAGGGGAATTTTGAAGGATTCAATATTCTCACTGCTGAGGGCGCCGACAAACCGAATGGTGTGCGTGGCGATTCGGACGTTCTGACTCGTGTGAAGCAGCTGCTTTATTCTGTCCGATCGAAACGCATCTGGCCGGCGCGGGATGAAAAAATTCTTGCATCTTGGAACGGCCTGCTGTTGCGGGCGATGGCCGAGGGAGCGCGGGTGTTCGATGACGCGGCGATGCATACTGCGGCAATTGCAAATGGTGAATTCCTCGCGCGCGAGATGGTGCGCGACGGTCGCGTTTTCCGCACGCACACCAGAGGCGAGACCCGGATTCCCGGGTTCCTCGAAGATCACGCCGCCGTCGGGCTTGGTTTTCTGGCACTCTATACGCTGACGTTCGAGCGGGTCTGGTTCGACCGTGCCGCCGAACTCGCGGCGACATGCGTGACGCATTTCTGGAGCGATGCACTCGGTGCATTCTTTGACACGGCGGACGATCACGAGCGGCTGGTGACGCGACCGCGTGACCTCATGGACAATGCCGTACCGTCCGGCAACTCGATGGCCGTGGAACTATTACTGAGTGTGGCAGATCTCGCGGGTGACAGCGAGATGCGAACGCGTGCGTCATTTGTGTTGGATTCGCTTTCCGAACCGATGACACGCTATCCAACAATGTTCGGACACGCCCTTGGTGCAGCTGACATGGCCGTGAACGGAGCGATTGAAGTGGCGCTTGCGGGTGATCCCGGTGCCAATGATTTCCGGGCCCTCACCAGCGAAGTCGCGAGACACTATGTGCCGTCGCTCATTGTGGCTGGCGGAGCGGGAGATGCTGTGCGCAGACTGGCGCTGATGGACGGACGCGTGGCGATTGATGGCAAGGCGACGGGCTACGTGTGTCGAAATTCGGTGTGTGACTTGCCGACAACTGACGTGGCGGCATTCGCGGATCAACTAACGCGCGCCCTCCGCGGGCTGCGGCACTAGTCGAAGTCCAACGCGAGATCCATCGCCGGCGCTGAATGTGTTAGTGCCCCAATCGAAATGCGATCCACACCGGTTTCCGCAATCCCGCGCACCGTGGATAACTTCACGCCGCCGCTGGCCTCGGTTATCGCGTGTCCGCTGGCGATCGCTACACTCTCACGCAGTTGGACGATTGTCATGTTGTCGAGTAGCACACTTTCTGCCCCGGCCGCAATTGCCGCGCGCACTTGCGCCAGCGAATCGCATTCAATCTGAATAGTCGTTCCGTCCGGCACGTGCTCACGGGCGCGCCGGATCGCGACCGCAACGTCTCCGTCCACAGCGGCCAGATGATTGTCCTTGATGAGTACGGCGCTGGCAAGATCGCGTCGATGATTCACGCCGCCACCGCACCGCACGGCGTATTTCTCCAGTGTTCGCCATCCGGGCGTGGTTTTGCGCGTATCGAGAATCGCCGCCGGTGTTCCGCGGACCACATCGACATAGCGCCTGGTGTACGTCGCAATTCCCGAGAGTCGTTGCAGAAAATTCAACGCGACGCGCTCGGCAGCAAGAATGCCGCGTGCATTTCCACTGACCGATAGCAAGGTGGCTTTGCGCTCAACTTCGGTACCATCTTCCGACTCCACACGAACCGCTAGAGTCGGGTCGAGCGACCGGAACGCCGCGACCGCCAATGGAATTCCGGCGATCACACCATGTTCGCGCGCCACAATGCGCGCCCGCGACTGCCGGTTGGCGGGGACTGTGGCAAGAGTCGTGATATCGTTAAATGCTTGATCTTCGTCGAGCGCGGTTTTGACCAATGCGGTCAGGGCGGCCTCATCCAACGGAAAATTCACCATCACTCGCCCGGATCGACGCCGGGACCCTGCGGCGTGCTGGGAGCTGTGCCACCGATAGACACCATCCGTTCAATCGCCACCGATGCGCGCGCTGCAATGTCAGCGGGCACCGTGATGCGATGCTGCATCAGCTCTAACGCCGCAAGCACTTTGGGCAACGTCGTCACCTTCATATAGACGCATGATGCCCGTTCGTTCGCCGCGAAAAATTTCTTCTCAGGGTATGCCCGTTCCAGCCGATAGAGTATCCCGATTTCAGTCGCGACGATAAATTCCTTGGCGGCCGACACACCCGGTCGCTTGATCATCCCTTCGGTGGATAAGATGTGCGCGTGCTCAGGATCGACGTCGCCCGCCGACATCGCCTCGACGACACTCGTTGCACACCCACATTCCGGATGCACCAAAAACTCGGCTCCCGGATGGAGCGACCGCTGCAGGCGAATGTTGTCGGGACTGATTCCCGCGTGGACGTGACATTCGCCCATCCATACGTGAAAATTCTCACGCCCGGTCACGCGTCGCACGTGCGCACCCAGAAACATGTCGGGGAGAAATAGAATCTCCTGACCGACGGGAATGGAATTCACGACGTCGACTGCGTTCCCTGACGTACAGCAATAGTCGCTCTCGGCTTTTACTTCCGCCGTCGTATTCACATACGACACCACCACGGCACCGGGATGCTCGGCCTTCCAGCTCCGCAACTGGGCCGCGTCAATCGTCGCCGCCAGCGAACAGCCCGCGGCCAGGTCCGGCAACAGCACCGTTTTCCCTGGCGAGAGTATTGCGGCGGTTTCTGCCATGAAATGCACACCGCAAAAAACGATCACATCCGCGGCCGTTTTTGCCGCTTCACGGGACAGTCCAAGCGAGTCGCCGACAAAATCGGCGACATCTTGCACTTCAGGGCGTTCGTAATTGTGGGCGAGGATTACCGCGTTCTTTTCGCGGGCGAGGCGCCGTATCTCGTTGTGCAGATCAGCGTTTTCGGGCTTTGGTTTGGCGGGGGAAGCCATTGTTGTATGATAGCCAGCGCGGCCGATCGTCGGGAGGCACCCGATCTGATGCTACGGTCGGCTCAGCCGCTGCATATAGTGGGCACGAACGGCTGCGGGATCATACGGCGACATCGCCGGATTTGCCGCCGTCCCGGCTACCACGGTCGGGATATACGCTTGCGGGGTGGCGTAATGCGGACGCGCCGCCGGAGGTGGCGAACCGCCCCATTGGGGTTGCGAGCCAAGCCAGTCACCGCCGGTCGCTCGCGGCGCATGCAATGTGTCCTGCACGGAGGGCGACACGGAAAACAGCCGCATCCGATGGCGCACCACCAGTCGTGAGTTCGGCAGTCGCTGTTGTGGCTCGGCAGATGCGCCGATACCACCACCGCCCCACTGTTGCTGGGCATAGGCAGGTGCCGCGGCCATTGCGACTGGCACGAGTACAAGCAGGGAAAAGCGAAGCGATCTCATAAGTACCTATACATACGCTTCAAATCGCCAATTGTTCGATTTAGGCGTTCCTACCATTGAATGTGCCTACCCTTCCATTTGCGTTTTTCCCGCGGAAAATCACTGCGGAAATGCCCACCCCTGCTCTCTTTCCGCATCAGTGCCGCCTCCGCAATCAGCAGTGCTGTTTCGACCATATTCCGCTCCTCTGTAGCGCCGGGTGGGAGCCGCGACGCGATGCCGCCGAGTTGATCGATGCAATGGCGCAGGCCTTTTGCAGTGCGGTGGATGCCCGCATCGTTCCACATCAACTCGCGGATGGAATCGGCCGCGACCTGAGCCGCGCCGCGGTCCCGCAATGGCGGTACAGTCCATGGGGCGACCCTCGGCGCGCGCGGCAATTTCGGCATCGAGACCATATCACGAGCAACCCGCTCGGCAAATACGAGCCCTTCAAGCAATGAATTTGATGCAAGACGATTCGCCCCGTGAACGCCGGTACAACTCACTTCACCACACGCATAGAGGCGTTCGAGACTGGAGCGCCCGGCAAGATCGGTGACTATACCACCCATCATATAGTGTGCCGCCGGCGTCACCGGAATTTTGTCTTTTCGCGGATCGATGCCACGGGCCAGGCAGATCAAATAGATGCCGGGAAACCGGCGCGCAAAACTGCGCCCGATTTTTCTCGCGTCGAGAAATACGGCGCTGCCTGCCTGCTGTTCGCGGAAAATTTCCCGCGCCACAATGTCGCGTGGTGCCAACTCGGCTAAGCGGTGGCGCCGAGTCATAAATCGCTGGCCGCGATCATTCACCAGAATCGCACCCTCGCCGCGTACGGCTTCGGATATGAGTTGAAGCGGGTTTTCCGGCGTGTTGAGGGCGGTCGGATGGAACTGCACAAACTCCATATCCGCGAGCGTAACACCGGCACGATGGGCGATTGCGTAACCGTCACCGGTGGCGACGTCTGGATTCGTGGTATAGCGGTAGAGTTGGCCGCTTCCACCAGTCGCGATCACCGTCGCATCGGCGATGATCTCCACGGCACGCCCTGATATACTCGCTTTGACACCTACGCAGCGCCCACCGACGACAATTAAATCAAGCGCCCGCGCCCGCTCGAGCACGGTGATCTGCGGAGTGGAGCGAACTCGTTCAATCAGGGCACGTGCAACTTCATGTCCCGTCTGATCACCATGAGCGTGGACGATCCGTTTTCGGGAATGCGCTGCCTCCTTCCCCAATGAAAGGCGCCCAGTCACCGAATCCACATCGAACTTGGCTCCCATGGACGCCAGCTCGCGAACCCGCTGCGGTCCCTCGGCCACGAGCACCTCCACGGCGGCCGCATCGCACAGTGCCGCACCGGCAGCAAGCGTGTCTTTGCGATGGAGTTCAGCAGAATCGCCGGCACCTAGTGCTGCGGCAATGCCGCCTTGGGCATACGCAGTTGCGCTGTCGAACAGCGAGCGCTTGGTGAGAACAAACACCTCACCCTGCTCCGACGCACGCCACGCGGTGTGGAGGCCGGCAACACCGGAACCGATGACGAGAAAGCGGGTGCGAAGGCGGTCGGTCACCTCTTTAAGATAGCTGAAGACTCACGCCGGTAGGCCAGCGGCCCGTGTTATGACGGGCGGCTTGCCGAAGACTGTTCCACGGGCGATTCTATCTCCTTCATGCGCAAATTCTTGGCCTTCATTGGCGTGTTATTGGCAGCCCACGTCGCACTTATGTTTGTGCGGCCTGTTGGCGCGACGGTCACGCCTACCGGAGACGGTCTCGATATCGGCATCGTCTTTGACCTCGGCGGCCGGGGAGATAAGTCGTTTAATGACGGCGCATACATCGGTGCCGCGCGCGCGATCAAGGAACTCGGTGCCCGGGTGCGTTTCGTCGAGCCAGGCGAGGGTTCAGACCGCGAGGCCGGTCTGCGACTACTCGCTGCGGAAGGAATGAAGCTCGTTATCGGCATCGGATTCATTTTTACCGACGACCTGACGGAACTCGCCCAAGAATATCCGAATGTGAACTTTGCCGGCGTTGACTATGCGGTGTCCATCGGAAAAGACGGGAAGCCTATCGATCCACCGGCCAATCTTGCCGCCTTAAAATTTCGTGAAGAACAAGGATCTTTTCTTGTCGGCGCGATGGCCGCGCTCGTCGGAGACTCCAAGAAAGTTGGATTTATCGGGGGAATGGATTCGCCGCTAATTCACAAATTCGAGTCCGGATACCGAGCCGGCGTGAAGCACGTGTGTCCCGACTGTGAAGTGATCGCTCAGTATGCCGGCGTCACGCCGGAAGCGTTCCGTAATCCGGGGCGTGGCAAGGAGCTGGCCCTGAGCCAGTACCAGCAGGGCGTGAACGTCATTTATCACGCGTCCGGCTCTACGGGTCTCGGCATGTTCGAAGCGGCACGATCGTTGAATAAATTTGGCATCGGCGTAGACGCCGACCAATTCAATGAAGCGCCGGGCCACGTCCTCACCTCGATGGTAAAACGCGTCGACAATGCCGTCTTCGATACGATCAAGCGTGTGAAAGACGGCACGTTCAAAGGTGGCATCCACCAGTTCGGACTCGCGCAGGATGGTGTGGCCTATGTGTATGACGAGCACAACAAATCATTGATCCCCGATGCGGTTCGGGCTCGACTCGAACTGCTCCGGGCCGATATTATCGCGGGCCGCATCACTGTGCCGAGCGCCCGATGAGCGCTCCAATAATCGCTGCACCGGCCGTGCGAATGACCGCGATCGATAAACGATTCGGCCCGGTGCTCGCCAATCGCGGCGCGAATCTCGAAGTGCGAACCGGGGAAATTCACGCACTCGTCGGTGAGAATGGTGCAGGAAAATCCACACTCATGAAAGTGTTGAGTGGGATGTTCCCGAGTGACGCCGGCACGGTCGAAGTCGGCGGCCGCGATGTTACCGGGTGGACGACTGCCGAAGCGATTGCTGCTGGCGTGGGGATGGTGCATCAGCACTTTATGCTCGTGCCAACGCTCACGGTTGCCGAGAACGTTGTGCTTGGGCGTGAGCCGGTAAGTGTCGGTACATTCGATCGCGGTCGGGCGATTCAGGATGTCGAGCGCCTCTGTCAGCAAAGCGGGTTGATCGTGCCGGCGGACCGACTGGTGGCGGATCTTTCCGTGGGCGAAGCGCAACGCGTCGAGATTCTCAAGACGTTGTACCGCGGCGCGCGAATTCTTTTGCTGGACGAACCGACGGCCGTGCTCTCGCCGCCGGAAGTGACCGAACTGTGGAAAGTGTTGCGCCAACTGCGCGACGGCGGTGCGACCATCGTTCTAATCACACACAAGCTCGACGAAGTGATGGACATTACCGAACGCATCACCGTGATGCGGCAGGGCGAGACGGTGGCCAAACTGGCAACACGGGAAACGACACCGGAAGGCATTGCGCGGGCGATGGTCGGCCGGGAAGTGTCACTGGCCGTGCAGGTTGCAGCGAGCAGCGAACGGCGATCAGATACGCCCGCGCTGGACGTGCGAAATCTGATGGTCCGCGGCTCGCGTGTGGAGCGGGCGGTGAATGATGTTTCGTTTTCGGTCGTGCCTGGCGAGATCTTCGGAATCGCCGGCGTTGAAGGCAACGGTCAAACAGAACTCCTTGAAGCGATTGCCGGATTGCGGGCGGTCACGCACGGACACGTCCTGCTCAACGGCAACGACATCACTCCGCTGAGCGTACGGGCGCGGGGCGATGCGGGGTTGTCGCATATCCCCGAAGATCGGCACCGCCGTGGACTCATTCTGGACTATTCGATCGCCGACAATCTTATCCTCGGTCAGCAGCAACACTACACACATGCTGGCGTCCTTGACGCGGCGAGCATTGCCGCGCACGCAGAGAAAGAAATTGCCGCGTACGATATTCGACCGAACGACGCATCATTGCCGGCGCGTGCGCTCTCTGGCGGCAATCAACAAAAAATCGTCGTCGCGCGCGAAATGTCTCGCACGTTTACCACGTTGCTTGCTGCACAACCCACGCGCGGCGTCGATGTGGGAGCTATCGAGTTCATCCATGGTGAATTGCGAAAGGCCCGGGACGCCGGTAAGGCCGTGCTGTTGGTGTCGGCCGATCTGAGGGAGGTCCTCACGCTCAGCGATCGAATCGCCGTGATATACGGCGGAAGGTTCGTCGCGGTGTTAACGCGCGCTGAAGCCAGTGAGGAAGTACTCGGCCCGTATATGACCGGTGCGAAGCGCGAGGTAGCCGCATGAACTCGCGGATGCGAATGACGCTCGAAGAATCGGTATTGCCACCGCTTATGGCATTGGTCATCGCATTTGTTGTCGGCGATCTGCTGATCATAGCCTATGGCCAAGCGCCTGGCGCGGTATGGCGACTGCTACTTGAAGGGACATGGGGCAACTGGTATGGGGTCGGCCAGGTACTGTACAAGGCAACGACGCTTACCTGCACCGGCTTGGCGGTCGCCATCGGTCTGCGTGCGGGGCTGTTCAATATCGGTGCCGAAGGCCAGCTCGCCGCCGGCGGGTTCGGCGCGGCACTCGTCGGACTGCTTTTGCCAACGGGAACACCGGCATTCGTCGCCATTCCCTTGTGCGTGTTTGCCGCATGTGCTGCGGGTGGCGCCGTCGGCGCGGTACCCGGAACTCTCAAAGCAAAATTCGGCGCGCACGAAGTGATCGTGACAATCATGTTGAATTTCATTGTGCTGGCGCTACTCAACTATGTGATCTCGGCGAAGCTGCATGTGCCGGAGACGCTCCATACGCCAGAGATACATGCCGGAAACGTGGCACGGCTCGCCGGCACTTTCAGCGTGTTCCACGGTTCGGCCGCAAATTGGACAGTAGTGATCGTCGCCGTGATCACCGCCGCCCTCGCATGGTTTCTCTTTCGCACCCGCGCCGGCTACGAGCT
>JANYBD010000211.1 GCA_025360995.1 Gemmatimonadota bacterium
CCTGACTCGGCGCGCTCGTTGGGTAGACACCAACGCTGATCACACCGGCGAGCAACGCACCGACATCGGCAATCGGCCAGAGCGGCCGGTTTGACGCGAGCACCGCGACGCGCTCACCGCGCGTTACACCACCGGCAATGAGAGCGGCGGCGAATTGCCGAGATGCATCGTGCCATTCCCGCCACGTGTATTGCTCTCCGTGCAAGGTGCACATCGCCATCGTGTCACCGTGCGTCGTGGCGAGCGCGCGAAAGCGGTCGAGCACGCGGGGCGTCACCGGAATCGGAGTCGCCGTCACGCGCCCGCCCGCCACGTCATCGCGACAGATCCCATCGCCAGCCCGGCACCGGAACCCGTGAAAACAATCAGTTGCCCGTCGCGCACCTTTCCCGATCGCACCGCATCGTCGAGCGCCATCGGCAGGCAAGCCGAACCGGTGTAGCCCCATTTGTGCATCACCGTGTGGGCCTTCCCCATAGGCTCTCCCAAACGTTCCATCACGACTTTGATGGTCGAGAGATTCACTTGGGTCCACAGCCAATGGTCAACGTCGGCGGTCGATCGACCCACGCGGTCGAGGACGCCGCGCACAATCCGCGGCCATCCCTCTTCGTTGACTGCTGCGGGATACTTGTGCACGAATCGCAGGTGATTGCGGTATCCGTTGGCGAGCACATCGGTGGTGATTGGCTCGCGTGTGCCGCCGGCAAACACTCCCATGCCTTCGCACAGCGTGCCGTCGGCGTAAAGTTCGCTCGCCAAGATCCCTGGTTCCGCCGACAGTTCCACCACGGCGGCGCCAGCACCGTCAGCAAAAATCGTGCAAGTTTTTTTATCGTTCCAATCGAGAAACTTCGACATCGCGTACGCACCCACCACCAGCACACAACGGTAGCGTTCGTCCGCGCGGATGAACTTCCACGCCGTATCGAGCGCCGTCACGAAACCGGCGCATCCGGCATTGAGATCGAACGTACCGCATGATGTTCGGAGCCCGAGCCGCCCGTGCACCACACTCGCCGTTGGTGGCGACACATATTCTGGAGTATCGGTCGCAATGATCAACAGGTCTACATCGTGCGGATTCCGGCCTGCAGCTTCGAGCGCCCGCAGCGCGGCGGCAACCGCGAGGCCGGCGGTGCTCTCATTTGGCCCGCAAATATGACGCTCCATAATCCCGAGTGTTCCGCGCACAAACGGGTCGATATCTTCGCCGAGCATTGCCGACAGCTCTGTGTTGGAAACAATGCGCTCGGGAACTGCTGAGCCGGTCCCGGCAATGATGGCGTGATGCGCCGTGCTCATCGCTCACCGCCAGCGGGATTAATCGCTGGACCGGTCGTGCCGCGAACCACCAATCGTACGGGCAAGAGCTGGGTTACCGGTGACATCGGATCTTCCTGCTCGAGCTGCCGCAGGAGCAGTCGCACCGCGCGCGCGCCGAGTTCGCTTTGAGGCACTGCGATAGTCGACAGCTCCGGGGCGACGAGCGTTCCGATTTCGATGTCGTCGCAACCGAGCAACGAGATGTCACGCGGCAACTGCGCACCGGCGGCACCGCAGGCTTTGTGCGCGCCCAGAGCGATTAAGTCGTTTGCGCAGAACAGTGCCGTCGGAGGCTCGGGCATCCTGAGCAGTGTCCGCATAGCAGAAAATCCATCTGCGATCGTTGCATTGGCGCGTCGCAACAGTTCCGACGGCATTCCGACTCCGGCGGCGCGAAGCGTTTGGACGAATCCGCGTTCGCGAAAGCGGTACGCGGGAATCGCATTCGCCGGACCAATGAATGCGATGCGCTTATGGCCGAGCGAGAGGAGGTGTTCCGCCGCGATCTGACCAGCCATCAGCGAATCGCCGGCAACGGTCGAGTAGCGATCGGAAGGCTGGTTGATCAACACGACATTGAGGTCATCGAGCGCACGTGGCGGCAGTGTGCTTGCTGCAATCCCCGCCAGGATGACGCCATCGATCTGGCGGTCGCGCAGCGCTTCGAGGTGCTGGACAACATCCACTTGTCGGGATTCACTGATGAGCACTGCATAGCCGGCTTCCGAAGCGACGCGTTCGGCACCGGACAAGACACTTACATAGAAGGGGTTGTCGAAGCCCGGAACGATGACCCCAATGGCAAAAGATCGGCGGTTTGCCAACCCTTGAGCGAGGCGGTTTGGGCGATACCCGATCTCCTCGGCAATCCGCAAAACGCGCTGTCGCGTCTCTGGCGCAATCCGAGCTTTCGGATTGCGCGACAGGATAAGCGAGACGGTGGGTTGTGACACCCCCGCCAGCCTCGCGACCTCGGTAGCCGTGATTCGGTGTTTGCTAATACGCATAATCGGTGTGATAATAGGCATTGGCGCTGCTTCGGTGTCAAGGCTTCACTACAGCTCCAACCAAAGATTTGGCCTAAAATCGTTCTTTTTCCCGGGATCCATCAATGCCACTGCTTGGGACATCATCCACCGAATTGCACTACGAGGTTGCCGGCACGGGCGAGCCGATTCTCCTGCTACATGGCCTTGGTTCGAGCACCATCGACTGGCAATTGGCGATGGACCATTTCGCCCGGACCCACAAAGTGATTGCCATCGACTTTCGGGGGAGCGGCCTCTCGCGCGACCTGCGGCGGCCCAATGGGCCGTTCACCGTTGGTCAGTTTACCGAAGACGCGAGGGCCGTTCTCGAGCACCTCGGCGCGGTGCCTGCACATATTGTTGGGCTGTCGCTCGGTGGCGTAGTCGCGTTCAATCTCGCCGTTGAGGCACCGCAGTTCGTCCGGACACTCACCATCGTGAATAGCGCTCCCGGCATGATCGTGTCCGGTGGCGCCGCACGGTCAATCATCCTGCTCCGGCGCGTGGTCGCTTGGATATTCGGGCCGCGCGGAATGGCGAAGCTACTCGCGCCGAAACTTTTCCCGAGGCCTGAGCACGAATCGCTGCGAGGCACATTCATTGAGCGGATGGCCCGCAACCGTCGCGGCCCGTATGCCGCCAGTCAGATTGCCGCAATCAGTTGGTCCGTACGCCATCGCGTGGGCGAGATCGACGCACCAACTCTCGTGATCTCCGCCGAACACGACTATCCGTTCCTTGCCAACAAACAGGCCTGGGCACGTGAAATGAAGGATGCTGAGTACGTCGAGATCCCCGATACACACCACGCATTGCCGCTGGAAGCGCCCGGTGTATTCCACGCGACACTCGCCGCATTTCTTGCGAAGCATCGCACACCCGCAGGAGACTGATATGTCGGAACTCGCGGCTCTGCTCCCCCGCAACGGGCGCTATCGACCTGACCACATCGGCGTCGTTTTCGAACACGAGCGCTTCACCTGGCGCGCCTTTGACAGCCGGGTAAACCGAATCGCAAATGCCTTGCTTGGCCTCGGGCTTGTGAAGGGCGACGCCGTCGCGCTCTTGCTGCCCAATTGTGTGGAGTTGATGGAGCTGTATTGGGTGGCCGCGAAGACGGGAATCGTCGTGGTGCCCCTCTCACCGCTGTTGCGAGGCGTGGGGTTGCTGACCCTCGTTCGAGACTCCGGTGCGTCCGCGATCGTCGCAACGTTTGAATTGAAACCGCTGCTCGACGACGTGCGCGCGGAGCTTCCGCAAGTGCCGGAGCATCGCTGGATTCTCACCGACGGTGCGGACGTTCCCGGGTACGCCGATTACGCTGCGCTCTGTGCGGCAGCACCCGACCGCGCGCCGCCCGCGCGCGGACTCGACCGCGACGATCCGTTCAATATCATTTACAGCAGCGGCACAACGGGGCATCCGAAAGGGATTGTGCATTCGCATGCAATCCGGGCGTCGTATGCGACAACATTTGCCGCCGCGTTTCGCATGCATCCGGAGAGCATTGTGATGCACGCCGGCTCACTGATTTTCAATGGGGCCCTCACGCTCTTCTTCCCTGCATTCTTACTGGGCGCCACCTATATCCTGCAGCGGAAATTCGACCCCGAAGGGTTTCTCGCAACGATTCGCGCGGAACAAGTGACTCACGTGATGATGGTCCCCTCGCAGATCGCCGCGCTTCTTGACGCTCCTGGTTGCACGCGCGAAACACTCGCGTCTATCGAGACGCTCTGTTCGGTCGGTGCGCCGTTGCCGGTAGAACACAAGGCGCGGTTGCGCCAAGTGGCCCCTGGCGCCTTGTACGAATTGTACGGACTTACCGAGGGGTTCGTTACGATCCTCGACCGCACGGATTACGACCGAAAGATGGGCTCGGTAGGCACACCGACCTACGGTAATGAAATGCGGATCGTCGCCGATGACGGACGCGATCTCGCGACGGGCGAGGTGGGAGAAATCGTCGGCCGCGGGCCGTTACTGATGCCGAGATATCACGGCCGGCCCGACCTCACCTCGCAAGCGATCGTGAATGGCTGGTTGTATTCGGGCGACCTCGGATACGTTGACGAGGATGGTTTTCTCTTTCTCGTCGACCGGAAGAAAGACCTCATCATCTCAGGTGGCGTGAACGTTTACCCGAAGGACATCGAGGAGGTATTGGCGACACATCCCGCCGTACGTGAGGCGGCAGTGTTTGGCATCCCTCACGACAAGTGGGGAGAGGCGCCGGTTGGTGCGGTCATATTGCGCGCCGGCGCGACGGTTTCCGGCAACGAGTTACGTATTTGGACGAATGCCCGGGTAGCGGCACGGTATCAGCAACTCGTCGAAGTGCTGCTCCTCGATGACTTCCCGCGTAGCCCGGCGGGTAAAACGCTCAAACGCGTAATGCGGGAGCCCTATTGGCAGGGACGGAACACCCGCATCTGACCGGAACGCGAAGCGAGCGAGCCTACTGAGTTAGCAGCTCGACCCCACGCGGCGTGCGTCCGTTCAGTGTTGGCACGCCGGGCCTCGCAATGCCGAACCCTTGAGCGTACGTAGCCCCGTGCTTCTGAACCCACGCCAGTTCCGCAGGCGTCTCCACCCCCTCAGCGATCGTCTCGATGAATAGCGCGTTCGCAATTTCGATAATCTTGAGCGCGATCAACGCTTTATAAGGATCGCTATCGACGCCGCGGATGAGATCCATGTCGAGCTTAACGAAATCCGGCCGCAACTGGTGCAAGAGATTCAAAGACGAGTAGCCTGCACCGACGTCGTCAAGCGCCACACGGAACCCGGCATCGCGGTAATACCGAAGCAGCGTACGCAGTTGATTGACATCCTGAGCCTGATCGCTCTCGACCACTTCGAACACGATCCGTTCGTGCGGTATTCTCGCCGCATCAATCATCGCCACGGTTTCCGAAAGACTTGACAGCGGATCGTCAATCGTGCTCGGCGTGACATTCACAAAGAGTATTTCCGGGATGTCGTCAAGCACCATCCGTTCAATGGCCGACTTGCGCGCCGCCAGGTCGAGCTGGACAAGCATGCCGCATCCACGCGCCACATCGAATAAATGTTTTGGATACACAATCGTGTCGTTCGTGCCGATGCCGCGCAACAGTGCCTCGTGCGCAAACACTTTCCCGGGCATATTCGCAAAAACGATGGGTTGCAGTACGCTGGTGAAACGTTGCTCCGACAGCAGATCGCCGAGCCATGTGGTTTGGCTGACCATCGAAAATTGTGTATACGACTGGACTCGCGGAAAATCGGCCGTCGTGAGATCGCCCGCAGTAGCCTTATAGAGCGCGCGAACTTCTTCCGACTCGCGATGCGTAAGGACGCGGCGAATCGGAAGCACCAGCGCCCGCATCTCGTCCCACTCGAGATCGGTGATCAGGCAATCGCCCTCGGCGAGCCGGAACTCACACCTGCGCTCCTGGAGTTGCGCGACGACCTTCGCTCGCGCTGGCGCCGCCGAGCACCAGAGAAACAGGCGTCCAAGTGGAGCCAGCGAGTGGCCGTCCGAGTCGCGAATGGGAAAGCGGCTGACGGTAGTGCGATGAGGCAAAGTTTTTGTGTTGAGGATGATCGCAACTGTATGAATAATGATGACTGCCCTGCGGTGGTATGGGTCACACCGGCTGGGAAATGCAGAGCGGGTGGCCGCCGTGGCCACCCGCTCTACTTCACTGGATTGCTTTCACGTGTCGATCCGCCTATTTCCCGATCAAGCTATTGAAGAACAGTTTGAACGTTGCATGCGGCTGGCCGCGGAAAAGTATCTCGGGCCCAAACAGAAATACTTTGCCCGTGCCGTACGGTGCTTCGACAGCGGCCACGCCGCCGCCGAGATAGTTCTCTCCCCACGCCCAACCGCTTCGCAGCGGCGTTCCATTTTCAAACCAGGCAATCGGCCGCACGCCTTTCTGCCTGGCCTCAGCGCCGAGGCGCATCACGGGACTGTTATCGAAGAACACAATTCCGTGCGCGTCCTGGCCGCGCGCCGCAATAGTCGTGGTGTCGTATGCCACTTCGAGCAGCGATCCCGGCACATAATATTTTTCACGCGGCAACGGACGGGGTTCGGCGCCGGCTGGCATACTTTCCACCAGGTGATTCGAGATTGGCAAATTCAGCTGCGCCGCGAGATTCATCGAAGATTGACCGATAGCGACAATCCGGCCGCCTTGCTCGAGAAATTCCTTCAGCTTCGGAATTGTCGCCGCTGTCGATACACTCCCGACCATTGCCTGAAATTGCGCCGGTAAATCAGCGCCACCGCGGCCGCCACCAGCGCCGCCTCCGATGCCGCGTCCACCTCGTGCTCCGCCGGCGACCGGTGGAATCGCACCTTCAAGAAAGACGAGCACATCGTACTTCGCGCGCAGGTTGCCAGCGTCAAGTTCTTTAGCGAAGACGAGATTGAACGGCATTTCATACTGTTCCAGCAGCCAACGGGTGTGGCCGCTCGGCATCGAACCGCCGTACCGATCCCAGAGGCCAATCCGAATGGGTTTCACCGCTTCGGCGCTCGCCGTGATATCGCTGGAAGATTGAATATTCAGACCGAGCTCGGCGGCCGCCTTGGTCACGACGGGCGTACTCTTGGCGTTCGCCGGAATATAGAACGAGCCAACCGAAAAGGTTTTACCGAGCGACGTCGCCGCTTTCTCCAAGCGATAGACGTCGGCGCCCGCGGCCCAGAGACGGGCAACGGCGTGGAAGGCGTCGTTCGCCTTCGGCGAAATCAGGTAACCTGCACCGGTAGCCATCGTGCCCGGCATAGGCTTCGAGAGAGTGTGCGGGTCGAGCCGTTCGAACGGACCATCGAAGGCGTCGAGCACGCGGTCGTAGTGAACGCCCATTTGCATCGCCAGCGTCCAGCCGGCGTTATCGTACGGTGCCGTGGGCGCAGCTCCCGGGAACTTGATGTCGTTCGGGTGATCCTGCGGCTCGAACATGTCGAGCACGTGCGGACGGAATGCCTGCGCCGTCTTCAC
>JANYBD010000157.1 GCA_025360995.1 Gemmatimonadota bacterium
GGGGGAGTTAATGAAAATCCGTGGCAAAGCTGAAAAACTGGCCATGGCTCGTACACTGAGTAAAAACGGCTTAATCACGGATTTACACGGATAAAAAGGGGATTAACACGGATCAAACTTTGGGGGAACTGCAACTGCTACGGAGGCGAACCACGAATGATGCGCGTAGTTGTTCCCCCAATTGGTATCCGTGTAATCCTGGCAGTTCATCCGCGAAAATCCGTGACAAAGTTGGAAAAACTGGCCATGGCTCGTACACTGAGTAAAAACGGCTTAATCACGGATTTACACGGATAAAAAGGGGATTAACACGGATCAAACTTTGGGAAAACTGCAACTGCTAATTACGGCTTCCGCACTCCCCAAGTCGGGCTCGGCGGCTCCTTCGTCGCCCGAATCACCGGCTTTTCTTTGGCCAGCCGCATTGCCTCTGCTACGGCACGCTCCAACTGCGCGTCGTGGCCGGCTATCGTCTCCTTCGGCCAGTTCTCGACGTCAATATCCGGGGACGTCCCTTCATTCTCCACGGCCCACTTTCCATCGCGGGCGAAAAACCCGCCGCGCGGCGCAATCATCGCGCCGCCATCTACAAACGCCGGCGTATCCCACGTTCCAACAAGACCGCCCCACGTCCGCTTTCCAACCAGCGGGCCGACATGCCGATGCTGGAACATGTACGGCATCAGGTCGCCACCGGACCCGGCCATTTCATTGATAATCATCACCTTTGGCCCCCAAATACCAGCCGCCGGCGAGGTAAACGGTAAGCGTTCACCAACGGGATTGTTGAAGTAGCCGTCGAAGTCGCGTTGCAACAGATCAACGATATAATCCGCCGCCGATCCGCCGTTGTTGTATCGCTCGTCGATAATCGCGCCCTTTTTGTCTTGCTGCGCGAAATAATACCGGTTGAATGACACATATCCCGGTTGCGCCGTGCTCGGCAGGTACACGTAGGCCAACGTCCCGTGGGAAAGTGAATCGACAGTCCGTCGATTTTTTTCCACCCAGGCGCGCGTGCGCAAACCACCTTCGTTTGAAATGGGCACCACGGTCACCCGACGCGCGCCATCCATTGCCGGACGCGACGAAACGGTGAGCACGGTTTGCCGGTTCGCGGTTCCATCCAGCAGCTGATAAATATTGTCCGACCCTCTCAGCTCGACGCCGTTGACCGCGAGCACATATTCTCCAGCACGCACTTCAGCTCCCGGTGCCGACAGCGGAGCCCGCAACTCCGGATTCCACGACTCCGCGTCATACACTTTGGTGATGCGGTATCGGCCGTTCTCCACGGCAACGTCGGCGCCGAGCAGGCCGCCAATCCCCGGTGCCACTTCGGGCATGTCACCACCGCGAACGAACGAATGTCCAATCGCAATCTCGGCGCCCATCATGTCCAGCAGATAATTGAGATCGGCACGGTGGTTCACCGAAGGCAACAGCGCGCCGTACATCTGCTTCATTTTGGGCCAGTCAGTTCCATGCAGATTCTTGACGTAGATGTAATCACGCTGAATGCGCCACCCTTCATTGAACATCTGCGTGAACTCGGCGCGCGGATCAACTAGCATGCGGAGTTGAACTGCGAGCTTGCCGCTGGCCGGCGCAGGCACGGCCTTGTCGGCGTCAACGAGGAAAAGTCCGCCCGCCGCACCCGGCGCACGATACAACAGTTTGTGTCCATCAGCGCTGATGGTATAGTCCACGACGTTGCTGGCGAACGGCACCGCCTTGCGCTCCTTCAAGAGGTACCGGTGCAGCATACCACCGGCTTGGCCACCGGCCTCGCTCGTCCCAACTGCCGGGACAGCCTCGATCCAGTACACCGTTCCCGCCGGACCCGCCTGAAGATCTCCATAGTTCCGCTGCGCCAGCCCCGTGACGGTGAGAATGCGCTGGGCCATTCCATCCATGTCGATCGTGACAACAGTGTGCACTGCACGCGATGAACGCATGCTGTCACCAGCCAGTGGAGCGGCCGCTGCTCGCGCCGCGCTATCCGGTCGTACTGTCGCCGGGGTCGGCGGCGCGGATGCCGTTGCCTCTCGCTCTTCATCGCTCTCTGGAAGGAGCGGGCTCGCATCGCCTTTTTTCAGCACCGCGATATACAGCGCACTCGTCACCGGGTGATCGTACGAGGTCATATCGAGCCAACCGCTCGTCGGCCCAAAGTTCGTGCTGGCCAGGAACCAGAGGTATTTGCCGGACGCGTCCCACGCCGGACTCGTCGCGTCGGCCAGTCCGTCGGTGATCTGATGTTTGGCTCCCGTTTCGATGTTATATGCAAAAATCGCCCGGAACATTGACGGCAGTCGCTTGGAATACGCGATCCATTTTCCATCGGGACTGAACTTCGGCGCGAGTGAACGGGTTGGAATCATGAATGGATCGGTGTCCACGTGCGTCGCCTTGCCACTCGCGACGTCCACCACCCACAAACGCAGATGCGTATCGTGGAAGAGAATGTGTTTGGCGTCGGAGCTCCACTCAGGAGTGTAATAATGACTCGGCTCGGGCAACGAAATTTCGCGCTTGGTCTGCCCGTCCTGGCTTGCCAATACAAGCTGGTACTCGCCACTCGCATCGCTGAAATACGAAATCCATTTGCCATCCGGCGACCAGGCCGGATCGCGCTCCGCCGACCCGCTCGAGTTGGTGATGTTGCGCGCGTCGCCTTTCTCGGCGGGGATCGTGAAAATCTCGCCACGCGATTCGACCGCGGCGCGTTTGCCGGTAGCGGAAAGTGCGATAGACGCGATGCGCGAGGTGACGTCTTTCCACTGCGGCATCATCCACGGAAAATCGCCGATCGCCGAGATCGTGACGATGTGCTCGCGCCCGGAGGTCGGATCGAGCTCGTGGATGTAGCCGGCCTGCTCAAAGACCACCGCGTTCGCTGAGGTCGAAGCGTCGAGCGTCTTGACGTCGTAGTCTTTGAACGTGGTGACTTGCTTGAGCCCTTTGCTGCGGGTGTCGTACGCGAACACATTGCTCACACCGTCGCGATCGCTCAGGAAATAGACCACGTCACCGATCCACGCCGGATCCATTTCTTTGCTGTCGGTCCACGGCGTGGTGGTGACGTCGTGCGTGGCGAGGTCTTCAATCCAGATGGGACGATTTTGCCCGCCGCGGTAGTTGCGACGCTCTTCGTCCCAACTGTTGTTCATACGATAGGCGAGGCGCTTGCCGTCGGGACTGATCTTACCCTGATAGCCGCGCGGCTGCGGCATCGGCGATTCAAGGCCGCCAGCGAGCCCTACCTTATAGAAGCGCGGGATTGCCCCCGGCCCGTCTGATGCGCGAACCGAGTTGAAGACGATTTCTTTTCCGTCCGGCGTCCAGCCCTGCACGAGGTCGGGGCCTGGATGATAGGTAAGCCGTTTGGGATCGCCGCCCTCTGCGGGAACAACGTACACGTCCAGGTTGCCCGCATACTGTGCGCTGAATGCGACGAGCTTACCGTCTGGACTCAGCTTGGGGTTGGACGCCTCGCCGCCAAAGCTGGTGAGACGTCGGGCCGATCCGCCGGCACGCGGAACAATCCAGATGTTTCCTGCGTAGGCGAACGCGATGCTATTTGCGCTCACACTTGGTGCACGAAGCATTCGCGTTTGTGCGGAAGCTGAGGCGGTCACGGTCGCGAGAAGGACGACGGCGGCGGCGGTGCGGATAGTCATAGGCTTGGCCAGTACGCTGAAGGTCGGTGGCAATTGTTCTTCGAATATCGGTCGAACTTGCCCGGAAAGAGTACAGCGAAATACAGCGGTCGGATAGAACCAAAAATTAGGCAACCAGTGCGGGGCGGGCCAATCTTGATTCCGTCCCCGTCCCCTTCCCTCTCGCCCGATGCGCCGCGACGACAACGGCCGTCAAAACGCCTACCCCGGTGAGTTGGTGCATCACGCCGAGTGGCACTGGCACCGCCATGAGAAGTGTCGTGATGCCGAGCGCAACTTGAACGAATACGACGACCACCATCAGCCATGCCGCCTCGCGAAGTCGCGTCAATTCCGGAGTGCGGCCGGCCGCACGCGCGAGCAATAGCAACACAACCGCTGTGGTGATCGCCAAAAGCCGGTGATGAAACTGCGCCGCTACCGGATTCTCAAAAGCGTTCTGCCACCAAGACGCGAACGTGCGATAGCCCGGTGGCACGATCTGGCCGCCCATCAACGGGAAGGTGTTGTAGACCTTTCCTCCGTCGAGCCCCGCGACGAACCCGCCGGAGAGCAGCGTCACGAAGGTCAGCGCCGCGCCGCAGAAAAACGCGTGGCGTAGTCGCGGTGGCGCCGCTGGCGCGTCGGCCGCCGTCGGGCGTAGATCGAGCGCAGTCCACAATGCGATGAGATAAATAACTAGCGCCAATGCGAGATGTGCCGTCAGGCGATATGCACTGACGTCAACGCGAACCGCGAGACCGCTTTTCACCATGTACCAGCCCATCACACCCTGCGCCGCGGCGAGTACGGGCAGCAAGAGCAACCGCAAGCGGTACCCGGTGCGGATACGGCCACCGGCCAACAACACGAAATACGGCAGCGCAAGAATCAATCCGACTACACGGGCCAGTAACCGGTGCACCCACTCCCACGCGAATAGCCGTTGGAACTGCGGAAGCGTGATACCGCGATGCACGGTCTGTGCTTCGGGTATTGTCAGGTAACGCTGGTAAGCGTCGCGCCACTCGGCGCCATTCATCGGAGGTAGCACGCCCGAGACCGGCCGCCATTCCGTGATCGAGAGGCCGCTGTTGGTCAGCCGAGTAATACCGCCGATAATAATGGCAAGGACAACGGCACCGGCGCTTAAGTAGAGCCAACGCTGCACGCTAAGATCCCGATCGGTTGTCATACGTTATAAAGATGCATGCCTGCACGAACCGCTCCAACTCGCCGCACATCAAATTCACGCATTGAGGGCACGGCGCATTGCTCATTTCCAAAAATCGCCGCATACTCTAGGGGCCTTGTTCGACGTGCAATCCCCCCTGGTGGAAATCAAACCATGCGTCATCGGCATCTATTCCTCGGCCTACTTACGTTGATCAGCGCGCACGCAGCGGGAGCACAACAACCTGCTGCCGGTGCGGTGTTCACATTGGAAGAAGTGATGATCCCCGTGCGCGACGGGGCACATCTCCAGACAGTGATTATGCGCCCGGTTGGCCGCACGGAAGCGCTGCCGATCATGCTCAGTCGCACACCATACGGCGTGCCAACCCAGTCTCCGACGTCGATGCCGGCGGCCCTCAAGGAGATGGCCGCGGATGGTTACATCTTCGTTATTCAGAATCTGCGTGGCCGGTTTAAGTCGGAAGGCACATTCCTGCTGTCGTCACAGGTCGACCTCACGAATGCGTCGCCGAAAAATGTCAACGAAACGACCGACGCGTACGACACCATCGACTGGCTCGTAAAGCATGTCGCGAACACCACGGGCAAAGTCGGAATGTATGGTGTTTCGTACGACGGCCTGACCACCGCAATGGCATTGCTCGCGCCGCATCCGGCACTCAAAGCGATGAGCGAGCAAGCGTCGCCCGCGGATCAGTGGATGAATGACGATGATCACCGCTACGGAGCCTTACGCGAAAGCTATTCGTTCGAGTACGCCGTGTTGGAGCAGGCCGACAAATTGAAAAACACGAACTTCAATTTCGATATCTACGATGCCTATGACTGGTATCTGAAGCTGGGCCCGCTCTCCAACATCAACGCGCGATATCTGCATGGCTCGATCCCCGCTTGGAACGCCATTGTCGAGCATCCCAACTACGACGCCTTTAATAAGCGCGAGGCGTGGTATACGCAGATCAAGGGCTCGACCGTTCCCAATCTCAACGTTGCCGGCTTCTGGGATCAGGAAGACCCGTGGGGTCCGTGGCAGATCTTTCATCAGGCCGCACGAAACGATCCGGACCATACGAATTACATGGTCGCCGGCCCGTGGTTTCACGGCTCGTGGCGCACGCCAAAGAACGACAGCATCGGCATCATCCCACTTGGCGGCCACGAAACAGCCCGCGAGTACCGCGAGAATATCGAAGCGCCATTCTTCCGCCATTTTCTACACGGCAGCGGTGAAAAACCGGCGTGGCGGGCCAAGATGTTCCAGACCGGATCGAACAGTTGGCGCACGTACGACAGTTGGCCGGTGAAGGGCGCGACGGCCACCAACCTCTATTTGCATACCGACGGAACGCTGTCGTTCGAGAAGCCCGCCGCGACGGGCCGCACCGCGTATCGCGAATACATCTCCGACCCGGCAAACCCGGTGCCCTACCGTCAACGTCCTATCTCGCCGACATATCCAAACGGTGACTGGCGCCGCTGGGAGGTTGCAGACCAACGGTTCGTTGATGGGCGTCCTGATGTGCTCTCGTACACTTCTGCTCCACTCGACCACGACATCACCGTCACTGGTGCGCTATCCGCAACGCTCTTTGCGTCCACATCCGGCACGGATGCGGATTTTGTCGTGAAGCTTATTGATATTTATCCGGAGAACGCGCAGCCAAATGCATGGAGCGAGGGCGGTGGTCCGCCGCCCGGCGCATATGCGCACTCACTCAACGGATACCAACTGCCGATTGCGATGGAAGTACGGCGTGGGCGATTCAATGCGAGCTTTGAGACACCACACGCACTCGTCGCCAACAAAGCGACAGAGTGGACGATACCGCTACGCGAACACGACCACGTCTTTCTGAAGGGTCACCGCATCGCGGTGCAAGTGCAGTCCACTTGGTTCCCTCTTATTGACCGTAACCCGCAGAGGTTTATGCCAAGCATCTACGAGGCGAAAGCGTCGGACTATGTGAAGGCGACGCAGCGCGTGTATGGATCGCCAAGTCTGCCGTCGCACATTGTGTTGCCGGTGGTACGGTGAAGCGGCTCGTGTTCGGCGCCTTGGCGGTGCTCGCTATTATCTGCACACCGGCGAAACGCGTGACCGCGCAAGCGCAGGGTACTGCTGTTGATGAGCGGCAGCGCCCGACCGAATACAACTTCGTCCTGCGATTCGAGGGCGAAAGCTGGGAGGGATCGCTGATCATGTTCCTCGACAGCGCGATTGTCTTTCCGGGCACCGGCGCGTGCAAGACCATGGACCGGACGCGACGTCGTGTCAGTGCGCACCAGGAGAGCTGGCCGTGCGACGGTCCGTCGAACCTCGCTGATTTTCAGATTATTGTGGACCGACAGAACAACCGCGCCCTTTCGTGGAAAGCGACAGCCCAACGTCCGTTTCTCAAAACAACAAGTATTTGTGCACTCACCAGCACGGACTTGAGCGGAAAAGAGAGCTGTGTGCAATACGAGAAGATCAACGAGCTCAGGCCAACGCCCGTCAGTGGCAAAATTGACCTGATCGCCAAGCCACCAGCGCGACCGTGATGCTGCTAGGCGTCCGGCGCTAGAACGAGAACGAGAACGACCCGGAATTAAACAGTTTGTCGAGACGGGGATTGACGATCGCGTTGTAGATCGAGCCGAAGGTGTACGAGACGCCAACGAATGTAAAATAGGAAAATGACGTGGCGAGTGCGCGCTGCCGGGTCAGAATGTCTGCAACGCTTAAATCGCCACGGGCGAGAAAGAGCTGATCGTGCACACTCGACGCCGACCCGCCGACATTCAGGCTCAGCCCCTTGGCGAGGCGGATGTCCACTGAGCCGCCGAACGAGAAATTCGTCTTCGACAAATCGTGCAAATACTGCGACGCGCTCGCCGAGAGATCTATTGAACCCCAACGCTCCGTTGTGGTGTTCGCCACAATGAACTGGTGCTGCACCAGTGTTTCACTGGTTTTCAGGTAGATCGTCTGAGAGATGTATCGATACGCAGTCGGTCCGATCGCATAGATCGCGACGAACTGATGACTGGTAGCTTCTTTCCATGGAAAGAAATTGTACTCAATGGAGCCGCGTCCCCCGGCGAACCAGTCCTGATTGTTGAACTCCGCGTGCCCCACGCTGCCGTTCACACCCGCGGACCAGTGGTCCGTGAGGCTTTTGACGATTCGAAGGTTCGCGGTGGAACTACGCTGGATGAACACACTTGTCGTACTGTCGGAAAACTTGTAGGTGGATTGACGATAATTGACGTTCGCCCCCAAACTGATTTTCCATTGCTCGGTGGTTCGCGACGCGTTTACGCTGCCGGATAAATTGGACGACGTCGCCTGACTCTCACCACTAAAAAATCCATTGGAGTTAATGCGATACACCCAAAGATTCCATGGGTCGCGCACGGTCGTAGCCGCAGAAGAGATAGCCGGGGCACTGTAAGTCACATCGAGCGCCGCCGCTACGGAAGACGCGGCTGCATAGCGCGCGAGCACCTGTTTGGCGGTGCGGGTGAGTGCGCGGCGCCGATCATCACTGGTCGCATCGGAACGTGTGCCGGTGAGCAGTGTGTCGGCGTGGGTGGAGAACCGCCGCTGACCAATGAACTGCAGGGTGTATTGGAGGCCACCACTCGCCGTCTCCAGCGCCGTCACGAGCAAATGGATATCGGCATCAGTGCGGTCGCGCGTCCAAGTGACGAAGGCGATTTCCGTGACGAAAAAATTGCGGTCGCACCCCATGGTTTGGCAATCGAGGTACACGCGAAGCGGCTGAGTTTGCTGCTGCGTGGAATCGGCGTCCTTCGTGCCGGGTGCCGCCTGGGCACGCAACACCGACGCGGCGAGCGCCATACCACACGTGAGGAGCATCACAGTTGTCCGACAGCGCATGCGCGTTCTCCATAGAGAGGGCACCAAACTCCGCAAATTCCGCCTTCACGAGGCACCCCGCAAGGGGGCGCCCTGTTTGTTACTCTGGATTTATTACTCGTCGCAAATTCTATTGTTTGGTGCAGAATTCACGCAGGTATATGCAGGTGCGTTTGGTTCGGCGATCATACCAAAAAAGTATGCGGTCTGCATCGAGACGCACGAGATTGAACAGCCCCGGAGCGCCGAAGCAACGGCCGGCTAATTCCCGCTGTTGCTGCCCTGCTGCCCCTCCGACACCCGGCGCAGGATGTCTTTGAGCGCCCCCAATCGCTGCACGGTATAAGGAATTGTCTCCAGCCCCGAAGCGAACTTCAGTAAGTACGTGTACATACCGATGATGCTGCCCAGCTCCAGGGGAATGTCGCCCGTTCGCGTCGAGACCAGCAGCGATCCTGTCACCGACAAGAGCACGAAGAACTCCGTGGAACCAAAATTCCACGCCTCCATATCCGAGATTCTGATTTGCCAACTGCGGAGCCGCTGATAGTGATCCGTGATGGCACCGACGTCGCGTGTCCCGAGGATGTCGACTTCCCGTTCGAGTTCGTCGAACTGCTCCCGATTCAGTCGCGCCACCTTGCGCCCGTATCGTCGGCCCAGCACCAAGACGGGAATGAGAATCGCCAGACAGATTGCGACAATCCAACGGTCGTAGACGAACAAAAAGATGAGCGAACCAAAAATGTTGTAAAATGCCTCGGCGAGATAGTTGACGTCATACTCGAGAAAGTCCGTGACCTGGCGCGCGAGTGTGGACAGTGCGCTGCGTTTGGAGAGCTCGTCGGCGCTGGCCGGTTGCGCGAGCAGCCGCGTCACGAACGTGGTGTAGATCGCCGAGAAAGTGCGCGTATCGTACATGTGGCGCATGGTACCGATCGCGAGCACCAACAGATGCACGACGGTCAGCAGGATCAAACCCCGATATTGCCCAGCCAACAACCCGTCTACTGCGGCTCCAAGAAAGTAGGGCCGCAACAATGTCCCAAACATTTCCAACGCAAAGAGCGTGTACGTGAGCGCGAGTTGGTACCGATGTTCCGTAAGAACACGCCGGATTGGCGCGGTATGTTTCACTCGGCACCACGTCGCCGCGACCGCTCACGTGACGTCACGGAATTGCCCAGCACTCCGGTCACCATCTTTCGGCACGTCACGGCACCGCAATTGCAGGCGAAAGGCTCACTCGCCTCGTTCATAAACGCAACGTAGTCGAGCGTCAGTTCGTCGCCACGCGTGATAGCGCGCAACGCGATAACATCGAGCCCGACGAATGCCGTGTTCGGATTGCACGAATGATTCTGCGGTGCCCATGCCGTAGCATCATCGTCCCAGAGCGCAAAGAGCTCGTCACTGAGCGGGTAGCCATAGCGACGAAAGACCAACTGATCATTGGCGCCCCACGTGGTCTGCACGTGCCGGGCGGTGACAATGCGGTGCGCGCGACCTTCCCCACGGAATACCACCTCGCCGGCGGAAATGTCCCGCGTCGCGAAAATGCCATATCCAGAAATCGAATTCCCGCGCATCGCATATGGTTTGCGGGAGCGCTGATGTCGCGCGATGCCTTCAGCAATAATGCGCGTCGCAAACCCCGCTTGCCCAATCCCGTCGTTCTTCAGGATATAATCGGCCGATCCCTCGTATCCATTAGAATAAAAAACAGAACAGCTAAAATTCACCTCAAGAAAGAACAGCTCTCCGCTTGCATCGAGACGGAAGTCCATACGTGCGTACCCCTCGCCGCCGAAGGCGCGAAAGACACGCAATGCGGCATCCTTGAGGCGTGCGGCAAGCGCTTCGTCGCGAACCGGGACATTGGCTTCCGGATGCAGTTCGGACGTCTTGAGCGCGTACGTCTTGTACGCCGTGCCGGCGGGAAAAACGAATTCGACCGGCGTTAGCGCCGTGGCGTCCTCTCCCACTTCTGCGCCTGCGACGACCAACACGGTAAACTCGCGCCCATCTATGTACTCCTCCACAAGCGCCTCGCCGAAATCACGCAGTATTGCGTCCACTTGCACGCGTAACTCCGTGGCATCATGCACGAGTGAATGCTCATCAATTCCGAGACTGTCGCCGGCGTGCGCGGGCTTTACGAACAACGGATAACGCAGAGCCGCGACGGAGTCGATGTTCAGCGCGTCCGTGACAAGCACGTGCGGAGGCGTGCGCACACCCACGGTGTATGCGACGTATTTCATTAACGTCTTGGACGGATCGTACAGCGCCGCGGTCGGGCCGGTGTACGGAAGTTGCAGCCGATCCAGCGATTCAATCACGTCGATCGACGGGACGTCCCAATCCAGATACCCTTCGCAAAGATTGACGAAGATGTCGTAGCCTTGCGTGCTCAGCCTCCGCAGTTGGGCGTAGGTCGTCAGCTTGTTGAGGGCGACATGGTCCACCATGTGCCCCGGCAGGAGCGCCGATAGGTCGCGTGCGGGATCATAGTTCCGATAGTCAACGCTGGAGGCTGAGTAGTCCGGCTGGAGGACACAGATTTTCATGCGCGCGCTCGCGTTGACGCGGCAGGCCGCGATGCCCGTGCGTCACTCAAGATCTCTTGCACCATTCCAGGAAACGGCCGGTCGGCGAATCGCAGGATAGCTCCAATCGACGTAAAGTTTTCATCTTCTGACAATCCGCATTGCGCATTGACCTCCAGAACGCACAGCGCTCCGGTTTCTGCGTCCATGCGAAGATCAACGCGCCCGTAGCCCCGCCCTCCCACCGCCGTATACGCAGCCAAACTCACCTCACTGATGCGTTGCTGCAGCGCCGCCGGAGCAGCCTGATATTGCCATAAATATTCA
>JANYBD010000031.1 GCA_025360995.1 Gemmatimonadota bacterium
TGCTTCGAGGGCATCGACTTGATCTTTCATCAGCGAAATGAGCGGTGACAGCACGATCGTGAGTCCATCGAGCAGCAACGCCGGTACTTGGTAGCAGAGCGATTTGCCGCCGCCGGTCGGCAAGATCACCAGCGTATCGCGACCCGCGAGCACGGATGCAACAGCGCGCTCCTGGCCGGGGCGAAAGTCCCCGTGACCGAAGCGCTCACGCAGCGCGACGCGCGCTTGTTCGATGGTGGCAGTGGGCACGGCGAAGAATAGCCGAGCGCGCCTTGGCGCGTGACAGCCGATTCGCGCTGGTGCGGCGAATCCATGCGCGCGCGGTCGGGTTCGGGGGGCTCGCTTCGTCGGGCCTAACGCTTACACGCATCGAGCCTCGCCCTAGGGGCGAGTCTCGCGCTACGCGTTGGGCCCGCCTGCGCGAGACCCTCGGGCCCGCCCGCCCGGAGCTGTATGTGTCGCACGCGGATGCACTTCAGGTGGGCTTGCCCGACCGCGCACACGACCGCGCACACGACCGCGCACACGACCGCGCACAAATTTACCAGAGCCGGCCGACGTTGTAGGTGACGCCAGCGAAGAACGCGCGCGGCTGCTGACCGGCGATCGGCGCGATCGCGCCGAAATCAAACACGAGCGACTTGTGTACGGTGAACGTTGGTCCGAATAGCAGCGCCACCAGCGGCGGTGCGCCAACTGCGCTACCCGTGCCTGGCACACCGTAACATTCCACCGTCCATCCAACTTTAGGCGTGAACGCGCCGCCCCATGACATCGTCCAGAACCATGACGACTGTGGTGCGTTGACTCCGCGGCCATCGTTCATTGTGTACACAACGTTCAGATCTAGGTGCAACGGCCCAAGATCGCGGCTCGAGATCAGCCAGAGCGATCCCGCGGTGGTGCCGGTGCCGCTCCCGTGTGTAAACGATCCGGTTGGCACAGTGAGAATTGGGAGCACGGCGAAATCACCGAGTACGGAATGGTCGTCGACAATGCGCCACTTGGCACCAATTCCGAAATCGCCGAAACCGCCGGCATTATCGCTCGGCCTTACGACGGACGAGAAGAGCGAAAGCTGCACATGCGACGCGATCCCGATTTTCGTCACGAGCGTGCCAATGGACGAGCGGCTCGCATCAGCAAAGCGATCGAGCTCGACGCCGGTTTCAAATTCCAAATACCCGGGGGCCACCGTCCCCGCGTGGGTGGCTACGGTGGGGCGTTCCGGTTGGGCGGCGCGCGGATCCACAGACGCCGTCGCCGGCGGCTTCTCCGATTGCTGGGCCGCGATGGACGCGTCTGCAGGGTGCAGCAATGTGATCGCTACAACGGTCGTCATTAAAATATTCGTACGCACTTGCATATAAGTTAGGATGTACTAAAATAGAAATGTGGCCCGTCCGCAACCCCCCTCGCTTCCGCCGTCCGATGGCACCCCCCTCACCGGGTGGCGCCACGCGCGCACCGCTCCGTCGCTCGCCGAAGCCTACCGTTCAATCCCTGTCGAAGGGAAGACGTGGTTTCGGAAAATCCTCGCGTTCTCCGGGCCCGGATACCTCGTCGCCGTCGGCTACATGGATCCGGGAAACTGGGCCACCGACCTCGCCGGTGGGTCGCGGTTCGGCTATTCGCTGCTGTCCGTCATTTTTGCGTCGAATATGCTGGCGGTGCTCCTGCAAGCACTCGCCTCAAAACTCGGGATCGTCACCGGGCGCGATCTCGCCCAAGCGTGCCGCGATCACTACTCGCGGCCCGTATCCATCGCGCTCTGGCTCGGTTGCGAAGTCGCCATCGCCGCTTGTGATCTCGCCGAGGTCATCGGGTCGGCAATCGCCCTCAATCTGTTATTTCATATTCCGCTCACCTGGGGAATTATTCTCACGGCGCTCGATGTGATGATGGTGCTGGTGCTGCAACATCGTGGATTCCGGTTGCTCGAGGCGGTGGTCATTATTCTCGTCGCGACCGTCGGCGCTTGCTTCTTCTTTGAACTGATTATCTCGCGGCCGTCGCTCGCTGGAGTCGCCCACGGCTTCATTCCCACCGCCGACATTTTCACGGATCGCGATAAACTCTACATCGCTATCGGCATCCTCGGCGCCACTGTGATGCCACATAATTTGTATCTGCATTCGTCCATTGTGCAGACGCGACGATATGAAGAAACAGTGGCGGGAAAACGCGAAGCCGTCCGGTTCGCGTTTATTGACTCCACGATTGCCCTCACCTTTGCCCTGTTTATTAATGCGGCCATTCTGATCGTTGCGGCCGCAACATTCTACAAAACCGGGCATCAAGACGTCGCCGAGATCCAGGACGCGTACAAGTTGCTCACGCCACTGCTCGGCGTAAGCGGTGCCAGCGCCGTCTTCGCCCTCGCATTGCTGGCCAGCGGGCAGAACTCCACACTCACCGGTACGCTCGCCGGGCAGATCGTCATGGAAGGGTTCCTCGATCTGCGCCTGCGGCCCTGGGTGCGACGCCTGATCACTCGCGGCATCGCGATTGTGCCAGCAATCATCGTGTCAGTAATCGCCGGCGAGAGCGGGACGGCCAAGTTGCTGGTGCTCAGTCAGGTGATCCTCAGCCTGCAACTGTCATTCGCCGTCATTCCACTGGTGCAATTCACGAGCGACCCACGTAAAATGGGGGAGTTCGCGAACGCCAGATGGCTCAAAGTGGCGGCGTGGAGCGCGGCGGTCGTCATCGCGTCGCTCAATCTCTGGCTGCTGGTTCAAACTTTCCAAGGTTGGCTCGCCTAATGTACCAGCGCATTCTCGTTCCGCTCGAGAACTCCGCCACCGACGAGGCGATCGTCGAACACGTGAGCGCCCTGGCCCGTAATTGCCGCGCCAGTCTCGTACTCATTCACGTCGCTGACGGATTCGCGGCACGCAATCTCGCGCAACTCAAGCTGCGCGAGAGCGAAGAAATCAAAAAAGACCGGGATTATCTCGACACCGTTGCGGCGCGTCTTACGGCGCTGGGCTTCACGGTCGAAGCCGTGCTCGCCAGCGGCGATCCGGCGACCGAGATCAGTGCCGCCGCCGAGCGTGAGAGCTGCGATCTCATTGCGATGGGCACGCATGGTCATCGGTGGCTGAAAGATTTGCTCTTTGGAAGCGTGGCGAGCGAAGTGCGGCATAAATCATTCGTACCGGTATTGCTTGTGCGGCAGCGCCCGTCGCCCGCGGGTGGGACGTGACAGCGGAGCGCACGGAGCGCACGGAGCGCACGGAACGAGTAGCGCGCCCGGCGCACGGCGCGCTGACCGGGCAGGCCGAGGACTATCTCAAGGCCATTTACGAGAGTGCGAAACAAAAACAGAACGGTGCGGCGGCGGCGACGAACGATATCGCGGCCCGGCTCGGCATTGCCCCAGCGAGTGTGAGCGGAATGCTGCAGCGATTGGCGCGCCTGGGGTTGGTGAAGGTTGAGCGCTATCGCGGCGCGCGCCTTACGGCGCAGGGGCGGCGCATCGCGCTGCAGCTGCTCCGCCGGCATCGCATCATCGAAGTGTTTCTCACCACGCAACTCGGCTATGGCTGGGACGACGTCCACGACGAAGCCGAACGTCTGGAGCACGCGGCGAGTTCAGATCTCATTGAGCGGATGGCGAAAGCGTTGGGCAATCCACGCAGCGATCCGCACGGCGCACCGATTCCGACGGCGGATGGTGAAGTGGATGAGCGCCGGTTGCCGACACTGGCTGAGCTGCCAGAACTGGCGACCGCGACCGTGGTGCGGGTGAGTGATCGCGACCCGGCGTTCCTGCGATATCTGGATGCGCTTGGCATTCGCCCAGGTTCTGTCGTGACTGTGTTACTACGAGAGCCATTTGACGGCCCGATCACGGTCAAGCTCGGTAAGACGAAGCAGGTATTGGGATCCGGTGCGGCAGCCCGTGTGTATATAGAACAGGAGTCCGGTCCGAAGTCGCGCACACCAGTGGTCGGGGGCAGGAAGCGCCAGTAGGGCCACTTGCAGGTTATCTTAGTACTAAGTAGCTTACCTATCAACTATATACTGGTCGCCTTTATCAGGCGACCGTGAGTCGCTGATCCACAGGGAGAAGAGTCATATGAAACACACTATGAAATGGTCGCTGGCTTTGCTAGCGCCGGTGCTTGTTGCCGCGACGTCGGCCACCGAGTCGCAACGGTTCGTGCGCGATGAAGCGCACAGTCAGATCAATTTCTCGGCGAGCTCGCGGATGATCGACGCGCAGGGGTATTGGGACAAATGGGACACCCAGATCGCCTTCGATCCGACGGCGATCGAGAAAACGACGTTCAATCTGAACATTGACGCGAAGAGCGTGAACACCCGCATCGGGATGCGCGATAATCACCTGCGGTCGTGCGCTTTTTTCTGCGCCGATTCGTTTCCGGTGATCACCTTCAAGTCGAAGATTGTCAAGAACACGACGGGGGCGAATGCAGACCCGATGCTCGCGAACACCAAGCTGCTGATCACCGGCGATATCACGATTCGCGGCGTGACCAAGACCATCTCCGTGCCGAGCACTCTGGTATTTTTCGATAGCGAGCATTCGGTTGGTCGCGTGAAGGGCCAGTTTACACTACTGCGTAAGGATTTCGGCGTTGGCTATGACCCGCCCGGAAATCCGGTGGAGAATGAAGTGGGCGTGCAGTTTGATATCGCGTTCAAACAGCCGGCGCCGCCAAAGCCGTAACGGGCGGTAGTGCAAGAAAGCGAG
>JANYBD010000042.1 GCA_025360995.1 Gemmatimonadota bacterium
CCCCGAAGGTGATACACCCATCGTGTAGACGTCGCGCGGACCGTCGCGATTGGAAATGAAATACAAGCGGCGTCCATCGGGCGACCAGATCGGACTCTGATTGAACGCCAATGGCTCTACGATCTGCCGGACTTCGCCGCCCTTCGTTGATATCAACACAATGGCACTCGGTGCCAGATTCGCGAATGCGCTGCCGGGCGTCCCATTCATCGAGTTTCCGTCAACACACACGATCCAGTCGTCTTTCGGCGACCAGCGGCAAGAATGCAAATCCGTGCCGGTCGCAATCAGTTGTGGAGTGCCGCCGAGGACCGGAAGCGCCAGCAACGAATCGCCACGTACAAATGCAATTCGTCCGCCGTCCGCAGACCAGGTCGCGCTGGCGATGGGAAATCCTGGCGTCGGTGTTACCACCGCCCGCGAACTGCCCCCTAATGCCGACGAGACAAATACACCACCGCGACTCAGAAACAGGAGATTATTCCCATCCGGCGACCATTGCGCATGCGTCTCGACCGAAGTGCTGTCGTCCGACAGCGGAATCGTGCGACCGCCGCCAGCAGGCCGGATAAAGACGCGCATGTGGACGCTGTTGCCCGCTGAGTAGGCGACGAGTTTTCCGTCCGGTGAAATGGCCGGCTGAATTTCGAGACCGTTGTCACTGGTCAGTTGGGTGGTGCGTCCGACAACTAGTACGGGCGCGTTGTCACGCGTACGCCACCACACGCTGCCGGAAACAATCACAACAACAACAGCCGCCGCTAATAAATAGTTTCGGTTGCGTGCAGTTCCCGCTCGCGGTCCGGACTTCGCGTTTCTTATTGCATACGCCGGCGTTGCACTCGTCGGTTGCATCCCGCCACTCGGCGTCGTGATGTCATCGAGCGCGTGTACAATTTCGGCGGCACTTTGCACGCGGTCTGCCGGCCGCTTTTCCAGGCAACGCATGACCAAGCCGGCGAGCGCGGGCGGCAATGATGCGCGGCGTTTGCCAATCGGTTCCGGCGCTTCTGTTACGTGTGCAACGAGTAGATTTTGCGGCGTGCGTCCGACGAACGGCGGTTGGCCGGTGAGCAGTTCGTAGGCGAGCACGCCAAACGCATAGATGTCGGCGCGATGGTCCACAGACGGATCTGCGCTCGCCTGCTCCGGCGACATGTACGCTGGAGTCCCAAGCGCTACGCCGAGCGACGTCACGCTCCCCGCCTCGGCGTTACTCGAGGCCGACAGCGCTTTCGCCACGCCGAAGTCGGTCACCATCGCACTACCGCCTGAAATGAGCACGTTGTCCGGCTTGATATCACGGTGCACCACACCGCGTTCGTGCGCATAGGCGAGCGCAGACGCGATTTCGCGCAGCAACCGTATCGCTTCGCTCACCGGCAGTTCGCCATGCCGTGCCAGGCGCGCGCGCAGCGATTCGCCCTCGACGAACGGCATCGTGAAATACGGCGATCCACCGGAGTCTCCAGCGGACAGCACCGGTACGATATGCGGATGCTGGAGCCGCGCCGCGAGCAGGATTTCGCGCTTGAATCGCTCGAGCGAGAGCTGCGCCGCCATCTCCGGAGGGAGCACCTTTACGACAACCTGCCGTCCGAGCGCCGTCTCATTGGCGAGGAACACCCGCGACATTCCACCGCCACCAAGTTCGCGCTCAAGGGTGTAGGCATCGCCCAGGGAGCGTTGCAGTTGTTCGCGGAGGTCCATTGGGCGAGTGGAGGGGACTTATAGAAAATTGCTGAGGTAACGATATGCCCTCGCACTCTCAGATGCCAGCGTATTTGATCAGCCGATCTATTTCGTCCCGCCGCTGATGCGAAGTCGCGGGCGGACGCCCATATTTGTCGCACCCCATGATCACGCTCACTCGCCTCTTGCGGACGCCACCAAAGGTCCGGATTCGACCCGCGCACCGGCGATTCGCCCTCCACTCCATATGAGCGATCTGCAGCAGAAACTGCAAACAACGCTCGGCAAGAGCTACACGTTGGAACGCGAACTCAGCGGGGGCGGAATGTCACGCGTGTTTGCCGCGCGTGAAACGAGCCTCAATCGTGCTGTCGTGATTAAAGTGCTTTCTTCCGATGCCGCCGCCGGAGTAAGCCTCGATCGCTTCGCACGCGAAATTCAGGTGGTGGCGTCGCTGCAACAGGCGAATATCGTCCCATTGTTGTCGGCCGGCGACGCCGACGGCGTGCCGTATTACACGATGCCCTACGTGCCGGGCGAATCGTTGCGCGGCCGCCTCGCCGTCGGGCCGACACTCTCCATCGCTGAATGCGTGGGAATTCTGCGTGACGTGGCGCGTGCCCTGAGCTATGCCCATGCGCGCGGTGTAGTCCACCGTGACATCAAACCCGACAACGTGCTCCTCTCGCACGGCACGGCGATGGTTACCGATTTCGGCATCGCCAAAGCCGTGTCCGCGTCGCGCACGCAGGATGGCTCGGCGACGTTGACGCAGGTGGGCACGTCAATCGGCACGCCCGCGTACATGGCACCGGAGCAAGTGGCGGGTGAGCGCGATGTTGACCATCGGGCAGACATTTATGC
>JANYBD010000159.1 GCA_025360995.1 Gemmatimonadota bacterium
CGGTGAAGTCGGCATTCTCACGGGCCACGCACCAATGGTGATTGTGCTCGGGAAAGGGACGTTGCGGGTTGGCGACGGATCGCGCTTTACTGTTGACGGTGGTTTTCTGCAGGTCGTCGACAATCAGGTGCGTGTCGTGACCGAAAAATCGGCGCGGGTGTAACGATGATTCGCCGATTGATTGCCCTATCGTTTCTTGCAATATCGGGCGCCGCAGCACAATCGTATAACTATCCGGCACTGCAGACGCCGCGCATCGTCGACCGCGAATACAACTTTGCGGCGGCGAGTGGGGCGGGGACGTCGCTGTATTTTCAATGGCGCGAAGGCGCGAGCGAAACGCTGCAGTGGGGAGTAGACGCGGGTCTGGTCGCGCCGAAGGGTGGCGGCGACACGCGATTGCTCTTCGGCGGTTCCGTGGCGTATCAAGTCAATCGTGCAACTGACGATCTACCATTTGACATCGCCCTCACCGGTGGCATCGGCGCATCGTTTGCCAACGGGAATTCGGTGTCACGAATTCCACTCGGCGCGGTCATCGGCCATTCGTTTCTGCTCGATGGTGAATACCGCCTGACCCCATACGCGCATCCCCGGCTGTCATTCGATCATTGTGGCAATTGCGCCGGCAACACTTCGAAAGTTGACGTGGACGTCGATCTTGGTCTCGATTTTGTAATGACACCGCAAATCTCATTGCGCGCTGCCGTGCTGCTCGGCGGCACCGACTATTTCGGTGGGAACAGTTCGGTTGGCTTCTCGCTGGCCTGGACGCCCAAGGGACTTAGGAAATAGCCAGCAACTGTTCCACGAGCGCTGCAGATTTTGCAGCGGCGCCCAGTCCGGACTCTACCAATGCGCGTGCCCGCCCCCCGGCGGTGACGCGCGTTTCCGTTTCCGTCAACAGCGAAATCATTCGGGACGCCAGCGCCTGTGCCGAGTTCGCGGTAAACCCGCCGCCATCGGCAAGCAGCCGGGAAGCGTCGCGGCTCGCGCCGTATTGCGGACCAAAAAGCACAGGAACGCCGAACGCGGCCGGTTCGAGAACCGAGTGCAGGCCGGCGCCGTGAAATCCCCCACCGACGAACGCGACATCGGCGAGTGCATACAAGTCTCCCAGCACCCCGACGCGATCGACCAGCACCATGTCGGCCTGCGCCTGGGATGCGGCGCCGAGACGCGCGAACCTCAAATGCGACTGTTCCGCCCATTGTTCGATGTTGGTCAACTGCGCCGTGGTCAGTTCGTGTGGCGCTATAATTATTCGCGCCTGAGGTACCTGCACAAGAACGGCTCGCCATGCTTCCAGGAGCGCCGCCTCGTCGCCGGGCCAGGTCGAACCGGCGACTAGCGTCGGACGATGTGAACCGGCCAACGGTGCCAATAGCGCACTACCGAGATTGGCCGCCGCCGCACGTTCCCAGACTTGGTCGTAACGCGTATCGCCGGTGACTTGGATTCGATCCGCGTGTGCGCCGAGTTGCATGAGTCGCGTCGCGTCCTCGTTGTCAATCGCTCCAACCGCGTCGAGTGCGCGATACGCGTCGCGGAGTAGCCACGATGCCATCGCCGAAGTTCGTGCCGACGTCTCGGCGAGTGTCGCTGAGATCAGGCCAGCGCGAGTGCCGTGCGCAACTGCACGTTCGACGAGCACCGGCCAGACATCGAGTTTGCTGAAGACGAGCGCGGTTGGCCGCAGCGCACGAAGGGCTGCGTCAGAATCGCCAAACGTATCGAATGGCAGATAGTCACAGAAATCCGCACCAACGCCTGCGGAAAATGGCGCTGCGCTCGGCGAGAAAAATGTATACGCGATTTGCAACTTCGGGTGCCGCGCGCGCAGGAGCGCAATCACCGGCCGCGCCTGCAATCCTTCACCGACCGATGGGGCGTGTATCCAGAGGAGCGGACGGGCGGGGTCGCGGTACCGCAAACCCCAATCTTCATAGCGGGCTCGAATTCCGTGGCGCGCCCGCAGCGACAACCCGAGCTTTCCAGCGGAGGACGGTGCAAGCGTCGCCGCGACCTGCGCGACTGCGCCGGCCGCCGCATAGGGAATCTTTAGAAGCGGATGCACGCGACCTTCACGAGAGTTCGTCGCGCGTCGTCGGGACTATTTTTCGACCTTGGCCAATGCCGCGTCAATCGCCTTGCGAAATTCCGTGATCGAGGCAGCCCCAATCAGCGGCGTGCCGCCGATAAAAAACGTCGGCGTTGAGGTCGCGCCGGCACGGGTGGCGCGGTCGATATCTCCCTGAATCAGCGGACGGGTCAGATGCTGTTTGACACAACTGCTGATGGAATCGACAGGCATACCGATCTTTTCGAGTTGCTGGAGCAATTTTGGCAGAGGGTCCGATTCGGTCTCCCAATGTTCCTGTTCACGGAAAATGGCGTCGTGAATGGGCCAGAATTTTCCGGTGGGTTGGCCAGCGGCACACATCGCGACCTCCGAGGCGGCCCATGAATTCCGGTGTGCCGGCATCGGAAAATTGAGGAACGCCACACGCACTCTTCCGGGGAATACATATTCGTCGCGGATGGCGGGCCAAGTTTCACGTTCGAACTTCGCGCACCACGGGCATTGAAAATCACTGACCATGATCATCCACACTTTTGCGTCGGGGCTGCCGAGCGTACGCATCCTGTCGGCGTGTGCGAGCAGGCCCTCTGCTTTTGCCGAAACCGTTGACTGCACAGCCGGCACATCACCAACGGGCACCGGAGTTGCTCCGACTTTCGCGGCTTTTATAGCGGCTTCCTTAATTGCCAGTTGCGAGGCGGCGTTTGCCTTGGCGACGGCGAGTCGAATCGAATCGGATTTAGAATCGGCGGCGGCGCCGGCTACGGCACTAGCTGCTTTTCCTGGCGCCAGTGCTGCAATCTCAGGCGTGTTTGCGGCTGGCGCGGGCTCGCATGCCGGGACAGCAACACAGGCCAAGGCAGCAATAAAAAGTGATGAAAGAGTTCGCATACCCATACTATACCACAGAACCCCTTTTGAACGCGAGATGGGAGCGCTCAGTGAGCTGGTGACAGTTGCAGTTGGGTCAACCACTCTGCCAGGCCAGGAAAATCCGGCTGAGTTGCCGCGGCGAGCTGGGCGTACTGCCGCGCGCGCACGATGTCACCGGCGAGAGCGTATGTCAGCGACAGCTGATACATCGTATTCGCCGCCTTCGGTTGGAGCTGCAAGCTCTCGAGATATAAACGGATCGCCGTGGCAAAATCGCGGCGGTGTGCAGCCAACATTGCCAGTGACAACGTGGACATCGCTGACGGTTGCAGTGCATATGCCGAGCGCAGATACGACTCTGCCTCGGCCTCCCGTCCTGCCAGGAGCAAGGCCCGGGCCGCCATCTCATTTGGCGCCGCTTCCAGGGGTGCATCGCGAATAAGTCCGCGGATCTCTATCAGCGCCGAATCGGTTTGCGCGGTAGCAATGAATCGTTCGGTCAATAGGACCTTTGCCTGTTCCCACGGTATTCCGCCGCGCGCCACCAACAGTGCAAGGCTGTCACTGAGGCTGACCGCCTTATACGTGCCGCGATAATCAACCTGCTGTGCCACCGGCACAAATGGCCATCGTTTGATGATGGACTGCGTTGTGTGATACGCCACCCGATCGTCGAACGGCGAAAGTGCCATGCGCTCATTGTACTGCGCCCACGACCCAAGGCGATTCGTCTGCGCCTGTCGTCCGAGAAAGTGAGCGGCACGCAGCGACTCGTAAAAAGTGCTGGCCATCAGCACGTATCCGGAACGGGTTGGATGCACGTGTTCCAGAAACAATTCGTGGCCCGGTATGTGACCTGGTGCTACCGAGTCAAATGCCTCAGCGACAGGTACATAGACCGCGTCGTTTGCCGCGGCGGCGGCGCGGATAATTCCATTGAAGGAGGACGGAGCGCGAAAACGAACCACGTCGAGATCGCGGGCCTTCACAAAGCCGGCTCGCGCGGCAATCGTGTCCCCACGCGCTAGTGCAGCAGTTGCACTGGTGAATGCGGCGTTAGCGCCGGCAGCTCCACCGTTGGCGTCCGACGTCAACGGCGGCTGATCGCGCAGGTTCGACGCGAGGCTCCCGACAAAAATCGGAATGCGGGAATTCCGGAAATGTCCGAGTAGCAATCTCAAGTTTTCGTCGAACTGTCGTTCGCCGGCAGCGAAGCGCGTTGAACCAAGTGCGATGCGTTGGTCACGCACGACCGTTTCCATAAAGCTTGCGACTGTGACATCGTCCGGCATTTGATGCGCGAAGGCGTGCCGCACCAAGCCAATCACCGACCGCAGCAACACGACCGTCCGCAAATGCAACGCATTGACATACAGCCGCACGAGGGCCGGAGATCCGGCAATGCGAACCGATGATCCAACGCCAAGCGCCCCGTAGTACTCGTTGTGTCCGCCATAGATCAGTACGGCATCCGGTCGCTCGGCGATGACATCATTCGCGAGGTCGAGCATTGTGTAACTGTTGGTAGCGGCGATACCAACGTTGACCACTTCGACGGAATCGTTGGGCAGCACGTCGTGTAACGCGTCGCGTAAGACGCGTGAGAATGTTCCGTTGCGCGGAAAGGGAAAACCCGCAGCCGACGATTCGCCGAGGACGAACACGCGAAATCCGTGTGCCGGCTTGGCCGCGGCGAACAGGTCGTGCGGCGGTGCTGGTGGAAACTGTTCGTCCGGGAAATACCGACGGGCAACATCGGCGCGGGCGACGCGGTAGTTCCCGTGACCCTCCGGCGACGGTCCAAATAGCGGCATCGCTCCGCCTGCCCAAAATAGCCGCAATCCCAGCTCGAGACCGCACAGCAGGGCGACCGGAGTGAACACGGTAATCGCCAGAAACATTCTCGCGCGTGATGGCGAAAGCAGCGGCTTTGCGGGCTGCGGTTTTGGTTTCTTCACGCTAAAAGATCGAATAAATAAATGGCGCGAGCGCCGAGCCCTGCGAAAAAACCAGCAACGCACTCGCCGCGCCAAGGATGAGAATCAGCGGCAGCAGCCACAGCTTCTTGCGCGCCCGCATGTAGGCCCACAGTTCGCGCAAAATGTCGAACATATTCCTCAGAGGTTACTAGAACTGGCGGCGCATCCGCTCCCGCCGTGTTGCTACCGAGTCGTCTTCGGGCGCTTTGTCGATCCAAAAACTGGCGCCATCCGGCCGCACAAGAGTGGAACCGCCGAACCGGCGTCGAAGCCAGCCCAATGGAGTGACCACCAGAAAATATATGATGGCAAGGGTGATGGGCCCCATCACACGCCCGAGCAGATCGCCGATGCGCATCCACGTGCGCTCCAGCGGACCGAGTCGATCCGGCACTGCCATGCCCAATACAATCAGTATTGTGCCGATGCCGGCGAACAGCGGCGCGCTCCACCGGGCGCGCCACCAGAGCAGCGCGCCAATCAACAGGAACGCTCCGCCGACTTGAAAGGCGAAGCGGCGGCCGGCCGCCGCGGTTAGTCGAGCGCGAGCGGACGCTGCCATCTGGCAAGGTCTCCGGCGTGGGGTTGCGCTGCTTTCTCAAGGATAAATGGCGGCATTACGAGATAGTCGATCCCGGTTTGCATAAAGCAGGCATACGCATCCTCCGGCGTACATACCATTGGTTCGCCGCGGACATTAAACGATGTGTTGATCAGCACCGGGACACCGGTGCGTGACTCGAACGCGCGTAGCAACGCATGGAGACGCGGCGCGCGCTCGACGGTCACGGTTTGCGGACGCGCCGATCCGTCTACATGGGTTACCGCTGGAATTCGCAACCGCTGCGCCGCGGTTACCGGGGCCACTTGCAGCATATACGGCGACTCTCCTCCCAAATCGAAATACTCACTGGCACGCTCGGCGAGTACGCTCGGCGCGAATGGGCGAAAATTTTCTCGAAATTTAATCTTCAGATTGACGACGGATTGCATCTGCGGATTGCGGGGGTCCGCCAGAATGCTGCGCGCGCCAAGCGAGCGCGGGCCAAACTCCATCCGCCCGTCGAACCAGCCAATCACTTTTCCTGCGGCGAGCAAGTCAGCGGTGCGATCGATCAGGGCTGTTTCGTCCAGGCGTTCGGCGGGCGCGCCGAGGAGATCAAACGCCGCGGCCAGCACAGATGCATCATATGAAGGCCCGAGGTACGTCCCCTGCATCGAATCGCTTGGTTTTGGCGTTCTGGGGGCGCCAGTGAGTTCGTGGGAGGCGAGCAACGCGGCACCAATTGCGCCGCCGGCATCGCCGGCGGCTGGCTGGACCCAGATTTCATCAAACGGACCTTCACGTCTCACCCGGCCGTTTGCGACAGCGTTGAGTGCCACTCCGCCGGCCATACATAGGTGGCGGTTGCCGGTGAGTTTGTGTGCTGTGCGTACCATACGCAGCACAATCTCTTCCGTGACGTCTTGCATCGATCGCGCGAGATCCATTTCTCGCTGCGTGATCTCCGCGTCGGGCTGGCGAGGTGGCCCGTCGAACAATTCGGAGAAAGCGTTGCTGGTCATCGTCAGGCCGCCCAGATAATTGAAAAACGTCTGGTTGAGGCGAAACGATCCGTCGTCGCGCAGATCTACTACCTGATCGAGCAGGCGGGCGGTGTATCGCGGGCGGCCATAAGGAGCGAGCCCCATGAGTTTGTATTCGCCGGAGTTGACCTTGAATCCGCAATGGTAGGTGAATGCCGAGTAGAGCAAGCCGAGCGAGTCCGGCCAGTGCATTTCCTTGTGGGTTGTGATGCGGTTGCCGTGACCTTCACCGATGGTCGCTGTGGCCCACTCGCCGACCCCATCGATGGTGAGGATCGCCGCGTCGGTGAACGGCGACGGATAAAAGGCGCTGGCGGCATGCGAAGCATGGTGCTCGACGAAGAGCACAGATCCATCGTACCCATTCAATCCATCTCGAATTAAGGGGGTGACGCGTAAGCGGTCGCGCATCCATAAGGGTCCGGCGTGCTGGAAGGCTTGGAATCCCCTGGGAGCGAGGGCGAGGAATGTCTCGAGGATGCGATCGAATCGGAGTAGGGGCTTTTCATAGAAGGCTACTGCGGTGAGGTCACGGGCTTGAATTCCGGCGAAATCGAGGCACCAGGCGGCCGCTTGGGCCGGGAAGGCGTCGTCCCCTTTGATCCGGGAGAATCGCTCTTCCTGGGCAGCGGCGACGATTTCGGTGCCGCGAACGAGGCAGGCCGCGCTGTCGTGGTAAAAGGCGGACAGGCCCAATACCCACGGGCCGGCGGAATCGCCGGTATGGGGCCCTGAAGCGGGGGGAAATGGGAGAGGAAGGGCCATGATTCCCACAAGGCTGGCAGGTGGGGATAGCTAGTGAAAGGGGCCAGAGTTTAGGGGTCAGAGTTTAATGTGCCCAAATCTGTGACGCCGGAGGGGGTCTTCGGGTAAGGCCTAGTACACGTTGACCCTGCTGTTTGTAGGATCGCCTGGCAACTGCGGGCGCGTTCGGGTGTTGCTTCGCCGTTTTGGTGACAACACGTTCCGTCACTCCTCAGTTGAGGTGGAAGCATGATCGACATTAGTAGGTTCTTGCGGCGCGTGGGTGCCTCAGCACTCGTTGCCGCTCTCG
>JANYBD010000075.1 GCA_025360995.1 Gemmatimonadota bacterium
TACAGTTGAGCGATTCGCGCGAAATCGCGCGCCGGCGCAAAATCAAAACCCATCAGCAGGAAGTTGCCGTACGGATCGGTCTCGAGCGTCATACGGCGCACACCAATCTTATCGAACAAGTGATGTTGCCAGCTTGAGAAATAATCCTCACCCTTCGCTTCGACGAGGCGGCGGATCATATAGTTGGCGAGCAGAGGATCGGAATTGCGATACAGTCCGACCGTGTTCGGCGCCCATTGTTGCGGGCGCGTTGCCGCGTATTTGAAGGCGTCGATCGCTCCTGTATATACGTAGAGATGATCGGGGTAGCCCATCGCCGGTTTGTAGTTCGGGTCAAATGTTGAAACGAAACGCAACCCACTCGACATCCGCAGAATGTCGGCGACCCGAATCTTTTGGCGTTCATCGCCGGCCGACTGCCACTCCGGAATTGGAGCGGCATCCCACAATCCCAGGTATTTCTCTTGGATGAGCCTCGCCAATACCGTCGCGGTAACGCTCTTGCCCATCGACCAGCCAGGGAGCCTCGTGTTCTCGTCGACGCCGGCGCGATACCGCTCGGCAATAATGCGGCCCTTGTATAGAACAACCCAAGCCGCCGTCAGTGCGGAGTCGGGAGCGAATGCGGCGTTGGTCGCCGCGGTAAGCGCGGCCCGGTTGATTTCGGCGGGCAACCGTCGGGCAACTACGCGATCGCCCATTGGCCAGGATACGTTCGCGCCATCCGGCAGCGAGCTTACGACGCGGCGCGGTGTGAAGTGCACCGAGTCTTCGCCTGCTGGCAGGATAACGCACCCTTGGTCTCCGAAGCGACGCGCCGTGCGGGTGACGCCGTTTTTCGTGCGAACGGTCACGGATTGGCGTGTGCGATCGACGATCGTATCAGTGGTGGTGGCGCGGCTCGCGGCCGGCGAGATGAAGAATCCGTCTTCGTCGGCGGCGTCTTTGAGTGGTCGGCCAGTGACGAAGAGCGCCGAGCAGAGCACCTTTGCGAAACCCGCAACTTCGTGGTCGATTCGGATTCCGGGTGGCGGCGTCCATTTGGTGGGGAGTTCGGGCGGAAAGGCCCGCGACTGTGCGGACGCCGTCGAGGGGACGGACCACGCGGCAAGAATAATCGCGCTCGCTGCTACAACGGAAAAGCTGTTCACGCGGTGACTCCGGGTTACACGGTCTGGAAAAGAGGCAACTTCACCCGTCTAGCTTCAACATTAGCGCTAAGCCTCGCGGATCCTTCCGCAGGCGATCGAAGCGTTCGTTGTGGTTGTACTGCAATAACCACGGATCGTGCTTCGCAATGGCGTCCGCAAGCACGACAAGTGCGCTGTCCATATCACCGAGGCGCTCGATAGCCACCGCGATGACTCCGACGGGTGGCATTTTTCCACCGTTTTCCTTTCGTAGCTGTTCGATCACCGACCGCGCTTGCGCGGAGCGTCCGGCGACAGCGAGCATCCAAGCGAACCGGCCCTGCTGCTCTACAGGCCGTATTCCTGGTTGACGAAGAAGATACCGTTCGTAGTTACTAATCGCCTCGCCGACGCGGCCCAACTCTAATTCAGCCTCCGTGCGAACTTGCCAGGTCAGGGCAAATGTGGAATCCGAAGCGAGGAGGTGGTGAGCCGCCGTGTCGGCCACCGAGTATTGACGTTGGGCGAGCATGTACTGAATGATGCCGGACCGTATCACCAGTGACGCCGGTTCTAACTCGCGTGCCCGATACATCCGATGTTGGGCTTCGGCAAATTTGCCTTGGTGCATCGCTAACAGGCCGTACCAGAACCACGACGTGGCGAGCGTTGAATCTCGCGATAGCGCTTGCCGAAAACGCGCGTCAGCATCGCGATTCTGCCATCGCACGGCGAGCGCCATCGCCGACGCGGTGTACGCCTCGCCGATCGTCGAATCCATGGCGATCGCACGATCGGCGGCAGCGGTTGCCCGGTCGAGCAGAACATCTGTTTCGTCATCCGCATAGAAAATCAACGCCGCGTAACCCAGTGCGATCCACGCTTGTGCTCGCGCATACTTTGGATCGCGGGCCGCGGCTTGCTCGAACAATGTGATTGACTGCCGGACGGTCGGCGCCGTACGTCGGTTCCACAGTACGATGCCTTGTAGCAGATTGGCGTGCGCTTCAGCGTCGGCCGTCTCGGTACGGAGAAGCGTGCCGGCCGCACTCAAGCCGAGGGATCCCAACAATTCATGGGCCACTTCGCGCGCAATTTCGTCCTGGACGTCGAAAATATTTGCGATTGGCCGGTTATACGCTTGCGTCCATCGGACCACACCATCAGCGGCGGACAACGTGACGCTGATGCGAATTTTTCCGTCAGCGCGTTGTACTGAGCCCGTGAGCAGAGACCCGACGCCAAGTTCTTTTGCGATAGCCCGTTCATCGAGCCCCTTTGCTTGCAGTGCGCCGGCGCTTGCCCGTCC
>JANYBD010000089.1 GCA_025360995.1 Gemmatimonadota bacterium
GCTTGCAGCGCCTGCATCACGGGACCCACCTCACTTTCCATAAGCACGAGATCACCCATCATAACCGTGCGGTTCTTACCAGCATCCTCAAACGCCACCCATCCACCAAGTGCGAAGGCCGGCTTGAGCGTCACGCCATCAGCCACAACGAATAGGTCACTCCTGGGGAAACTGAATTTGATGACGTTTGCGGCTTGCATCGTCCCTTTTCGACTCAGCGCTTCTTCAACGGGTGACCAATATGCCGGTACGATCGCCGGTTGCTGCGCGGCGCCTGGTCGCACGGCGCCAGATACTGCCAGCGCTACGAGAGCAGTGCTGAGTGCGATAACCTTGGTGACCATAGTGTCCTCCGCGAGTGGTTCGTTGGGAATCCTCTCGTATTATAGATACTGGAACGCTCATGCAAAGGCAGCATGACAGTGATCCCCCGCTCTGCAGGACCGCCGGGCACGGCACGATGCCGGTGTCGTCGCGTAGCCGGATGTATGATTCTTGAATCACCCTGTGCAACGCATTGCGGCAAACGAGGCGAACTACGAATGGCGACCGAACCGTGCTTTCTGTTACATCTTTGAGCGTCTGCGTAAAACACAGCACAACGCACCCATCACTCGGGCGTCACTTCCTGCGTCTGCGCGCTCGTTCGATGGGTTTCCGCGGTGCCGTGGCGCCGGACTAAATCAGGACAATCTATCGTGGAGGATCTGTTCGGAAGTATCTTGCGCCGGGACAACAGAATCCCGTCACCTGTATCAAGGTCTAGTCGCCAATGCCTATACGGAGCACGATCTGGAAGGTGGGAGAGAGTCCCGTCCAGCTAACGCCAAGTCGCCTTCCGAGCGAGAAGAAACTTGAGGATTTGATTGTTGCCGACTCGCGTATTCTGTCCAGCGAGTGGATGTTGATCGGTCAGCAAGAGGTCACGAGTCATGGCGGGCGAATCGACCTGCTCGCGATTGCGCCGGACGCGTCTCTTGTCTTGATAGAACTGAAGCGCAACCGCACGCCACGAGACATCGTCGCGCAAGCATTGGATTACGCGTCATGGGTCGAGGCGCTTACAGCAGACAAAATTGCGGACATCTATCATCGCTTCTCAAGTGGCGGGGATCTCTCGAATGCGTTCCGCGAACGGTTCGGCATCGAGCTCGATGAGGATTCGCTGAACGACTCGCACCAGATCATCATTGTGGCGTCCGAGCTAGATGACGCGACCGAACGGATTATGGAGTATCTGAGTGAGCGCGACGTTGCGATCAACGCCGTTTTCTTTCAGGTCTTCCAACATGGGGATGAGCAACTCCTCAGCCGCACCTGGCTCATTGATCCCGAGGAGACTCAGGCGAACGTCGTCAGTAGCAGTCGCGCGAAGGGAAAAAAGGAGCCGTGGAATGGCGAGTTCTACGTTTCGTTCGGCGATCCGAAGTGGAGGAACTGGGATGACGCTCGAAAGTACGGTTTCATCAGCGGCGGCGGTGGCAGTTGGTATAGTCAAACCTTGAAGCTGCTTTCGCCGGGCGACCGCGTGTGGGTGAAGATTCCGCACACGGGCTATGTGGGGGTCGGACGCGTAACGGATACCGTGCGCCCCGCGAAGGACTTTACGGTGCAGACGGCAACAGGGCCGCGCGTTGCACTAGATGTTCTCAAGCATGGCGCTGACTACCGGAAGAATGCGGATGACCCTGAAAAGTCAGAGTACTTTGTCAGCGTGAAGTGGCTCGATAGCGTAGGAGATGCCAACGCAGTGAACGAAGTCGGCCTGTTCGGGAATCAGAACACCGTTTGCAGGCCCGTCACTCAGCAGTGGCATCATACCGTGGATCGCTTGAAGACTTACTTCAGGAAGTGGGACCGAGCATAGCAGTATTGGGTTCGCAGAAGAGAGGCGACCCTCGCGGTCATCCCACGCGCTCCTCAGCAGCGCGAATGAGCGTACGCGGCGTTTCGTGGACGGCCCGCGCCAGCTCGGCAACAACTTTGAGCTCGCGATTGCCGTGGCAGTGGCGACGTCCGGCATTAGATCTGGTAAAGCGCTTGCGGCAGTTGTGAGGCCACTCATTAACTGGGCCTGAACGACATCGTCACCAGCCTGACGAAAATGCTCCAGCGAATTCTTGGCGAAGACGTGCGTTTCCAGCTCAACCTCGCATCGCACTCATTGCTGACCCGAGCAGTCGCCGGCATGCTCGATCAAATATTGCTCAATCTCATTGTCAACTCCCGCGATGCCATGCCTGACGGCGGACAACTGACGATCGAGACGACTGATAGAATGTTGAGCAGCGCCGACGTCGCAGCGATTCCGGACGCGTCAGAGGGGCATTATGTCTGCCTGCGGGTCACCGATTCCGGCAGCGGCATTTCACCACAACAATTGCCGCGGATTTTCGAACCTTTTTATACGACGAAAGAACCCGGGAAAGGCACAGGCCTCGGGTTCGCCACCGTGTTTGGCATTGTGAAGCAACATGGCGGTTGTGTCACCGTCGATAGCACACTCGGTGAAGGCACCACCTTCCATGTTTTTCTCCGCGCTGATGATGCCGTGGCGCTTCCCAGCGCAGCCGACGCGGCGACCGCGGCGGCCGCACCCAAGGGCGGGACCGAAACTATTCGACTGCTCTTCACCGACATAGTTATGCCGGTGGGAACGAGCGGTCGTGATTTGGCGGGATTGCTGCGGGAGCGCGATCCAAAGCTGCGCGTCATCTTCACGAGCGGTTACAGCGCCGACATCGCCGGCCGCGAACTCTCCCTGCGCGAAGGGCAGAATTTCATTAGCAAGCCGTCCACAACCCAACAGTTGTTGGAGGCCGTCCGGCGGTCGCTCGACGCATAAACCGAGATCAGGCGCGGGCCGCGCCTATTCCCGCGGCGCGCCCCGTCGCCCATGCCCACAGAAAGTTGTAACCGCCGATCGGGCCAAAGGCATCGAGCGCCTCGCCACAGATAAACAGTCCCCTATGCCGTTTACTCTGCATCGTCCGCGCATCAACTTCCGATAACGCCACACCCCCACCAGTCACTTCGGCTTTTTTGTAGCCCTCGTCGCCGTGCCACGGGAGTTCGCCCCGCACAAGCGTTTCGATTATTCGCAACCGCTCCTCGCGACGAAGCTCAGACAGAGTGCGCGCGGGGTCTACATTAGCCACCTGAAGCAGAACGGCGGCAAGACGGTCCGGCAATTCCGCACGCACGGCGCCAGTCACCGTGCGCGCGCCGTTGGGTTTCAGCGCGCGTTCCCATTCGGCGTCGTCGAGCGGCGTCCATCGCACGGTCAAGCGTGCGGACGAATCCCCTTCTGCTCTAGATCGCACAATCACGTGCGACACATCGAGCACCGACGGACCACTATAGCCGTGGTGGGTAAACAGAAATCCACCGGTTGCCGTGGCCGTGCGTTCCGCCGAGCGCGCGGTAAGCGTCACCGTTAAGGACACGCCTGCGAGACTATTTAACGCCGGTGCGTTCGCGGTAATCGGAGTGAGCGCTGCGTACGTGGTGTGCATTTCGTGCCCCAATGCCGCCAACGTGCGCAACCCGAAGCCGTCACTTCCGGTGTTGGGTACAGAAAGTCCACCGGTGGCGACGATCACGGCGTCAGCTTCGAGCGGATCGGCGCCGTCGCGCTCGACTCGCCATCCTGATGCAGCGGGAATGATATCCGTGACCATCGTGTCCATTATCAGTTGCACGCCATTGCCCGCGGCATAGGCCAGCAAGCCATCGCGCACATCGCGGGCCCGGTGTGACGCCGGAAATAGTTTGGACGAGTCCGTTTCTTCTACAAGCGCAATTCCGAGGTCGTTTTCAAAAAACGCCCGTTGCTCGGCAAGCGGCCAGGCGCGTACCATTTTACGCAGCAGGTTGGGAGACGAATCCGTAACAAACCGCGATTCATCCAGTCGCATCGGCAAAACATTACACCGACCGCCGCCGCTGATGAGAATCTTCCGGCCGCCATCGCGTGTGCGTTCGAGCAGCAGCGTTTTGGCACCGGAACGTGCGGCGAAAATCGCTGCCATCGTACCGGCGGCGCCGGCGCCGATGACGATTACGCGGGGCACGTATCGCCGAGTGTGGACCGCAGAGCTTTCAGGAGAGTTGCAGAAGCGGTATCGTCATCCCTTCGTCCCATTACGCCGCAACTCATCAATTCGCGCCCGCGCCGCGCGCACCTTCGGTTGTAATTCCGAGTCCGCATCCTTCCAGAGTTCCACGAATTTTTCGTAGTGCTCCAGCGCCTTCACACTATTAGCCTTTGCGTCATATAACTCGCCGAGCCGCTTGTGCGTGCCAGCAAGATTGTCGCGATGGGTGTTCAATCCCGGGTCCGGCAAGGCGAGATACCGTTCAAACTCCGAGATTGCCGAGTCGGGCTGATTGGCTAAATCCAACGCCTTCGCGCGCCACGGTCCAATCTGTTTCGGCCCTAAATCTCCCTTGTCGGCAGCAGCAAAGCGTGCCGCGGCATCAACCGGCCGGTTCTCGGCCAACGCGAGCAGACCTTTGGCGACATCATTGCTCCCTGCAATAAGCGAGGCGGTGGAATTCGCGTTGTCCTTTTCGAACGACGACTCATATCCGCGCGCCGCGACCGCATCATGCGTGATTGCGGCGATCGCCAGCAATGCTGCCCACGGGCGATCCTGCGGCGCGATAGACTCCATCGGCACTCTGCCGAGCGCTCGGCGCACTGTCGCGGACGCACCAGCCACGTCGTTGAGGTAGTAGCTCTGCACCCAAGCGCTGTCGAGCATTACCGACAAACGGGCGACGTGCACTGCGCCCGCCGAAGCTCCATTCGGGTCGGGAATGGACTGTGCGAGGGCCCGCTGACCGTCGCGTAGCCGGCCACGCATCGTCGCCGAGGCCGCCAATGCCGTCGCGGCA
>JANYBD010000128.1 GCA_025360995.1 Gemmatimonadota bacterium
CGCACGGTGGAGCGCACGGCGCGAGGATCGTGCTGGACGACTCGCCGACCGTTTGGGGCGTGCGACCGGCCGCTGATCTCCTGTTTGTGTCGGTAGCAGCACTGTTCGGATCGGCGTCTGTTGGTGTGGTCCTCACCGGAATGGGGCGCGACGGAAGCGCCGGGCTTGCCGCGATTCGGGCAGCGGGGGGCGGCGCCGTTGTGCAAGACCGCGACTCCGCAACGATTTATGGAATGCCGTTGGCGGCGCTCGAAAGTGCGGGTGCCGATCGCGTCGTGCCACTGCACGGTGTGACGTCGGCAGTAGAGACGTTGCTGCATGCCCGCCGAACTGGAGCCGCCCGATGATCTCAACAGTGGGTACGGGGGGCGAGCCCGCAGCGGCGAGCATGCTACATGTCGTCGCACGAGTGGGAGACGAGCGATTCGCTTTTCCGGTCCGTGACGTCGAAGAGGCGATTGATGCTCCGCCGATCGACTGGGTTCCCGGTGCTGGCCGCGGGCTAGCGGGTCAGTTACGGTATCGTGATCGCACGGTGAGCGCATTCGACGGTGGCTGGGCGCTGGGTGTGAAGCGCGCCGCGTTCGGGGGCACGGCGCTCGTCTTGCGGGACGGCGCCCGACGCCTCGCGCTCATGGTGGATGATGTTGATGATCTGACCGTGTTCGCGCCTGACGCGGTGCGCGCCGTACCAGCCGGCACCGATTTTGACGGCGTCCTGTCGGGTGTTTGGTGTTCTGGTGCCGCGCAGTTGGTGGGGCTCGTCAATACCGAAGCGCTGTTCATTCGCTTGACCGCGATCGGCGCTTCTGCCAATGGAGACGCACAGCAATGAACGCGACGGAAAGGTCCGGGCGTACGCAACTCGTCGTCTTTCGGGTGGGCGACGATCGTTTTGCCGCCGACATTTTTGCAGTCGAACGCGTGTTGCGATTCACGCCGCCGCGACCGATTCCGAATGTGCCGGCTTGGCTCGAAGGCGTGATTGATTACGGCGGCCGCGTGGTGCCCGTTATTGATTTGCGAATGCGTTTTGAATTGCCGGCCGCACTGTCACGGGAGTCCGCCCGGATTCTCGTGGTCGTTGCCGGCGATGATTGGATCGCCGCTATCGTCGACGGGGTGGATGAAGTGCTCACCGTGACCGCTGCGCAGCTTGAGGCGCCGCCGCCATTATTCAAAGGATTGGCGAAACAATATCTTCGCGCGTTAGTGCGGCGAGGCGATCACGTCATCGTTGCGTTGGACGTTGCGCAACTGCTCACGGCGAGAGAGCACGTGATTCTCGATCAGGTAGTGGCGGGGGCGGCCCATGTCTGACGAAACCCTGGCGACCTACAAATCCAGATTTGCTGATATTGATGCGCAACTCGATGCCACACTTGGCGAATCGGATCGGATGAAGGTCAAGGGCGAGATCATCACGCTGTTTAGAAGCGTGGAACAACAAGTGACCGACCTGTCAGCGTTGAAGGATGACATCAAAGGACTGGTCGACAAGTTCAAGGCTCAACAGACGGCCGCGTCACCGTCCTTGGCACCGCAGTTTACCGGCGATCGTCCTGTGGTGCACGCCGATCATATTGGTGCGTCGACGTTCATGGAGAAGGGGTGGAGCCGCCTTTCACTTGGAGATTATGATGGCGCGGAAGCGGCGCTCACCAAGGCGATTGCGCTGTCGCCGGGCGATCCGCAGAGCGAGGCGTTGCTCGGATGGGCACAGATGTTGAATGAAAAATACGATGATGCCATGATGAGTTTTCAAAAGGTGTTGATGCGAGAGCCGCAGAATGCATTGGCGCGCATTAATGTCGGTTACATTTGTTTGAAGAAAGGTATTTTTGGCGAGTCTATTGAACATTTGTCGAAAGCCATCCGGCTGGACAATGACAAAAAGGCTACGCTCTACGCACATTTTTATCTCGGTCTCGTCTATCTCGAACGCGAGATGTACGAAGATGCGGAGACGTTTTTCCAGAAGACGCTGGTGCTTGGGCCGAATTTGATTGAGGCATATTACGAACTTGGGCGCTCCTATTGGTTCAACGAGCAGACCGAGGACGCTAAGGAAACGTGGAAAAGAGGTTTCGCGACCAACAAGTTCAACCCATGGGGCAAGCGCTGCGCCGAGTTGCTGGCGGTCGTGGAGGCCGGAGGGCAGCCGCCGAAGAACTGATGGCGCGATGGCACGTTCCAGGCCGCAAGGGTTGGTGGGCCTGTGCGCTTGTACTCCTGTTGGCGTTCAGCGCCTTGATGCATCCGGCACCCGCACAAACGTTGGCGTTACCCTCCGACGCTATTCGCCTGGACAGCGGCCGATTCACCTTTGTGGCCTTCCCCAAGGATGAACGGCTGGCGCGGTCTCTGCTCATGCAGGCGCTGGCGACCGACACCTTCCCCGGATTACCCCGTTCGACGACGCGCGCCTTGATTGCGATCGCTCCGGATATGCGACGGTTCCGGGAATGGATCGGGCCCGGTGCCCCAGAGTGGGGAGCGGCCATAGCAATCCCGGAAGAAGGCCGGATTGTATTGCAGGGCAGCGCCGCTAATTCATCAGCCGGCGACCCGCGTGTGACGGTGCGTCACGAGCTGGCTCACCTGGCGCTGTACAGTTTACTCGGGCACATGCCGCCGCGTTGGTTCGACGAAGGGTATGCCTCGTTCGCCGCCCGCGAATGGGGGCGTGATGAACTGTTGGCCACCAACGCCGCCCTGGTGTTGCGCGGCATGCCGCATCTCGAAAATCTTGACCAATACTTCCAGGGCGGGGAATCGCGGGCGCAACAGGGTTACGCGCTCGCCCAGCGAGCGGTTGCAGAAATCGCCGCGTTGGATCGAGAGCGCGGCCTGTCGCTCTTCTTCACTCATTGGCGAGAGACGCAGTCGTTTGACTTGGCGTTGCGGCGCGCCTATGGCGTGACCGAACCCGAGATGGAAGCGCTTTGGCGCTCAAACACTCGACGCCGGTATGGCGGGCTGGCCCTCTTTGCCGACGTGACCGTTGGCGCATTGGCCCTGCTGTTGCTGCTTGGCCCCGCGTGGATTGCGCGCCGGCGCCGAGATCGGTGTCGCCTCGCACAAATGCGGCTCGCCGATGCCGCTCAGGACGCCCGTGAACGCCAAAGCGCACTGGAAGCGCTGTTATCGGGTATTATTCCGGAGTCGCCGCCAGATTCCAGTCACAAACAGGGCGCGGAGTGAGCTGTCGAATGACAATCTCATTAAGTGATGGTAAATCAAGCAACCCTTGCTTGACACTACCATAGTACAGTCCTAAACTCAGCCCCTCATGGCAGATACGGAACAGGCTCGAATCGGGAAACCCGTCGGGAAACCCGCCCTGAAATGGGGCATTGCGGCAGTGGTTTTGGCCGCTGGCTACGCCGACTTGGCGCGTGGCGGTGAAACGATTGCGCCGATACTTCTCGTCGTTGGTTATGCCGTACTCGTACCCCTGGCCATACTGTCGTAGGGCTTGGAAGGGCGAATAGCTCAGCTGGTTAGAGCACCTGCCTTACACGCAGGGTGTCGGGGGTTCGAATCCCTCTTCGCCCATTTTTTTGAGACTCGCCAGGCGACTTCCGGGCCGCTTCCGGGTATGAAGTGACAGGTCACTGCTTTGGAGGAACTACCGTGATGGATCGGAACAAGCTCCGAACGTTCGCGACGACTGCGATCATATTTTCAGGTTTCTTCGGTATTGGTGCTGGCGCCCAGATTCCTGGGCGCGGACCGAATCCGAATGCCCCGAAGCTTATGGTAAGCATATTTAAGAGTTCCCAGAAACAATTGGGTGCCGACGCTGCCGATGCGGTTCGTGGCCGGATTGGCGACGAAATTTCGCAACGCACCCTGACGGTTTTCACGAAACAACAAATCGACGGCGTGCTCGAGGCGTCCGGTTATCCGGTGACAGAAGCGCTGATGCCCATGGACGCCTTCACGCTCGCAAAGCAGATGCGCGCTGACGTGTATATCGAAGGAACGGTCACGAAAACGGCCACCGGATATTCGATTGATGCGGCCGTCATGCTGGGTCGTGATATGCAGATGGTTCAGCCGCTTGGAACGTTTGACGGCAGCAAACTCGATAATGTCGCGGATAAGCTTGCCCGGTCGTTTGGCGCTGTGTACGAAAAGACTTTTGAAACGGAAAAACGTTGCCGGTTGAATGTCACGGACCATAAAGGTGCCGACGCCGTGCGCGAAGCGAGCGCCGGAATCGCCGCGTATGGTCAGTCCACGTGGATGCGCTATTGCCTGTTAAACAGCCTGAAGGATCAGAAGCGGCCAGCCGTGGAAATCCTCAAGGTCGTGACCGAAATCCTGGCTATTGATCCGCGCAGCAAGATCGCGCTGACCGAGGCCGTGGCACAGTACGACGCGACGGGCGACAAAGATAAGAAGATCCAAACATTGCAGGCGCTCTATGCGTCCGACCCGACCAACTCGCGTCTGGGTTCACAAATCGCCAACGAGCTCGCCGCCGCCGGCAAGTTCGATTTGGCCCGGCCGATCGCCGAAAAAATGGCATCGGATAATCCTGGCGACGTGTCGTTGATAAAGACGCTATTCAACATTGAGGCGGCGCAAAACGATACTAAGGCGATGGCGAAGCTGGGGGAGGAGATGGTGAAGATCGACACCTCGCTAGCCGATCAGGCGTATTTTGAAAAGATGACGGCCGCCTATGCGTCCGACAGCATCTTTCAGAAAGCGGCAGAGAATGCGGCACGTGCCACGGCAAAGTTGCCGAAAGTAAGCACGCTGTGGATGGCCCGCGGTCAGCTGGAAAATAAAATCGGTCAGACGCAGGCGGCCGTGGAGTCGTTCAAGCGTGCGTTGGCGCTTGATCCGACTTTGAGCACCGCCCGGTTGCAGATTATTAACTCATACATTGATCAGTCGCAGTTCGACAGCGCGGCGGCGGGTGTGCGGGGATTCCTCAAGGTTGCCAAGACCGCCGACGATACGTCCTTTGCCGCGAGCTTT
>JANYBD010000158.1 GCA_025360995.1 Gemmatimonadota bacterium
CTAAAAGGGCAGAGTCGGCAACTGCAAACGCCACGGCCCGCATACCCTCAAGCTTATTGAGCATTGACGTCAACGCCTCACGCACAAGGCGATTGTCGTCAATAATTGCGACTATCGTGGACTTACTGGGAGGCATTATGCTTTGGTGGGCGAGTGATATTTACGTTTTGTAAGCTACCGACCCGTTTCTGGTCAGCAACCCCCCATTTGTCAAACATGCTGACACCATCGTGCGATTGCGGCCACCCTTGGATTCCCCTACTCTCCCCCAATGACATATGGCCGGATTCCGTGACCGGTTGTGTTGCGTGCGTCTGAACAAGGAACTGCCTGAGTGACTAATATCGAACAATTCACATCAGAAGCTGCAACTGACTTGGACGGCGATTATCCCGCCGCCCATCAGCTGTTGCTCGATATCATTGATACGGTTCGGGAACCGTTGCTGGTCCTCGATCCGGAATTTCGCGTCACGCAGGCGAATCGCGCTTTCTTCAGCACGTTTCGCGTCGAACCCGACGATACAATCGGCAAAGTCCTGTTTACTCTAGGCGACGGTCAGTGGGACATTCCCGCCCTCCGCGAGTTATTGCGCGACAAGCTGGCGGTGGCTCCACATCTATATGATTTCGACGTCGATCATGTATTTCCAGGCATCGGGCGCAAAATTATGTTGCTCAATGCCCGCTTGGTGTCACAGGGGCCGAACATGTCCCGGATTATCCTGCTGGCAATCGAGGACGTTACCCAACGCCGTTTCACAGAATGGCGCTTAGCCGATCAACATCGGGAGTTGCAACGGTCGAACGCGGCGTTGGACGAATATGCGTCAGTCGCTTCGCACGATTTACAAGAACCGTTGCGCAAGATTCTGACATTCGGCGATCGGCTCAATGCGTCCGCTGGAAGCTCGCTCGAAGGCGATTCACGGCAGCATCTCGAACGAATGCTTAGCGCGGCCACGCGGATGCGCACGCTGATCAACGATCTGCTCCTGTATTCGCAATTGACTTCAAAATTTCAGCCGTTCGCGTCCACGGATCTGGGCGGAATCGCACGCGAAGTCATTGCCGACTTGGAGACAGCAGTCGCAGAAGCAGGCGGACGAATTGAGGTCGGGACGTTGCCAACCATCGACGCCGATGCTATTCAGATGCGGCAGTTGCTCCAAAATCTTCTTGGGAATGCGCTTAAGTATCGAAGAATGGACAAGCCCCCAGTTGTGAAAGTGAGCTCTACTTGCCCTGGCCCGCAACTTTGCACCATAGTCGTTGCGGACAATGGGATAGGTTTCAATGAAGAACACGCAGAAAGGATCTTTCGGATGTTTGAGCGACTCCACGGCCGGGCCCAATACGAGGGGTCTGGCATTGGCCTTGCCATTTGCCGAAAGATCGCCGAGCGTCACGGCGGCACCATCGTCGCGACGAGCAGTGCTGGGCAGGGTGCGACCTTCACGGTCACCCTCCCGGTCAAACAGGCGGTAACAGGGTATATGTGATGATACAAAGCGAAAACAAAATTCCGATCACCATTCTCATCTGCGATGACGATGAGGACGACCGGCTCCTGACGCAGCAGGCCCTACAAAACGCCCACGTGTCGAATTCCATTCGATTCGTGGTGGACGGCGAACAGTTGCTCGACTATCTCCACCAGCGCGGTGAGTATGCCGGCGAAACCGGCAAGGCCCCGCGGCCAGGGTTAATTCTGCTGGATCTCAACATGCCCAAAATGAATGGCAGAGAAGCGCTGAAAATAATCAAAGCAGACAAGTCATTGCGCGACATTCCTATCGTCGTGCTGTCCACCTCCCGGCTCGACGAAGACATCGTTCGGAGTTATCAGCTTGGCGTGAATTCTTTCATTACGAAGCCGGTCACATTTACGGGGCTCGTGGATGCAATGAATGTCCTCGGTCGCTACTGGCTTGAGATCGTCGAGCTACCGCCGGCCCCAATAACGGCGTAGCGGGATAGTGGGCACAGGGAAAAAACAAACCCGCATCGATCTCCGATGCGGGTTTGTTCACTTACCTGTGGAGCGGGAGAGGTCTACTGGAGATAATTCCAGAGCCCTACAAGGCCGATAACACCACCGACGATCATGATGATCGTACCGGCCGTGCCGCCAACTACTGCACCGACAATCAGCGCGGCACCACCGACGATCATCATCGCCGGGTTGTGCGACACGCCAGACGGCGAAGGCGCAGGAGCAGGCGTGGTCGCTTCGACATTTGCCCGGACGCCAACTTGGGCATTCGCTTGCGTGGGCCCAGCCGCCGGAGCGCGCTCAGGCGTGGCGACTGGTGCGGCGACTGCCACAGGCGCAACACTCGGCGCAGCAACGTCTTGCGTAGCGCTCTGGGCGGCGAGAGGAGCGGCGGCGAGGAACAACACGGCAATGGCCGTGGTGACGTTCCAATTACATGACATATGAATCGCTCCAGGATTCGGGAAGGTATTGCGAACTGCATAAGTAACGCTATTCCTGTCGGCTGAACATCGCACCAACGGCGTACTTACTCAAGGCCAAAATTGCACAAACGCACTGCTACTTCCGCCCGATTGTTCCCGTGAAAAATAGGCGCTAGTCTAGATCCATACCCGCGTATGGAATGCTCGATTATGCCCATGATACATCATTTCGACATCGCAGCAATGATAGATGGCCCGGACAGTCGGCGCGCGCCTGCAGTTGCGCTACTGGACGCTGAGGATATGGCCAGAGTGCTGACCAGTTTCCGCGGGCAACCGATTGCGCGTACGCCGGGGCTGGGATATGTGCGATCCTGCAGCGACGGCGATGGGAGCGCCTACGTGTTCGATAACGAGTCCGGAATGGTTTACCTCCTTACTTAACAGTCTGTCATTTCTATTTTCGGGAGCATTGAGATGGACTTGGGTAAACAGATTCTAACGATCACGGTTGACGAGTGGCACGCGAAGAAAACTCGCGGAATGGCCGCGATCATTAACGAACGCCCATATATCGTCACGATGCATGAATCGACGAACGAGCCGGTCTATCAGCCGGTGATGATTCTCCGGACTGATACTCGGCACTGAGCGGAAGCGGAACGACGACGGACGGAGTAAGTTATCGTAGCCGGTTTCCACAACGGTTTCGCCGTACGCCGTCTTCACCTCTTTCGCCCAGACACCATGCGCCGTTTTCTCTTGGTCCCGCTCATTGCGGTTGCCGCGCCGCTCGCCGCACAGGCAGCCAAGTCCCCACCAACATCCCCGACGAAGCGCACGCAGCCTCCGGCCGCGATGTCGGCAATTCGGGAGAGTGACCTCAAGCGCGATATGTACGCGATGGCTGGCGACGCGATGCGCGGTCGGGAAGCGGGAACGCTTGATGAAATGCGCGCGTCGGCCTGGGTGGCCGATCAGATGCGCGCCATCGGACTCAAGCCGATGGGAGAGGACGGCACGTATTTCCAATGGTGGAACATGCGACGTTTGCGCATCTCCTCTCTCTCGAGTTCAGTGCAAGTCGGCGGCAAAGCGCTCGCACTGTGGACGGACATCACCCCAACATCCAACGTCGCGGCAGATGTATCCGCGCCCACCATCTTCATTGGCGATAGCCGAGATACCACCATCGACGTTCGCGGGAAGATCGCCGTTGCGACACTCATTCCTTCTACAGTGCCGCTCCGCACAACGACCAACACTTACGAGTATCGCTACGCTCGTCAGGCGATTACATCGCAAGGCAACGCCATCATTCGCCGCGGAGCTGCAGCGGTCATATTGGTCGCTGACTCCATTGCCGATATCGCGTACGACGGCGTGGTAAAACTTCAGGAACGCGGCACATACGATGTGATTGGTGGAGCATCCCGTTTCGCGCCGCCGGCCGCCGGCGCTGCGCCAACACCGAATCCGCAGCAGAATCGCATTACCGCACCTGTGCTATTTGTGCACCGCTCGATGCTCAGCGCCTATCGTGAAAACGGTCAGAATATAGATATCAAAATTCGCACCGAGAGTTTCGATGCGCCGTCCGTGAACATCATCGGAGTAGTTCGCGGCACCGATCCAAAGCTTAGTAACGAATACGTACTCTTCAGTTCCCACCAAGATCACGATGGTGTTCGGTTCCCGGTTGACGGCGACTCGATCTGGAATGGCGCTGACGACAATGCGAGCACAAGCGTCGCGCTGCTCGCCAGCGCCCGGGCCTTCGTGAAACAACCTGCGAAGCGCTCGGTTCTGTTCGTTTTTCACGGCGCCGAGGAACGTGGCCTGCTTGGCTCGCGATGGCACGCGGCGCATCCGGTGGTCCCGCTCACCCAAATCGTCGCGGTACTTAACGGCGACATGATCGGACGCAACAACCCCGACTCGGCGGCACTGCTCGGTGCGCAGCCGCCGCACCGGAACTCCACGGCGCTCGTGCAGATGGCGCTCGACGCGAATGCCGTCACCGGCAGGTTCAAGATCGATTCGCTCTGGGACCGGCCCACGCATCCCGAAGGATGGTATTTCCGCAGCGACCATGTGCCGTATGCGCGCCTAGGCGTGCCGGCGTTGATGTTCTCGACCAATCTGCACCCCGACTATCACACGCCGCGTGACAAACCGAAGAACATCGACTTTCCCAAGCTCACGCGGATGACGCAATGGATGTATATGACCGGATGGCTCGCGGCGAACGCGGCGACCCGGCCGGGGATTGATCCGGGATTTAAATTGGAGCGATAGTATAGCGACCAGTGTCGGCGCATCACCGGGGTAAGCGTCCCGCGACGGGAATACCAGCCGGTGTCGAGCTCGTTTTCGACTTCGTCCCACGTCCGGCCGTTGTTGAGGTCGCCGCTCCGCCTGCTGATCCCGTAACAGTGCCAAGCGGATGGGCGCCCGGCTCTCTGGTGATCGCATCGAGGTTCAAGTTTTCATTTCCGGCCTTGGTGGTCATCGTACACGCCTTTTTTGAATTGAGTAACATCGAGATAGCCGTGGCTTTCATCCGCGACATCGCTCAACTGAGTGGAGTGCGTCGAACCCCAATTGGACGATGCGCGGCGACGGCCCAGCGCCAAGTTTGGAGGCGGAATAGAGGCCCGGAGTTCGATGGCCGAAAACGGCGAGCTAATCCTGTTTGAAGTGCGTATCCTTACTCTCATGCTTCTCGATCAAGAAACCTG
>JANYBD010000194.1 GCA_025360995.1 Gemmatimonadota bacterium
GATCTTGTGCTCGACCCGGTCATGAGTGCCACCAAGATGGTGACTGCGACAACACTGCAGTCCGTGCCGTGCATGAATGCGCCCGGAACGCCGGTTGGCGGACTAAATCTTTGGACATGGTGTGTGGATCCAACCGCGCACACTCCGCTCTACTTTAATATTCCAGTCAGCAATTTTATCGGCTGGAGTATTGTCGTGATGATGTTTTCGCTGATGGTGCGGCTGGGATATCGCTATGGGAAACCCAATACGCGTAGCACGTTCGCGCAGTTCGTGATGCTATTGGTGCTCGCTGCGCTGGCCATTGGCGGCTGCGCGCTAGTTGGTCCGCCAATTGAGAACCATTTCGCCGACGGACCCAAGTGGCTGTCCTACGCTACTCTCGGTTTCGTTGTCGCCATACCGTTTCTGCTTGTCATTTTGCAGAAAGGAAATCTGAACTTTCGCAATGCGTTCCCGGCGTGGCGCCTTGCGTGGCCGGCATACGACTATCTCTGCTGGGGAGGTCTCTTTTTCATTCTGCGGCTTGATGGCGGTGAGTGGCCAGGCGCCGCGTTTCTCATGGCCGGGACGATACTGGTGAGTGCACTGATCTTTCTGCTCCCCTACATCGGCACCATCACCCGCGGGCCGTCACCGTCACCGGCGTAAGCGGCAGGCCATAGAGCGTTTCAGCGCGCTCGCGACCACGGATCACGACGTCGGTATGCTGCACGAAATCAGCGGCGTCGGCACCAGCGCGATCGTGCGTTGTTGCATCAATCAGGACACCGGCGCCGCGCTCGCGCGTCATCGTCTGTAAGCGTGCTGCCAGATTCGTCGTGCTGCCGATCGCACTCCAGATCGTGCGGTCGGCCGCTTCGATGTTGCCGACAAATGCAATGCCGGTTGCGATCCCCACTCCGACATTGAGACTCGGCACTTCCGCGGTCGCGTCGCCAAGCTTCGGCACGGCTTCCACCAGTTGTCGTGCCGCGCGCACCGCACTCGCCTCCTTTTCCGGCAGTGGCCGCGGCGCGCCGAACACCGCCATCATGCCGTCGCCATTGAATTCCACGACAACGCCGCCGCAGCGGGTTACGATCGTGCTCACCGTTTCCGTGTAGCGGTTCACCGTCGAGAAGATGTCGGTCGCGCCCCGTCCGTCGGCAAACGCCGTATAGCCGCGAATGTCCACGAACAGCACCGACACTTCGCGCTCGCCGGTCTCCAGCTCTGTGCCAAGGGCAATGAGTTCGGCGAGAGCGCCGGGCACGTAGCGACGCATTTTGTCCTGAATCACTTGTGCGCGCTCGAGCAGTTCGGCCTCATCGAAGCGCAGCATATGGCTCGACGCGGTCTTGCCGAGCGTGGTCAGCAGCGTGAGGTCAGTCGGCGTATAGATGTCGCCGGAACGCTTTTCCCCCAGGCAGACGAACGCTTCGAGTTGAGGCCCGCGCTGAATGGGGATGATCACGCGGGCACCAAGGCTCTCGAGCAACGCCCGGTCTGGCCCCACGGAGCGCACCGATTCGACCTTCGTTGCAGCTTTCCGGGTGGCGATCCATTCGCCGAGTTGGGTGTGTGTGCGCATCGCCGCCGGCAACACGTCGCCGTGGGAGTACACGGGCACGAACGACTCACCCGCCGACAGAAAAATGACGCAGCTCGTGGGTTTGAGATTTGACGTGAGCGCGTCGCCAATGAGCGTCCAGAGTTCGTCGGCGCGCCGTACTGCCGCAAATCGTTCGGGCAACTCGCGCATCACTTGCTCGAGCGCAAATCGCTCCTTAAAAAACATGCGATCCACCAACGGGCGCAGCCGACGCTCGGTGACAATCACCACGGCGGCGAGGATCAGCGTAATGCCGGAGCGACTGATCGACGGGTTCACGTCCATGTGAGCCGCCATCGACGCAGTAAGTCCAGGCACTAACGCGAATCCGCCTCCTACGACAACGACACCGAGCACGTTGTACGACATCGTCGCACCGAGCAGCCGATCAATGTCGAAGAGGTCGAATCGCAGCATGGCAATGAGCAGACCCAATGGAAAGGCCAGCCCCGCCGCGGTCACGGTGTACGCAACCCACCGCGGCCCTGCGTTGGTGAACGCGTCACTCCCCGCAGCCGCAAGCACTCCCCAGAAAATCAGAATGCTGAGATATGCAGAAAACATGACCCATTTTGTTCGCCGCCGCCCGACCGGGCTGCTGCGCCGAAAATTCAGCGCATAAATCCCGATCGTCAGGACGGTCCACACAATCTCGACGCGGACCGACCAGCGCACGGAGAGCGCCGCGTCAAGCGGAAACCCATAGACGTCGCCAAAAAACAGCACTCCCATCACGACGAATGCCCATGGCCATACCCTGTTCCATCCGCGCAGTGTGCCCGCTTCATCCGGAAAGCCAAGATGAGCAAGCAACCACGCAACCGGCGCCACGATTGCGACAATTGCCGAAAGGGTCAGCGATACCGGAATGAGCCAACCCGGCGCATTGAATTTCACCATGAACAGCAGCGACCAAATCGCGGTCGCGTAGAAGAGCGCGACGACCGACCGGCTGGACTTTGCACGTGTGAGTATCAGTATGGCCGCCGCACCAAACCCGATCGATCCCAGTATGGTGGGCAAATATCTTACTGGATGGCGGTCCGGACGTTGGGCTCTGACCGTCATGCGGGAACCATTCCGTTCGATATCGAACGAGACCGTACGGTCGGCGTGCCACCATGCGTCTTGGACGACCTGATAGAACCGGAGTTGCCCCGCTCCCAAAAGATCTGTTGTCCCGACGCGCAATACGCGATCGCCGGTGACGAATGGTCCCCGTCCAACCGTCGATGAGTCGGTGAAAGACTGGATGACCGGATTCCCCACCGTGCCGAATGCGTTAACGAACACGTCGAACGGGGTTGGACGATTGCGGCCGACGAAGTGCATCGTCCCGCAAAACAGCCATACCGTTACAAAGGTCCAAAGCGCTATGCGGTTGTGTAGCCGAGGATTTATGCGCATCATCGGTGCACGATTGGGGACCGTGGATTCCACGGACGAAAAGATAGCCACTTGGAGACCACTTTGTGAGAAAGACGGACCCACGGCGCGATATCCTGGCAATTGTCGGAATGTGCCTCATGATCGGCATACCGGCGATGCTCACATTGCGCACCGTTCAGGATCTTCCCGGGCACGCGCGCCCCGAGTCGAACCCATCCCCATACGGCTATACGATCAGCCTCCTACTTTTTCTCTTTCCGGTGTTGGTGCTTGGCTTCATGCACCTGAGGAAAGTGAAGCCCATCGACCACCGCCGGGCACTGCTC
>JANYBD010000244.1 GCA_025360995.1 Gemmatimonadota bacterium
CGCACGATGCTCGACGCTGCCACCCGCGCTGACCAATCGCGCCAGGAATCTGCAAAACTCGCTCAGGAGCTCGGCGCTAAAGTCGAGGCCCAACTCGTTGGCATGCGAGAAGGGAATGAGGCGAAGCTGGAGTTGATGCGATTGACGGTGGACGAGAAGCTCCAAGGGACGCTGGAACGACGGCTTGGAGAATCGTTCAAGTTGGTGGCCGTTCAATTGGAGTCGGTACAGAAGGGGCTCGGCGAGATGCAGGCGCTCGCGACGGGCGTGGGCGATCTTAAGAAAGTGCTGTCGAATGTGAAAGCCCGCGGAATTTTCGGCGAAGTACAGTTGCGGGCGATTCTTGAAGAGATTCTTACTCCAGATCAGTTCCGCGCGGATTACGCGCCGTCGGACGAATCGAGCGACCGCGTGGAGTTTGCGGTGTCGCTTCCCGGGCGGGGCGGAGTCGGGCAGGGCGTATTCCTTCCTATTGACTCGAAGTTTCCGCAGGAGGATTACATCCGGCTCATTGACGCGACGGAGCGCGGCGACGTGGCGGGGATCGCCGATGCGCGTGAGGCGATGTACCGGCAGGTGAAGAGTTACGCGAAATATGTGCGTGACAAATATGTGGCGCCGCCGGCGACGACGAATTTTGCGATTGTGTTTCTGCCGACGGAGAGTTTGTTCGCCGAGGTATTGCGGCACGCGGGGTTGGTCGAGGAGCTGCAGCGCGAATATTCCATTGTTCTCACGGGGCCGACGACAATGGCGGCGCTACTGAACAGTTTGCGCATGGGTTTTCACACGATGGCGCTGGAGCAGCGTGCGGTCGAAGTCTGGAACGTGCTCGCGGCGGTGAAAACCGAGTTCGGCAAATTTGGTGAAGTCCTGGACCGGGCGAAGAAGCAACTGATCACGGCACAAAACACATTGGATCAGGCCGATACCCGGACCCGCGCGATGCGGCGCAAACTCAAAGACGTTGAGTCGCTTGGGGTGGGGGAGGCGGCGACAGTGTTGGAGCTGGCGGAAGAGAGCGAAGAGAGCGAAGGAAACGGAGACGACCCTACTTAGGCTTTTAGTTCCCCCATCAGTAATCCGTGTAAATCCGGTTGTTCATCCGCGAAAATCCGTGGCCCAGTCGTTTTTTCTCAACCCTCGCACCAAAGCCAACAAAAACGGCTTTGCCACGGATTTACACGGATTTGGAACGGATCAACACGGATAAAACTTTTGGGGGAACTTCAACTGCAACGGGCTTGAGCCCTAGTACGGGGCTAATATCTCGACGCCGCGGCCCTCAACATCTTTCAAAGTGCGCGTCACAAATGTTAGGCCATTCACCTGCGCGGTCGCGAGCAGTAAGCCATCGACCACCGGCAGGGAGCGGGTGAGGTCATCGCCCAGGAAACGCAGCTGGGCCCAGGCATCCACGACGTCGAGGTCCACCTCTAGCAAGCGCCCGGTGAATTTCGGCAGCAGTTCGTCATCAATCCAATACTTGAGCGCCTCGCGTTTGCGCCCGCGCGGAAGTCGCTCCACGCCATAGCGCAACTCGCCAATGGTCAGCATGCTGATCGCATAATCTTCGTCCGGCTGCGCCGTCAGCCATTCGGCGAGGCCCGGGTGCGCGTGCACCTTTGCTGCATCCGTCAGCACGCACGTATCCAACAGATATCGCATGTTACAGTTTCACCGGCCGGCCACTCTCGCGCGGCCGGACAATTTCCAGCGTCACCGACGCCAGCGGCGACGCAGCCAAGAATCCCGCCAGCGATTGATCGGAATGCCCCGCCAGCCGCGAATAATCACGCGCCGAAACAACAACGACCGCATCGTCGCCGTTCCGCGTCACGAATTGCGGCCCCGCCTCCATCGCCCGCCGCACAACCTCGCTGAACTGTGCCTTGGCGTCTTGCAGCGTCCACGACTGCGGCATGCCTTTGGTCATATGCTTGCCTTGTTGGTGATGACCATATAGACTAGTCGGCATGGTCAGAAATGGCAACCCGGCCCGCACCACCTCACGCGACACGTGGCTCGGGCTCCTGCTGCTTACACTCATTGTATTGGCCTATTCACCGGCGCTCACCGGCGGATACGTCTGGGACGACGACGCACACGTCACCCGTGCCGCGCTCCGCAGTTGGGACGGGCTGCAGTCCATCTGGTTTAGCCTCCATGCCACCCAGCAATACTACCCGCTCCTCCACAGCGCCTTTTGGCTCGAGGGCCGGCTCTGGGGCGACGAAGTCCTCGGCTACCACCTCGTCAACATCCTGCTCCACTTCTCGGCCGCCTCGCTGATCGTAGTGCTTTGTCAAAAACTGGAAATCAAAGGCGCGTGGATCGCCGGATTTATTTTTGCACTGCATCCCGTACATGTCGAATCGGTCGCATGGATTTCCGAACAGAAAAACACGCTTTCACTCGTCTTCTATTTGCTCGCGGCCATCACATACATCCGATTCGACCATCGCCGCAGTGCGAATACCTACGCAACAGCGCTGTTCTTTTTCACGTGCGCATTGCTCACCAAGACCGTCACCGCCACGCTACCGGCAACGCTACTCGTGCTTTTCTGGTGGAAGCGCGGCCGCATCGATTGGCGACGCGATGTCGGCCCGCTCCTCCCGTGGTTCGCACTAGCGGCGGCGGGAGGATTGTTCACTGCTTGGGTGGAACATCACGTCATTGGCGCCGAGGGGGTGGAGTTCAATCTCGGCGCTATGGAGCGATTGTTGCTCGCGGGGCGCGTCGTCTGTTTCTATTTCTGGAAACTGATTTGGCCCACGGATCTCATTTTCAATTATCCACACTGGAATGTGAGCGCCAGCGTGCCTTGGCAATATCTGTTTACGGGCGGCCTCGTCGCTCTTACGGCGATCTTCTGGTGGCTCCGAACGTGGTCGCGCGCTCCGCTCGCCAGCCTGCTCATTTTTGGCGGCTCACTCTTTCCCGTGCTCGGATTTATCAACGTCTATCCGTTTCGCTACTCGTACATCGCTGATCACTTTCAATATTTGGCGAGCATCGCAATCATCGTGCCTGTAGCGGCCATGCTCTCATTGCTCAGGCGGCGAGCGGCGACTCCGGTTGGGCGTCGAGCGGTACGATTAGGCGTCGCAGCGCTTGTTGCTCTGTTAGCGGTTCTCACCTGGCAGCAGAGCCAGATGTATCGCAACGCCGAGACGCTCTACCGGGTGACGATCGACCGGAACCCGGACAGTTGGATGGCCCACAACAACCTCGGCCGCATTCTGTCGCGCGGCACACGGCGAATGCCTGAGGCGATCCAACATTTCGAGGCTGTTCTTCGGCTCAAGCCCGATCACGCCCGCGCGCATTACAGCTTGGCGGTGGACGAATACCTCACGGGACGCCCACTCGACGCCGTGGTCCATTTTGAGCAGGTTTTAGTGCTGGAGCCGGGGAACGTCCTGCTCGCCGCGAACTCGCATCTGCTACTGGGGAAGATCGCGATGAATATGCCCGGTCAATTACCAAATGCGGTGCGCCATTTGGAAGAGGCTGTGCGGCTACGCCCAGTGGACGGCGAAGCGCGGGATGCGTTGAGCGCGGCACGGCAGCGAATTGCCAACCCTACGTAAAAAATTCCAATGACAATCGAAAACGTTTCCGACACCGCGCGTTGGGTTGCCGTGTATCGCGCGATGGAAAGTGAGCGGCCCGACGCTATTTTCCGAGATCCATACGCGCGCAAATTGGCCGGCGACAAGGGTGAAAAAATTGTTGCGACAATGAAGCGTGGCCACTCGGCGGCATGGGCGATGATCGTCCGCACGGCCGTCTTCGATGAAGTGATTCTGGCACGTATCGCCGCTGGTGCAGATGTTGTAGTGAACCTGGCGGCAGGGCTCGATGCGCGCCCGTGGCGCATGAAGCTCCCGCCGAGCTTGCGCTGGATCGACGTTGATTTGCCCGGCATTCTCAACTACAAAACCGAGATGATGCGGGATGTCGCGCCGCACTGCCTGTACGAAGCGGTCACGATCGATCTCACGGATGCGGAGGCTCGCGCCGCGCTGTTCGCCCGCATTGGCGCCGAGTCGAAGAATGCGCTGGTGGTATCCGAAGGGCTGCTGATTTATTTGCCTGCGACGGACGTCACGGGACTGGCCGAAGCGCTCTCCGTCGAGCCGGCATTCAAGTATTGGCTGACCGATTTGGCAAGCACCCGACTACTGAAAATGATGAACCGCATGTGGGGGAAATCGGTCGCCGCGGCGCGGGCACCATTTTTGTTCGGACCGGAAAATGGTACCGCATATTTTGAGCCAAGTGGGTGGCGCGAGAAGGAGTGGCACTCGATGGGCGACGATGCTAAACGTCTGAATCGGCAAATGCGTCTGGCGTGGTTGTGGCGGGCCCTCACCGTCTTTGGCGGCGTAAAAAATAGGGCGATGTGGCGCCGGTTTTCCGGTGCCGTGCTGCTGGAGCGGACCCGCTAGCCCGAATGTACTTTGGTGGCCCTCGCCCTCGACCAGAGCGCAGTATTACTTAGAGGTATGACGCTGTCCGCCGTCCGCCCTGTAATGTCACCACGACGACTTTTCGCGGTTACAACGATCCTGCTTTGTACCGCTTGCGCAAGCAAGCCCGATCCGCAAGTGCGGATCGGTTTGCTCGCTCTCCTCACCGGAGAACTCGCTCCGCAGTCCGGGATTCCATCGCAGCAGGGTGCCGAGATGGCCGTAGATGACATCAATGCCGCCGGCGGAATTGACATCGCGGGAACGCGCATGAAAGTCAAACTGACGGTACGGGACTACGAGCCGCGGCCAGACGCCGCGGCGACGGGCGCCCGCGCACTCATCAATCTCGATAGCATCGACGCCCTTGTCGGACCGCAGTTAAGTGCGCACGCCGTCACGGCGGCTAGTGTTGCGGAAGTGTCCCGCGTTCCGATGATCGCGCCGATGGCCTCGAACCCGGTCGTCACCGCTGGCCGCCACTATGTATTTCGTCTGGCATTTCTTGATCCGTTCCAAGGCGAGATGCTCGCGCGTTACGCACTGGAAAATCTGTCGGCTCGGCGGGCGGCGGTGCTCTACGACGTGTCCAATCCATACGGACGCGATATCACTGTGCTTTTCCGCGCGACCTTCGAAAAAGCTGGTGGCCGGATCGTTGCTGCCGAGACATTCACGAGCGATCAGGGAACCGATTTCCGTGCGCAACTCAAACGGATTGCGGCGGCGCGACCGGACGTGTTGTTGCTCCCCAACCTCTCTGCCGTCGACTCGTTCCAGGTGCGGCAGGCCCGCGCCGTTGGTATTCGCGCGCCATTTCTTGGGAGTGATTCTTGGGATCCAGTGGGCCTAGCCCACATTCCCGAGGCAAATGGCGCGGTAGTTGCGCACCAATGGCACATCGGCGTGCCGCGACCCATTGCCGTGGACTTCGTCAGTCGGTATCGGGCCCGATATGGCGTGGAGCCGCGCTCCACGGCGGTGTTTACATATGATGCGATCCGGCTGTTAGCAGACGCCATGCATCGCGCCGGCACAAAAGAGGGCGGTCCGGTGAGTCGGGCGATTGCCGCGACAATCGACTATGAAGCAGTCGCCGGCACACTCCAGTTCAATGGCACGGGCGATCCACGGCGCAGTGGTGTGCTCTCTCGCGTTGGCCGCAGCAGCGACTCGATCGTTCGCGTCGTCAATCCAAAACCGTGAACACCCAAGAGCACATACAGGAACGGTTACGGCAGTTTAATCTGCTTGGAAGATTGCAGGCGCCACTCCGTCATAGTCTCAAGTTTCGGATGATTGTGGCGTTCCTGACGATCTCGGCGGTAATCGGATCGGCGGTTTCGTATCTGGCATATCGTGAAGCTGCAGGGTTGTTGCGAGCGAATATCGCCGACCGATTGCGAGGGCTTTCCGTCCGGCGTGCGCTGGATGTGGATGACTGGGTCGACCGACAGCGCCACGCGCTTCGGTTTATTGCGAACACTCCAGGAGTCAACTCTGATGCCGCGCAACTCGCTGCGGCACGTCAGCGCGGAATAACACCAACGGATGCCGATCGCGAACGGTTGCGTCGTTTGTTGAATTCCGCCTCCGAATTGGCGATCGCCGCCGACGAACTGCAGGTGCTTTCGGCTGTTGGCGGCGAAGTGCTCGCGTCCACCGATCGTGCACAGGTCGGGACCTATCGCGTGAGCGACCAGTTTTTCACCGAGGGGCGCAAGGGGTCTTACATCTCGAGCGTGTATCCCTCACCGATTACGGGGCGCCCGGCATTATCGATTTCTACCCCGCTGAGAGATAGCAGCCATCGCGCGATTACTGTGCTGGTGGCGAATCTCAAGTTGCAGCGTGTAGATGAATTGCTCCAACAGAAGAGTCCCGGCTTTAATGTTGACGTCTATTTAGTGAACCGGTTCGGGGAGTTCGTATCATCACGCCGATTCGGTCGTGATAAATTCCGGCGCGGCGTGCATAGCGAGGGGATTGCGAACGCGATTGCGGGCGTCGACGGCGTGGGCGTGTATGCCAACTATGAAGGCCGACGCGTCATCGGCGCGTACAGGTGGATGAAGAGTCGCGAGCTGGCGCTGATGGTTGAAGTGCCCGAGATCGAGGCATTTGCACCGGCCCGGGTGCTATTGTTGCACGTGCTGCTCGTCGGGACGCTTGGCGTGTTGATTCTTACTCTTGCGGTGAGTTCGGTGGCGCGCCGCATCGCCGAGCCGATCCTGACTACCGCGCGGGCAGCGCAACAGGTCGCCGCCGGAGATTTTAATGCGCACGCGCCTGTGACTACCGACGACGAAGTGGGCCTGCTCGCGGTATCGTTCAATGAGATGACGGCCCGTTTGCAAACACTCTATCGTGACTTGCACGGGCAGGTCGCCGCCACGCAAGGCGCACTTGACGCACTCCGTGAGAACCAAGCACTGGTGCATGGGCTCGTAGATAATTCGGCGACCGTAGTGTTGGCGATGGATTTGACGTGGCGGTGCACGCTGGTGAACACGCGGTTCATCGATTTCTTTGCACTCAAAGGAACGTCGTGTGAAGGACAACTGCTCACCAGCATCGTTCCTGCAGAATCGGCGTCGGCGATTATTCATGCGGTGACAACGGTGGTGGCGACGACCGCCGTCGTCGAGACGGAGATTATGATGGGCGACGGGCAGGACGACCGGTGCTTTCTGGCCGCTTGCTTTCCGATTCACGGGCCCGACGGGTCAATATCCGCGGTTGGTATGATTGCCACCGACATCACCGAGCATAAGCGTGCAGAGGTAGAGCAGCGCGCATTCGATGCCAACGTCCAGCATGCCCAGAAACTGGAGAGCCTAGGCGTCATGGCTGGTGGCATTGCCCACGACTTTAATAATTTACTGGGAGCAGTGATTGGCAACGCGGATATCGCGCTCCTGTCGCTCGACAATCGCGACGATGTCCGCCAGTCGCTCGATCAGGTGCTACGGGCGGCCCGTCGTGCCGCCGATCTCACGCGTCAAATGTTGGCGTATGCCGGTCGCGGCAGTTTTCACACCGAGACGGTCGACCTCAACAAACTTGTCTGGGAAATTTCGGCGCTCGCCGGGATTTCGCTGTCGAAGAAAGCCCGGCTCGAACTGAAACTGAGCGACCTTCCGGCGTCGATCATTGCCGATTCGGCGCAAGTGAGTCAGGTCGTACTGAACCTCCTGACGAACGCCGGAGACGCGATCGGCGATGCCGCCGGTCGTGTGACAGTGCAAACGGAGTTGGTAACGGCGTTGCCGCCGATGCTGGCCAAGCAGTGGCCCGGCGATGTCACGAAGGCCGGACCGTTCGTTGTGCTCAGTGTCGAAGACACCGGTAGCGGAATGAACGCCGAAACGCAGGAACGGATTTTCGAGCCGTTCTTTACATCGAAAGAAATGGGACGCGGCTTGGGGCTCGCGGCTGTGCTTGGCATTGTCAAAGGGCTTGGTGGCGCGCTTCACGTGCAGAGTACGCTCGGCGTGGGGACGCGGTTCGATCTGGCATTTCCGGCGAGCGCATCGCTGGCTCCGTCAGTTGCTGCCATGCACAGTGGAATGAAGGTGGACGGAAGCGTACGTACCATTCTTGTAGTGGATGATGAGTTGGCACTACGGCTCGTGTTGCGCCGAGCACTTGGCAAGGCGGGATTTCAGGTGATTGAAGCGGCCGACGGTCATGCGGCGATCGGCATGTTCGCCGCAAATGCTGCGAAGATTAGCGGTGTGGTACTCGATCTTACGATGCCGGGGATGAGCGGAGACGAAGTGCTACGGGGCATTCGGGAGATGGATCCCGGGATGCCAGTATTGATTGTCAGTGGATACGCGATGGGCGATGAGAGCGAC
>JANYBD010000248.1 GCA_025360995.1 Gemmatimonadota bacterium
GAGATCGGAGAGGATCCCTGCTTTTTCGCACTTCTTCTTGAAGCGCTTGAGGGCCCGCTCGAAATTCTCGTCGTCGTGAATGATGACTTCGGACAAACTGGTCTAACCCCCTTCGTGGCGTTTGCGCGCCGGAGTGAGTTCTGGATGTGGTAGCCACGTAAGATAAACAAACACAGGCGGTTAGGGAAGTGGACTAATGAGTGCTGAGTGGGAGTAGGAGTGCTGAGTGCCAGACTAGTGGGAGAAAGGCGTGGGAGAGGGGTGGGAGACGGTAGTGGGAGGGCGCCCGGGGGCGGGCTGTTTCTCTCTCGCATTCGCTCGCACTCACTCGAATGCCCTCCCACTCGCTGCCCCCCAACCAACTCCTAACTGTACGCCAAGGCTGCATAAACGGTTTTCGCGACCAGCCCCAACGAGTGAGAGAGAGAACACCCCAACGAGTGCGAGAGAGAACCAGCCCACCCCCATGACTCTCCCACTACCGTCTCCCACTCCTCTCCCACTACCGTCTCCCACCAGTCTCGCACTCAGCACTCCTACTCCCACTCAACACTCGCAGTAACTTAAAGCCCAATAAATGTTGCAAGAGCAATCAGTATTCCTAGACCCCAGCGGCCGGCGCTGGCGCGCCATTCGGCGCGCCACGGTTGCGATTGGCGTCATGACGACGTTGGTCGGGCTCGGGTTGGTGATCACATTCCTGATCCCGCCCATACTGCCAAAGCTCCAAGCAGCGAAAAAAGCGGTGAGCATCACCAAGCCAAAACGCACGATCGCCACCAGCCGGTTGGAAGCGCAGCAGGCCGCGGCGCGCGCGCAGATGACGGCCGCACTCACCAGAAGTGCGCCGCCGAAATCCATTCGCGCCGAGCGGCTGCCGGTGATCAAAAACCGCGTTGTTGAAACGGTCGCGGCAACGAAGAAGGTCGCTCCGAACGGTCAGCGCCCCGGAATTGTCGCCGGCTTCTATGTGGATTGGCAGGACAATTCATTCGCATCGTTCTCCGCCCACGCCAAAGATCTCGACTGGGTGATCTGCGAATGCGCGTTTGTGACCGCGGGTGGCGATTCGCTGAACCTGCGCTTGGACAGCAAGGTTCCGTACTTCGCCGATCAGCTGCCGGAAAAAGATCGCCCTCGCGTATTCATGATGGTAAGCAACGTGGACTACGGGACCGGCGTGTTTGATTCCAAACGCCTACGTAAGTTGCTTGCCTCACCCGAATCGCGGCAGCGTGGCGCGGGTCAACTCGTGCGCGCCGCACAAAAATTCGGCCTCGCCGGTATCACCGTCGATTTTGAAGAAGTGCCAGACGATCTCCACGGTGCAATGGTGCTCTTCCTCGCCGCGCTGCGCGACGGACTCCATCCCGGCGGCCGCCTGCTCACGATGGCCGTCTCGGTCAGTGCCGATTCCACGCAAGTACGCGATTACGCCAACGTAAACGATTACCTGTTCCTGATGCTCTACGACGAGCATTACAACAACGGTGATCCCGGGCCAGTGGCGAGCCAGGGATGGTTCACCGCAAAAGCCAAGCAGTTGCTCTCGTGGATGCCACCGTCAAAAGCGATTCTGGCACTCGGCGCCTACGGGTATCACTGGGACGACCACACTGGAAAGTTGACTGGCGCGCAGTCTACCTTTCAAGAATCGATGCAGCATGCTCGGCAGAACAACGCCAGCATTCAGTTCGATCCTCTCTCGATGAATCCGTACATTCGCTGGTCCGATCCGGACCACGTGGATCATGTCATTTGGTTTCTCGACGGCGTCACCGCGTGGAATCAATGGCGTGCCGGCAATCAACTGCACGCGGCCGGCGTGGCGATCTGGCGGCTTGGCGATGAAGATCCGTCACTCTGGAGCGCGCTTTCGAATGACGTAGATAAAGCCAAGCCATCCGTGCTCGAACCCATCCCGCCGGGTTACGACGTGCAGTTCGATGGCATTGGGGAAATTCTTCGCGTCACGCACCGTCCGGGTGCCGGCGTTCGTGTCCTCAGTGCCGATTCAACGAGCGGCTTGATCACGCACGAGCAGATCACGCAGATCCCATCGCCCTGGGTGGTACAGCGGTTCGGTGCGTCCGACTCCACCAAGATCGCGTTGACATTCGACGATGGCCCGGACGCGAAATACACGAACGATATTCTTGATACGCTGGCATCACGCAACGTCAAAGCGACCTTTTTTGTGATCGGTCGCCAGGCCGATGAATATCCCGGAATATTGCGCCGCATCGTACGAGAGGGACACGAGATTGGAAATCATACCTACACGCATCCGAATCTCGCGCTCACCAATCCGTTCGTCGCCCGGCTCGAAGTCGTCGCCAACGGACGACTGATCGAAACCATTATCAATCGCCGCACCTCGCTGTTCCGCCCGCCCTACTTTGGCGACGCATCTCCGACAACTGCCGACGAGCTTGTCCCCGTCGGAATGGCCAGCGACTTGGGCTATCTCACGGTCGGTGTGCGCATCGACTCAGACGATTGGCGCACCACGAATAAGGACTCAATCCTGCAGCATACGCTCAACGAAGCCTATAATGGCAATGTCGTGCTCCTCCACGACTCCGGCGGCGATCGGCGCGGCACCGTCGCGATCGTCGGCATCCTCATCGACTCGCTCAGAGCGCGTGGCCTCACACCAGTTTTGGTTTCGGAGCTCGCCGGGATCACTCGCGACGAGATCATGCCGGCAATCGCATCGCGCACTGCGTTTGAACACATCGCCGATGTTATCGCATTCACTTTTATCGGCATCGTTGACTGGGGGCTGTACTGGATCTTCCTGGTCGCTGTCGTTCTCGCCATCGGCCGTCTGTTGTTCATCATTACGCTCGCGGCTGCTCAACGATTCCTCAAGAAAAAGGATTTACTCGCGCCCTCGTTCACGCCGCCGGTGAGCATCGTCGTGCCCGCCTATCGCGAAGTACGGGTGATCGTGCACACGGTCAAGAGCCTGCTCGCCCAAGACTACACTGGCACCATGGAAATCATCGTCGTTGACGATGGATCGCCGGACGGCACATACGATGAAGCCATGCGCGCGTTCGGCAATACGCCCGGCGTGACCGTGCTAACGAAACCAAATGGGGGCAAGGCGAGTGCCCTGAACTACGGCATTGCGCACGCGCAACACGGAATTCTCATCGCGCTCGACGCCGACACGCAGTTCGAACCGCAAACAGTTCGCGAACTCGTCAAACCGCTGGCGAACCCGAACGTGGGCGCAGTCGCCGGCAATGCCAAAGTCGGAAATCGCATTAATCTGGTCACGCGGTGGCAGGCACTCGAGTATGTGACGTCACAAAATCTCGATCGCCGAGCCTTTGCCCTGCTCGACTGCATCACCGTCATTCCCGGCGCCGTCGGTGCCTGGCGGCGTAATGCGGTGCTCGAAGCGGGCGGCTTTACTACGGATACGCTAGCGGAAGATCAGGATCTGACCATTCGCATTCGTAAACTTGGTCACTCCATTGGATTCGCCGAACGGGCGATTGCATGGACGGAAGCGCCGGCGACCATCAGTGAGTTGTCGAAGCAGCGCTTCCGATGGTCGTTCGGCACGCTGCAATGCGCGTGGAAACACAAGAATGCGCTCTTCCGCCCAAAGTTCGGCACGCTAGGATTTGTCGCGCTCCCGAATACTTGGCTCTTTCAGTTAATCCTGACGGCACTTTCGCCACTCGCGGATCTGATGTTCGTCTGGGGCCTCTTTTCTATCTGGATGACATTTAAATCGCATGGGCGGAATTACGCAGTCACCGATCTCGAACAGATCATGTTGTTCTATGCGATTTTCCTCGTCACCGATTGGCTCGGGGCGTTGATCGCATTTATGATGGAGCCCGATGAAGAGCGGGTGCTGACGTGGCTCATTGTGCTACAACGCTTCGCCTACCGTCAGATTATGTACTCGGTTGTCGTTCGCAGCTTTATCGCCGCGATTCGCGGTCGGGTTGTTGGGTGGGGGCGGCTCGACCGGAAAGCTACCGTAGAGCTTCGTGCGTAAGGGGCGAGTGCTGAGTGGGAGTATGAGTGCTGAGTGCGAGACTAGTGGGAGAGAGGAGTGGGAGAGGGGTGGGAGACGGTAGTGGGAGACGGTAGTGGGAGATTAAAATTCCCGGCGGTGGTGTTCCCAATGCCAACGCCCTTCGATATGACAGCGTAACACCGCCGGTGATAGTCGACGCGACGTATGAAGCGCCAACTTTCCACGACCACGCGAACGCTACATCGCGCCTGTCACTGCGTCGCTCCTCACCCCGGCGGCCAATGCATCTTCCGGCCACCCAACACGTGCACGTGCACGTGACTCACGCTCTGGCCGCCGTCAGCGTTGGTGTTGATCACCGTGCGATAGCCGCTCACATCCATCCCTTCTGTCGCGGCGACATCGCGGGCCATAATCATCATCTCGCCTACCAACGCCGGATCTTTGATCTCGTTCAGGGAATCGAAATGCTCACGCGGGATCACCAGAAAATGCTTCGGTGCCTGCGGACTGATATCGCGGAACGCCACGCACCGCACACTCTCGGCGAGAAATGGCACGGGCAACTCACCGCGCGCAATGCGACAGAACAGACAGGCATCAGCCATTTAGATTCTCCTCGCGTTCGTCTTTCCCTTCCCGTTCTTCCTTCTCTTCCTTCTCTTCCTTCTCTTCCCTCTCTTCCCTCTCTTCCCTCTCTTCCCTCTCTTCCCTCTCTTCTAACGATCCGCGAATCGTTCCCGGTAATGCCGCGAGCGCCGATCGCACCACCGCCAGCGCCGCGACGGCCGCGGTCTCAAATCGCAAATTCGTATGTACTAACGACACGGCGCGAAATCCGGCCGCCTTCAACAATGCCATCTCAGAAGTTTCAATCCCGCCTTCCGGTCCGATCGCTAGTGTCAGCGGCCGCAGTCGCCCCGCTCCGTGTTCCTTCGCCATCGCAACGGCACCTGCAATCAAATCGCCAATCGGTTCGCCCGCGCGGTCGAGCACCAAGCGAGGCCCTTCAGGCGCCGCGGCAATCGCGCGCTCCAGCGTCGCATCCGGATACATGGCCGGTAGCCAAGCGCCCCGCGATTGTTCCAATGCGCCTGCCATCCGTGCTTGCGCTTTCTGTTGAAACGTCGGGCCCTCGCCGCGCGGCGAAACACTCTTCGATCGCTTCCACATCACTGGCCGCCAACTCGTCGC
>JANYBD010000163.1 GCA_025360995.1 Gemmatimonadota bacterium
CACGCCGGCGCTGTTTCCGGTGCTGTCGTACAACCTTGAAGGTGGCGATCCGGCAACGCTGTTCGATATCGCACGTTATCAGATCAAGCCGGTGTTATCGCGCGTGCCCGGTGTGGGGCGGGTGGAGGTCCAGGGCACTGACGTCCGCGAGATTGAAGTGATCGCCGAGCCGTCGCGACTCGCCGCGGCTGGTCTCACGTATGAAGATCTGGCGGCGGCAATTCGGCAAGGGATTGCGGTAGACGCCGTGGGTCGGGTGGCGCAGGATTACAAACAGTATCTCGTCGTGTCGGCGCAAGAAGCCCACTCGGCCGAAGATGTCGGCAACGTGGTGGTGAAGGGTGCGCTCCGCGTACGCGACATCGCGACAGTTTTGCCGGGGACAGAAGATCACGTTCGCATTGTCGCCGGTGACGGCCGTCCGGCGGCGCTGCTGAATATCACGCGGCAGATCGGCGGGAACACCGTTGCCATCGCCGACAGTGTGGCGGGTGCGGTGCGGGATATGGCGAAGGCGCTGCCGCCCGGCGTGCATCTCAAACCCGTGTATGATCAGGCGGCACTTGTGCGCGATGCGGTTTCGTCCGTGCGCGACTCGATGCTCATTGGCGCGCTGCTGGCCGTGATTATACTGCTGCTCTTTTTAAGACACGTCCGTATTACGGCGATCAGTGCCACAGCTATCCCGCTGACACTCGCGATCACCGTGTTCGTGATGCGGTTGTTTGGGCAAACGTTCAACCTGATGACGCTCGGTGCCATGGCGATCGCGATTGGGTTGGTCATCGACGATGCGGTCGTGATCACCGAGAACATTGTGCGTCACCTGCGTCTCACTGGCGATCGCACGGCGGCGATTCGCGACGCGTTACAGGAACTTATTTGGCCCGTGACGACGTCGACGCTCACGACGGTGGTGGTGTTTTTGCCGCTCGGGATGCTCGAAGGAGTGGCGGGGCAGTTCTTTGCGGCGCTCTCGCTCACACTGACGATCAGCGTGCTGGTGTCGCTCGTGCTTGCCGTCACGATTATTCCGCTATTCAGCGAACAGTTTCTCACCGCGACCGACGCGGAGCACGATAGTCGCCCGACGTCCGGGCTGTTCGTCCGTATTGGAACCGCGCTTGATTCCCTCTCGAACGCGTATGTGCGCGCGCTCACCAGCGTGTTGCATCACGGTCGATGGATGGTCGTTGCCGCGGTGGTACTCGTGGCGGCTGGCGTGGGAGCGTATGCATTAGTGGGAACGGGATTTTTGCCGGAGATGGATGAGGGCGCGTTTATTCTCGACTACTGGAGTCCAGGCGGCACGGCGCTCGCTGAGACGGATCGCCAGTTGCACACGGTCGAGAAGATATTGGTGGAGACGCCGGAGGTCACGGGAATATCGAGGCGGACGGGTGCGGAACTCGGGCTGTTTGCCACGGAGCAGAATCGGGGCGACATCGCCGTGCGATTACTGCCGACCAGTCAGCGCAGCCGCGACATCGCCAAAGTAATTGATGAAGTGCGCGGTAAGGTGGTCTCGGCGGTGCCGCGCTTTCGAGTGGAATTTATTCAGATTCTTTCGGATGTGCTCGACGACTTGAGCGGCTCAAGCCGGCCGATGGAAATCAAATTGTTCGGCTCCGACTTGAAAGCGCTGGAGACGTATGCCGGTGTCTTGGCACCCAAGGTCCAGAAAATCGATGGCCTCGATGATTTCTTTGGCGGCATCGCGGAACCGAACGCCGAAATGTCAATGAAAATCCGCGGCGACGAAGCGGGGCGACTGGGACTGTCGGCTCAGCAGGTGAGCACAGCGGTGAGCGGCGCACTGCTCGGTGTGCGGGCTGGTGACGTGCGGCTTGATGACCGTTCGATTGGTGTGCGGGTGCGTGCGCCGGACTCGGTGCGGTTCAATGCCCGGCGCCTCGGCGCATTGCCGGTGTTCGCTCCAGCGACACATCAAGCGGCGCCGCTGGCGAGCCTCGCGGATTTCACGACGGCCGACGTGCGCAGCGCGTACCTCCGTGAAAATCAGCAACAAATGATTACGCTCACCTCGGGTGTTGGCGCCCGGGCATTGAGCGAGGTCATGGCCGACGTGAAGTCAGTGCTCGACGCCAATCCGGCACCACCGGGAATCCGCGTGGAACTGGGCGGACGGTATGCGAGCCAGCAGGCGGCGTTCCGTGCGTTGCTCGTGGTGTTGGCATTGGCGGCACTCAGCGTGATGGCCGTGATGGTGGTACAGTTTCGGTCGTTCGTGGAGCCGTTGGTGGTGCTGCTCGCCGCGCCCCTTTCGTTTGTGGGGGCGCTGGCGCTGTTGTTGATCACCGGCACGGCGTTGAATGTTTCGAGTTTTATGGGACTGATTCTATTAGTTGGGCTGATTGTGAAGAATGGAATTATTTTGCTGGATTTTACCAAGCATCGCATGGAATCGGACGGTGTTGATCTTGAGACGGGGATCTGCGAGGCGGCACGCGTACGACTACGTCCGATTTTGATGACGACGTTGTGCACCCTATTCGGACTGCTTCCGTTGGCGTTGGGTATTGGTGCGGGGAGTGAGTTGCAGAAGCCGCTGGCGCTGGCGGTGATTGGTGGGCTCGCGTTGTCTACGCCGGTGACGCTGTTCGTGGTGCCGGTGTTGTTGGTGGCGATTCGAGGGAAGGGATATCGTCTGACAACGACGCACTCTTAAGTCTTGATAAAACTGTCAGGTCGTGGCGGATTACGGGGCGGACGGCGGGCAGGGTCTGGGTCTAGCAATTGTTCGTTGGATCGCCACGTCGCACGGCGGCGCGCTCACGCACGAGCGCGCCGGCCGGGACGAGAGTTACACGATGGATTTACCGAAACTGCGCTAGCGGTCAGCCCGCGGTAGAGGCTTCTCTCCACGCGCCAAGTAACACGGGAATCGCGCCGAGCAGCCAGAATGCAATGGCGACCGCGGCCATTTTCGCTCGCGGAACTTTGCCGACGGTCACCAAACCAATCGCCAACAGGACCGTAACCCACAACGTGATGATATCAAAGCGGCTGAGCAGCCCCAGCAGGAGTGGCGAAGTGGTAACGGGATCGAAGAACCGTCCCGGCCCAAGTTCGAGCTGATGCATTGACGAGAGCTTACTCGTGTCCAAGACAAGCGTTTGGATCATCACGCTAATCGACCCGACGATGCGCGGCACATAGGCATACGACGCGACCATCAACGCGGTGGCGTAGGTCATGGTTCCGCCAAACACCTTTGCGAGTACGAACCCGATGAGGCCGATGAGCAAGAGCGCGGAGGGGATGCCTATCGAGACCGACACAATAATTGCGATGTCGGCGAAGCCGCGGCCCTTGGCCATTTGATCGGCGGTCAGGCTGGGGTTGGACTTCATCGCTGCGTCCATCCCTTTCTGAAATTGCGCATCAAAAATTGGCGCCATCGCGTTTTTGCTCGCGATGAATAGCGCGATGAGAACAACGCTCACGATCAGAAAGGCCGTCATCGGATTGGCCTGTGCACGGCGGGCGAATACCTTCGCCGGCGACCCGAAAATATCGATAAAGTCTTCGAACAGGCCGGCTTTGTCTGGTGTAGCTGGAGCGGGGGAAGTGGTGGGCTCGGTCATGTTGTCCTTGAACGGGGTAGGCAAATGTTACCCGGGCAACGGTCGGGCTTTTTGAGCCAATTCGCAAGGTTCGGCCCTATTTTCCCCTAACCACGCTAAGTTAAAACGTATGTTTCGCAGTACCTTCATCCACCGTCTCGATGATCGGGACAGGGCGCTCTACATGCGCTGGGTGATCCGGGAATCGGCGTCCAAGGCGACGTTGATTTTCTGGACCATGCTGACGCACGTTGGCGGATTGGGCGCGAGCATCGCCTTCGCCCTTGTGCCGTTGGTGCTGGCGGAAGGACATGCGAAAATTGTTGCCGTGCAAGCAGCGTGGGCGTTGGCGATATCGCACCTGATCGTTCAGGTGATCAAGCGCAATGTGGTCCGCGTGCGTCCGGCGGAGCGGATGCCGCTCAAGTCCCATGTCGCGTGCCCTGATCGATTTTCATTCCCAAGTGGCCATGCCACTTCTGTAATGAGTGTCGCGTTCATTCATGCGGCCAACTTCCACTCGCTTGGCATTCCCATGCTCGCCCTTGCCGCGCTGGTCGGCTTTTCGCGCGTGCGGCTTGGGGCGCATTATCCGGGTGATGTGTTGGTGGGTCAGCTGATTGCAATTACTACTGGTATCGCGGTGCGCGCCCTCTGGTAGAGCAGGGCGCGGAAGGGATACGGCTAGCAATTTTCACCGACACCTATCCGCCGCAGGTGAACGGCGTGTCGCGGACGCTCGAGCGACTGGTGAGCGCGATCGAAGCGCGGGGCGGCGAAGCACTCGTCATCACCGTAGCGGACGCTGAGGCGACGCCAGACAGGCGCGTTGAACGATGGCCAAGTGTTCCGTTTTGGGCCTACCCACAGCTGCAGATGGCAGCACCACACCGCAATCGCGCGCTCGACGTAGTGGAGCGATGGAAGCCGACGCTCATTCATTCGGCGACGGAGTTCGGCGTTGGATTGGGCGGGCTCATTGCCGCGCGCGAAACGCGGGTGCCATTCGTCACGAGTTATCACACCCACTTCACAGCGTATCTGCGGCATTACAGGCTGAGTTTTCTCGACGCCGTTGGTTGGCCATTCCTGCGATGGTTTCACAATGCCGGATTACGCACGTTTGCACCGTCTGAAATTGTGCGAGCAGAACTGGAGCAACACGGATTCCGTGATACTCGAGTGTGGTCGCGCGGTGTGGATCAGAAGACATTCAGCCCGTCATTCCGGTCGCCGTCGTTGCGCGCACAGCTGGGCGCAACAGACGATACGTTGCTCGTGGCGTATGTCGGCCGATTGGCTCCGGAGAAAGGGATTGACGTGGCGCTTGATGGTATGCGCGTCGCGATGGAGAAGCACCCTGGAAAGATCGTGTTTGCGCTAGCCGGCGACGGGCCGGCGGAAGTGCGCTGTCGCGCTACGGCGCCGGCCGGAACGATCTTCATGGGAAAACTCTCGGGGCGGGCGCTCTCCGAGTTTTATGCATCTGCTGACGTTTTTGTGTTTCCGTCCATCACGGAGACATTCGGCAATGTCGTGTTGGAGGCGATGGCCAGTGGTCTCGCGCTTGTCGCTCCCGATTGGGGCGCGACGACTGAACTGGCGACCCCTGAGACGGCACTACAGTTTCCGGCCCACGATCCGGCGGCGCTGGCGGCGTGCGTTGAGCGACTGCTCAATGATCATGCGTTACGGCAGCGAATTGCGAAGGCAGCGCTCGCGGTTGCGATGACCCGCACTTGGGATTCGATTTTCGACCGTCTCGTGCTGGACTACTGTGAGGCCTTGGCCGCCGGGCGGCCGTTACGCACGGCGAACGTGTAGACCATGCGGCTCAAATCTGCCATCAATACCTGAGCGACTTGCTCACGCGCGATGTTGCGGGTGAGAATCACCAAAACATACGGCGGACGCGACTTCGGGTAGACGATTGCAGCGTCATGCAACGTCGCGGTGATCGAACCGGTCTTGTGCGCCACGGGTGTACCTGCGGGCAAACCGGCCGGGATTTCGGTGTTGAATTCCTGGCGAAGCAGGACCTCCTTCATCAGTTGGGTACTGCGCGGTGAAGCGGCGCTGCCACGCTCGATCGCTGCCATCAATGATCCAAGATCGCGCGCGGTCGTTGTGTTATTCATGCCGCGATTGAACGCCTTGGTGTCTTCGACGCCGCGTAACACGCGCATTTGGTCGGCGCCGAGTGCGCGCGCGGTGGCGTTGATTTTTTTCGCGTCCAGTAACTGAATGAGGGCGTTCGTGGCGAGGTTGCTGGAACGGGTGATCATCCGGTCGTTCAATAGGCTCAATGGCACGTCTTGACCGACGCGCGTGTACAACTGAGCGTCGGAGTCATCGGCCGGTGTCAATGTGAACGGTGAACCGTCGACGATCGAAGCGAATGAGTTTTCGAGTTTGATCGTGCGCTCGAGAGTAAGTGTGCGTGCGTCAACACGACGGAACAGCTCAATCATCACCGGCACTTTCATAGTGCTGGCAGCGTGGAATGACGTCCGGGCGGCAATGCCGAGCGTGTCGGGCCCGGCGAGATCTTGATACCACACCGCAACGTCGGCACCAGAGTCCGCAGCAATGCGCGCGGCGAGTTGGTTGCGGAGCACGGACAGCGACCGGGTCGAGGTGTCGTTGGGGCTCGGTGAAACATTCGCCGGTGGTTTCGCACAGGCAGAGAGACAGGCCAAGGCAAGGGCTGGCAGGAGAGTGCGCATGGCTTGAATATAGGGGAGGAGAGCAAATTGCGATTTCGGATCGGTAGGGCGAGAATAGTGCGGAGCGGGGGCGCCGCCGTTGTGGTGGCGCTAGTCGCGGCGTGTACGCCAATGCGGCCGGGCCACGAGGGGAAGCCGGTGCCAATGGCGAGTGCACAGGTTGGGCCAGCGGCACCTAGTGCCGTACCAACTGCCGCAGCCGCCGGCGCAACAACAGCGCGAGCCACTCCCTCGGCCGCGGCCACCATCGTCGCGCCGACAGACTCGACGGCGCTGGCGCGGGCGATGACTCGCGACTCCGCGGCGCGTGTCGTGCGGCGCGACAGTGTCCCACTGTTGCCATCGCCGACAGACATTGCCAAAGAAGCGTCGCAAGTGTTTGGCGCCGCCAAACCTTCTGCAACCGACACCATGGCGGCCGTTGCTGCCGGTGGCGCGGTGTGGGATATCGATGTGAAATCGTATGAGACGCGATCGCGTGTCGCGTATTTCGTACAAATTTTTTCGGGGCGTGCGCGCGGCGCGTTTGAGAGAAGTCTGCAACGACAGACGCGATACGGAGCACTGATCAGTCAGCGCCTGCGCGATGGCGGGCTACCGGAAGACATGACGTATCTGGCGCTAATAGAGAGTTGGTACAACCCGCACGCCTACTCGAAGGCCGCGGCCGTGGGCATGTGGCAATTTATGGCAGGCACGGCGCGAGGGGTTGGGTTGCGTGTGGATTGGTGGGTCGACGATCGGCGAGATCCCGTGCGCTCCACTGAGGGCGCAGTGCGGTATCTCAAAGCGCTCCGCAACCAGTTCGGCGGGTCGGTGTATCTCGCCGCGGCAGCGTACGATGGTGGCGACGGGCGCGTCTCGCGCGGGCTGGCGCGCTATGCCGGCGACTTGAATGGTGTCGTGGGTGACGACCGGTATTTCACGCTCGCCGATACCAAATATTTGCGGAAAGAGACGCGCGACTACGTCCCCAAGCTCATCGCCGCCGCACTGGTAGGGAAAGAACCAGCGCGCTACAACGTGCACGTAGACACGGTCGCGCCATTCGTATACGACTCGGTGCGGGTGCCACCCGCGACGCCCTTGGCGGCGGTCGGCAACGCGACGGGTAACGCCCTCGCCGCAATGAAGGAGTTCAATACGCATCTGCTGCGTGGCATGACACCGCCCGGCGATTCGACGTGGGTGCGGGTGACGGCGGGAACATCCGCCAAGTTCGCCGAGAAATTTTCGGCACTGGAGCCGGACGAGCGCGCCGGTGGTGTGCGCGTTGAATCGAAGAAGGGAGAGTCTATGTCGTCGATCGCACGCAAGCACGGCATATCGGCGAAACAGTTGGCGTGGTATAACCCAAAGGTCTCACGCTTGAAGAACGGAAATCTTGTCGCGGGACAACGAATTTTTGTGCCTACGAAGGCGACGGTCTCGGCGGCGATCGAGGTACCGAATCCGTCGATCGAAAAATATCCGCGGCGGGCGAAGGCAAGGAAAAAACACGTGACGAAAAAACATAGCGTGAAGAAGGCAACTGGCAAAAAAGGCGCTGTCAGGAAATAGGCGTTTCAGCTTAAGCATTTGGCGCTACTGCAGTTTCTAAAAACGGCTGGGCCACGGATTTACACGGATTGAACAAGGGATTGACACGGATTTTTTCATAGTAAATCGTCCTTCAGATCCGCGAAAATCCGTGGCCCAGCCGTTTTTTTTCGATCCCAGAAAATCTGAGGTAGGACTCAGCGGTCTCGGCCGGCCTTAAATACGCCGCTCTTTCCGCCCCGCTTTTCCAGCAGGCGAATCCCGGAGATGGTCATCGATTTATCGACCGCTTTCGCCATATCGTAGATCGTGAGCAATGCGATGCTCACCGCAGTCAGTGCTTCCATCTCGACGCCCGTTTGGCCCACCGTTCTCACAATCGCCGCGGCGCGGACGCCCGGAAGTTTCGCGTCGAGTGTCAGCTCGACTTGCACGTCCGTCAGCGCCAACGGATGACACAGCGGGATTAGCTC
>JANYBD010000287.1 GCA_025360995.1 Gemmatimonadota bacterium
CTTCTGCAGAAACGCGTTTCCGGCTCCGAGTTCCCCGCGACCAACTTCGTTGCCGGTATACCCGGACATGAACAGTACAGTGATTCCGGAATGTATTGCGGATAGCGCCTGCGCGAGATCGTGGCCGCCCATAGATGGCATCACGATGTCCGTCGCAAGAAGGTCGATGGCGCCTTCGTGCTGTTGCGCAATACGAAGCGCCTCAATCCCATCCGATGCCTGGAGAACCCGATAACCCAACGACGCCAGCACGCGCGCGGTCAACTTCCGCAATTCTCCATCGTCTTCCGCAATCAGGATGGTCTCGCTGCCACGCGGCAGTAGGCCTTCGCGCGGCTTGTCAATAATTTGTGGGCGATCCGATACCGCCGGCAGAAAAATTTCGAATATCGTGCCGATTTCTCGTGTGCTCTCGACACGAATGTGCCCTCCACTCTGCTCGACGATACCGAAGACAGTCGACAGGCCAAGTCCTGCACCTTGACCAACGGCCTTCGTCGTAAAAAACGGCTCGAATATCTGCGCCAATGTGGTCGCGTCCATGCCGATACCATTGTCCGACACCATCAATACGACGTACGGCCCGGGCGCGGCCGCCGAATGCGACATCGGCGTTAGGTCGGTAAGCACGACATTTTTTGTTTGGATCGCCAGCGTACCGCCCGCTGGCATGGCATCGCGCGCGTTCACGGACAGGTTCATCAGAATCTGTTGAACCTGTCCCGGATCCACGCGAATGGCCGAGAGATATTCCCCAAGTGAGACGCGAATTTCAACATCCTCGCCAATGGTGCGCATCAGCATGCGCTGCGTGTCGGCGACCAATTCGTTGAGATTCACCACCTTCAGTTCAAGCACTTGCTGTCGGCTAACGGCAAGCAGTTGCTGGGTCAGCTCGGCGCCACGGTGCACGGCCACGCGGATCGTCTCGGCATCGGCCCGATGTTCGCTTTCGCTGGGAAGTTCGCTGAGGAGAAACTCGACCGACGCGAGCATGGTACCAAGGAGATTGTTAAAGTCATGCGCGACCCCGCCGGCGATGCGGCCAACCGATTCCATTTTATTGGATTGCCGTAGGCGGTCAATGAGCACGTCTCGCTCCAGCAGCGAGGAGCGCAAACTTTCCTGCGACTGAAATTGCCGACGCCGCTGCGTTTGTAGCCGCGACGAAACCAAAACACCCAACGCGTTCATCGCCACGAGTACCACCGTGGTTGGCCAGAGCCCCCCGAACGGAATGTGCCTGACGCGCCACAGTACAAACAAAAATCCAAACGTGAGTAGCAACGCTGGCGCGATGCGCTTCAGGAGTGGAGTCGGTGGCAACGTATACAGACCGAGCACCATTACGACGATGGCAACGCCGTCGATTGATGACGGCGGCCTGAGCGCGGTGAGCGTGACAAACTGCGCGGCGAATCCAGCTGTCCAGACCAACGTGGCCTGATCGAGCGCCTGCGGACTCGCTACATCCCTCTTGCCGACGAGAACCACCAGAGAGAAGGCGAAGAAAGCCAGACGCACCAGCAGGATCGGTACAAATTGCTGACGGCCAAAGTAATTCAGCTCGAGCGTGAAAACCAAAAAAATAAGAGCGAGCGTAATGAGGACACTCGCCCTCGCCAGCGTCTTGTCGGTTTCAAGAAACGCCCGGCGGTAGTTTTCCTCTTCGGGCCCCAACGATGGTTCGATCCGGTCGAGCAACCCGCGCATCATGCGATCTCCGATTCCACCATATTGCGGCAACCACCCGTCCACATTAGCACGGGGGCCGGGGCGGCGTCGCGTGCCGTCCGTGCGGCAGGTGCTCCCCGATCACCCTACGCAATTCCACAATCAGCTGCGCAGCCGTAAAGGGCTTTCCGAGGAATCCAACACCGCGCTCCGAGTCTTTCAGTGACAAGGCAATGGGCGCGGAGTATCCCGACATGACAACAATCGGAAGCGCTGGAGCATAGTAGCGGAGCATCGCCAGTGTCTCGCTCCCACTCGTGTTCGGCATAACGAGATCAAGGAGCACGGCAGAAATCTCCTTGCTACGCTCACCATAAATGCGAAACGCTTCCGCGCCGTCGCGCGCTTCGATCGCATCAAAGCCGGCCGCCCGAAGCTGGCGAACAACCCCGCTTCGAAACGATTCCTCATCATCAACAACGAGAATCGTCTCCGCTGGCGTTGTTTTGGCCTCAGGGGGTAGGGCGTCAGTTGAAAAGAACGCGAGCAATTGGGTGCCTCCGGGGCGCAGCATGCCAGCCTGAAACGAACGCGGTGGCTATGGAAACCGCAACCGACTTTCTAACTAACCTTTTTTAAGACTCTGCGTCCAAACCTTCCCAACCGTCTCACCGTGATATTATTCCCGCATGTCCGCGGTACCCCAAACTATCACGAAAATCCTCGATCGCTTCCAATCAATTGGACGCGAGGAGAAGATGCAGTTGCTCCTCTCATATGCCAGACGCTTGGAACCGCTACCCGAGCACTTGGCCGTGCTCGATCGTGCCAACTTTACGGTGCCGGAGTGCCAGACCCGGGTGGACCTGTTTCCCGAGTTTAGAGACGGCAATCTGCATTTTTACGCTGACGTCAATATCCGCCAGTCACCGACCGTTGCTGCCTTCTTGGCCATCACCTTTTCCGCGGTGAACGATCAACCGCCCTCGACGACCCTGTCGATTCCGCCGGACTTCGTTCGACTAGTCATGGGTGGAATGGGCCTCAGTGCCCGTGAGACAGGCCTCAACGCATTCATCAGCCGGCTCAAGCGTCACGCGAGCGCGGCACAGCTAACACTCGCGCCCGACGCGTAGGTACTGTTTCTTTCCTGCTTCACCACCGTACGAAACCCCCTAGGAGGTTCCGATGGCCGAACAACGCTCACAGAACTACGCCTCGCATCGCCGCTATGATTTTTGGTGGCATGGTCCGGGATTTATGATCGTGACTTTCGGCATTGTTGCCGCCGCCGTTCACGCATGGAGGCATACGGGCTGGTACAACTGGTGGATGGTGGTGTACGCGATCGGCATTTTCCTTGCCGTATTCCGCGCCCGCACCCAAACGCTGACGGTACAGAACCGCGTGATCCGCCTCGAGATGCGGACGCATTTGCGCGAGACCCTGCCACCGGTACTCGCCGCTCGCCTCTCCGAGCTCACGCTTTCGCAACTCATCGGGCTCCGCTTTGCCAGCAATGCCGAAATGCCGGGGCTCGTCGAGCGTTGTCTCTCCGGCGAACTCGCGAATAGCGAGGCCGTCAAAAAAGCTATCCGCGAATGGCAACCTGATTTCGTCCGCGCATGACCCTGCAAGCCGAAAAGGTTACGATCACAGTCCGAAAGAACGGATCATTGCTCGTGACGGGTGATGTAGTGATCCTGGATCACACCGGAAACATCATTCCGCGAATCAACGATAAACCCAATGTGGCGCTGTGTCGCTGCGGCCAGTCTCAACGCAAGCCATTCTGCGACGGTTCGCACAAGATGAGCGGATTTATCGATCCGGTCGAACCGCCGGTGGCACCGCCGGCTCCGTGATGCTGTTGATTAATGCATGGATTTGGACGATGACCGTTGTATCTGTCATTGTCGGCACGCCGATTGTCGCGGCTGTATGGGCCTGTACCGCTCCGTTTGATCCGGGGCGGTACTGGGCCGGCCGCGCCTTTCGGCTCGTGGCTGTCTTCACCGTAAAACTCAATCCGCTTTGGCAGTTCGAGACGTCAGGTCGCGAGGTGCACGATCCGCGCCGCCCATACGTCGCGGTAAGCAATCACGAATCGTGGGCCGATATTTTTCTCATCTCCATGTTGCCATGGGAGATGAAATGGATGTCGAAGGACACGATGTTTCGTATTCCGTGCTTCGGATGGATGATGCGGATGGCCGGCGATATCCGGCTAGTGCGTGGTGAGCGCGGTAGCGCCGTGCAGGCGCTCGCTGCCGCGCGCGATCGACTCACGAAGCGCGTGAGCATCATGATTTTTCCCGAGGGCACCCGATCACGCGACGGCAACCTGCTTCCGTTCAAAGACGGCGCGTTCCGTCTCGCGATTGAAATGGGGGCGCCCATTCTTCCGTTGGTAGTCGCCGGAACCCGACAAGCCATGGCCAAAGGAAGTTTTCGCTTTCAGCGCGCGCGGGCCAGAGTGCGCGTACTCGAACCAATCGAAACCTCCGGGCTCACCATCGACGACCTTCCTTCGCTCCGGGAACGCACCCGCAGCCTCATTGCCGACGCGCGCATACTGCTGCTAAAGGAACTCGAACGCTAGCGGGCTACTGTAAGCAACTGTGCCTGCCAACTGTTGCGCACCGGTTTCTCAAATCCTGCCCGAAACGCCCCGAGAGACGCCACGCTTGTATCGAACACCATCGTGTCCGCGCCTACCTCACCGACCTTGGCAAGTGACGCGAATTCCGTGCGCGAAATCGAATGTACCAGTCCAACCTTGTCACGAAAAAAAACCTGGCCGCCACCCACCATTGAAGCGCCTATGGCTTTTTCTTGACCCTGTAACAAGCGGAACAGTCCATCAATCGAACAGCCCGACGCACCTTCCGTACGTTGATCCACCGCAATCACGAGAAAACGTTCGTCGTGCCACGCTCGAGCACTCGTGAGTGGATGGCCATGCGCTTTCCATTGCCCAAGAAACAGATCGACGGCGGTAAGCAACTTCGGTGAGTCCACTTCGTCGATGGGAGCAGAAGCGCCAAATACCCAGAGGCGCGCATCGTCGGGCAAAGATTCAAAGTCAGTGAGAGGCATACCGCAAAACTAGCGACTTTTCTGCGCCACACGTAGCTTCGCCGCACATCAAAAAAGGGCAATACACCGTTTTCCTCCAGCAGGAGCATTCCGTGGACTCCCAACTGCCGCTCACTGATCGCCGTTTCTTTCTCGGACATTTCGCCGGACTCGGACTCGGCGGCACGCTCTTCCCCGGTGTGCTATGGGCACACATCAAAGCGGGCGCCGAGGTCACCGATGCCTCAATCATTGCTGCCGCCGAAATCGCCGGGATGGCATTCACCGATGACGAGCGCAAGCAGATGCTCGCTGGAATCAAAGGCCAACCAGCACTCATCACCCAGTTACGCGCGGTACCGCTGGAGAACGCCGTTTCCCCGGCGATGGTATTCAATCCTTTGCCGGCGAATGCCGTGTTGCCAACTGGTCCGTCCAAACCACCGGTGCGCGCACGCGTCACGGCACCTGCGGTACCAGGGAATCTTGAAGATCTTGCGTATCAGCCCGTGACGGTGCTCAGCGAACTTATCAAGACCCGAAAAATTACCAGCTCGGCGCTCACCAAGATGTATATCGCGCGCCTCGAACGGCTCAACCCAACACTGCTCAACACCATCACCGTTACGCGCGCCCGTGCCCTGACGCAAGCCGCTGCTGCCGATGAGGAAATTTCACGCGGGAAATATCGTGGTGCCCTGCACGGAATTCCCTGG
>JANYBD010000022.1 GCA_025360995.1 Gemmatimonadota bacterium
AGAAAACGCATAGCCGAACGCAGCGCGCTGTCTGGCACGGTGACGACATCATCGAGAAAGAGTTGATGATGTTCGAAGGGAAGTGTCCCCACCCGCACAGCGAGCAATCCGTCGGTAAGGCCGGATGGGTTCGCCGGGATAGTGACCGGTTCACCCGCCGCCCGGGCGCGTGTCAGCTTCGGTGAGCCCGCGGGCTCCACGCCAATCACGGTAACGTGCGGCATCAGTTGCTTCACCGCCGCAGCCACGCCACTCGACAATCCACCACCGCCGACTGGCACTAGCACCATCGAAACGCTCGGTAAGTCCTCGACGATTTCCAGACCGATTGTGCCCTGCCCGGCCATAATTGTCGGATCGTCGTATGGCGGCACCAGCGTCGCTCCCTCGTGCTCGGCGATCTCCATCGCCTTCGCCATTCGCTCGGCGGTCGTCGTCCCTTCGATAATGACACGAGCCCCAAATCGCACCGCGCCATCGCGCTTGGCTTTCGGAGACGTTGTTGGCATCACGATCGTGGCGCGCACGCCAAATAACTTTGCGGCGAGCGCGACCGCCTGTCCGTGATTTCCTGACGACGGCGCTACCAAACCGCGCGAGCGCTCCGCCTTGGAAAGTTGGGATACGAACCAGTACGCTCCGCGAAATTTAAAAGCGCCGCCACGCTGAAGCATTTCCGGCTTGAACCAAACCGGCACACCGAACCGGTCGCGCAGTGCTTCGGATGGCAACAACGGCGTTCGAACTGCAACACCATGCAATCCAGCGGCCGCGCGACGAAAATCGTCAATCGCGAGCAGCGTGGTCGGCACAGTATGCATCATCAGGAATATTCGCCGGATTCGAGGGGCTGCTGACAACCGTTAAAGGGCGCTGTCTTAGGGGGAAACTACCGTCCGCCCCGCTAGGCGTAAAGCACAGCCGCACCGTCAAAAACAATGACGGCATCCGGTCAGAGTGTCCTTCTGTTGAACTCTTTGGGTCGCAGTTACTTACCGCCCGCTGCGGGGCGGGCGGAACCACCCGTAGCCGGGCAGGCCTCCGGGGTATCCGGGGTCGCTATGCCGTAGCTGCTCCGAATGACCCGGACGTTGCGGCCATCCAGCACCATTACGATCAGCATGGAGTACTGGGAATCACACAGATCAGCCATTTTTGGACCACCCAGTGCGGCGACAATCGACGCGACGGTGTTGCTGTGCCCAACAACAAGCACCGTCTGGCCCGCGTGTTTCATCACCGCATCTGCAACGGCTTTCGCATGGAGAGCGGCGGGAGCGAAGCCAACCGTCTCGATGGTGAGTCCGTGAGCTTCGGCCGTGGGCTTCGCCGTTTCACGAGTGCGAACGGTGGGCGTGGCAATCACCGCGGCCACGTTTGCGTCGGCGAGCAGTGCGACAAGCGAGTTCGCCCGGGCCACTCCAGCGTCGGTGAGTGGAGGATCGTTGGCGGGCGCCGCTGCCTTCTCGGCATGCCGCACAAGAATCACGACTGTCGGCGCACTCTGCGCCGCTGCGTTGGCCACAATGCCAACACAAAGAACCAGGGCGAAATAAATACTTCGCATCATTATCAGTTGGGCCGGTGTGTTACGGGATTTGAAATACGGACGAACCCGACAACAGTACGTCGTTCTGCAACGAACCGCTATGCAACGGGGTATTGCAATTATGCTACCAACTATTGCAAGACCGCTGGCCGCCGACCCTTGCCGCAAACCTTCCCCGCATCCAAAATAGATCACATGCAAATCAATATTAGATCAACTATTCAGCCGCTGTTGGTCAGCACAATGCTGTTCCTCGCCGCCTGCAGTGGCGGCGGCAAGGATGCCACCGGACCTGGGCAGACGCTACCAGTGCTGACATCCATTTCCGTGAGTGCCTCCGGATCCACTTCCATCACACCGGGCAATGGCGTTCAACTCAGTGCCGTCCCCAAGGACGCGAGCGGTGCGCTCTTCAATGCCGCTGTGACGTGGAGTTCCAGCAACACCGCTGCCGCCACGGTCAATGCTAACGGTCTGGTACTCGGAGTAGCCGCTGGCACCGCCGCGATCTCGGCGAGGTCCGGTGCAATTGCTGGTACGATTAATGTCTTTGTGGGGACAGCTACTTTTCCCCTCACGCAGGACATTGATATGCCCGGCCTTTCGTTCTCGCCACTTCAGGCGGACATCGCGCAAGGTGGTGTCGTGCGATTCAACTTTCCTGCCCTGGCGCACAACGTGATTTTCAGTGCGGCCACTGGTGCCCCAGCCGATATTAATGTTTCATCGAGCACCACCATTTCGCGAACGTTCCTCGCCAAGGGAACGTTCAATTACACGTGCACGCTACACGCGGGAATGAGCGCGGTCATATTCGTCCACTAGTGTCGCGTCCCGGGCATTGCTTTCGCACCTCGAACGGTGATGTGGATCCAGACTACCTCGTCCAGATCACGATTGAGCCACACCCCGTTGACGCGGTCAGGTCATACTGCATGGGGATCGTGCCGTTCGTGTCGTAAATCTCAATCCCTTTGACCGACTCTGGTGCCACCAGGTTATTCATATCCTCGAACCCCCGCCCCATAGACATGTTATCGAGGAAAAGATTCGGCCGGCAAAAGGTGGCGCTCGTGCCACGCATCATGGGAACCGGGACGGGAGGCAGTAATGACTTCGATCCACCCCGGTTCGGAGGACGGTAACCCCATTCGATATGGATGATCGGGTGCCCTGAGAATACGTTGATCAGGCTGGACGAAGGATGCCTGGTCAGATCTGCTTCCGTGATAAAGGTGCCCAGGCCACGTGCACGGCGCTCCTCGAATCCGCCGCTGATCATCAGGGATGTGGAATTCTCCTTTCCCTTGACCGCAACCGGCGCTAAATATTGCGCCTTTTTGCTGAGCCACACCGTGGTATCGCGCACCGAGTTCGTCGCGAAGTCCACCGTAAACGATGTCGGCAACAGGCCCAGCGATTTTGCCTCGATGGTGCGGGTGCCAGCGGGAATGCCGTCAATGCGAAATGCGCCGGCGCTATCGCTGCGGGCTGATCGGTTGGTGCCGATCACGTTGATCGTTGCATCGCGCACCACCCGGCCACCGTTGTCGGAATTCTGCACAACGCCTCTCAGCGACGCCGTGCCCGTTGTTCCGGTTGCGACCCTGATCGAATCTGTCGGCGTCACCTCGCGAGCCGCACTGTCCCGGCGACTCAACGCAAAATCAATGCGGCCAATCAGGTGATCGTCCAGTGTTGTGATGGTGGGACCTGCAATCAATCCGCGCAGTTCCGCTCGAATTTCAAGACGGGTTTCGATCGGCATGCCGCAGAGTAAATACAATCCTCTGGACGTAGTGTGAGCAGCGGCGTGACCGGGAAACGACACCATCTTGCCCGCTTTCAGCACGGTCTCTGTCCATTCGGTGGTGACATTCGCATTGGCAACTGCCGATGCATCATCCACGTCGCGAACCTGGCCAATGATGAATCCGGTCTCCGGTTCGCGCGTACCGGGACAGAGGCGGGCATACATCGACGCTGGTGCGGGCGTCGCGAGTAATACTTGCGCGCTGCGCCCCCCGGCCACTGTCGCGTGTGCATCCGGCGCCTGAAGGCCAAGCGCATCGAGCACGGGATGCATAAAGCTCAGTGTGTAGTGGCCGTCGGGGACGCTGTCAATCAGAAAGTGGCCTTTCGCATCTGTCGTGGAATAGCGCGAAAGTTCCACCAGAACAACCGTCGCGTCTGCCAACGGCGCGCGCAACTTCAGCGAGTCGTAAACGGTGCCAGCAATGCTCCCCTGCGCCGAAGCGCTCGCCGAGTGCGACACGAGCAGTCCAACCATCACGGCTCGCGCGATCTTAATGCAGTCCATTGTCACTGGGAACTTTGACAAGACGCTATTTCGTAATCCCCTGAAACACCGGCGTATACCCCGGGAAAATCGCGCTAACGTTTGCATTGCCGAGGCGATTCTGCACGATCTCAGCCAGAATGTCGCGATGGTCAATATTCACCGGTACGTCCTGGCCGTCGGCGAGATTCGCCCGCGCCAGCGGAACCCAGTTCTTGGTTAATACGCGGCCGCCGTCGATCGACTGACCCAGAACAAACATCGCACCGCCGCGGCCGTGGTCCGTTCCCTGGTTGCCGTTCTCGCGAACGTTGCGGCCGAACTCGCTCATCGCCACTACGGTCACGTTGTAGGTGCCATTGCCCTGTAACACGTCGGCCCAGAACGCCGCGATCGAATTTGAGAGATCGCGCATCGTGTTGTACATCTGCCCATTGATCGGATTCTCAACCGTGTGCGTGTCCCACCCACCAATATCAATCTCGATCGCTTCGACACCGATGTTCGCCTTGATGAGTGCCGCCGTCGACTTCATGCTCCGGCCAAATCCGCTGTTGGGATATACGGCGCCATTCGACGGCGCATACCCTCCAAGATTGATCGACTTCAGCAAATTCAGCGTCGACGTCACATCGAGTGCCGATGACCGAACTGGATCCTGATCCTGGTAGTAATCCGCCGACAGCCAGTCCTGACGTGCCTGCGAAGTAGCCCCGCTTCCGGAGATAGCAAAGTTCGTGGGATCGGGGATCGGCAATGAGAGCGGCGCCCCGACAAACGACTGTGGAAGGCCGTTCGACACCGCGACGCCGCGCAAACTCGCCGTCGACTTTACCGCGAGACTCGTTGCCAGATGACGGCCAATCCAGCCGGTGGCAATATTCTTGTCGTTCGCTTTCCCGACTTCGATGAATCGCTGGGCATCAAAGTGCGAGCGCGACACATACGAAAGCCCCGCTCCGTGGACCACGAGAAGCTGCTTCGACAGGAATGCCGGTACCAACGCTGCCATTCCCTTACCAAACATAAACGTATTATCCAAAGCCGTGCCGGCATCAGCACTTCCGCTATCCGGCCGCGGTATCGCAAGCGTAGCGCGCGACGAGTAGTAATTCACATCGGCGAATGGCGCGACAAGCGATAAACCGTCGGCCCCGCCTCGCAAGAAAATGTTCACGATCACGTCCCGACTGCTGACGGCGCTATCAGCGAGAACCACCCGCGGCAACCATTCCGGCATCATGACCGCCGCAATCGCCGCACCTGCGGATCGCTGCACGAAACCGCGGCGCGACAGCTCGTTGTATTCCGAACAACCGCAATCGATATGATCGTTCACAGTCATGGCTCGCTCCCGTCTAGTAGTACTGATACGTGGAACTCGCCATCGCGAGTGCAATCGTCTCGCGCACGCGCGCCGTCAGCGTGGGCGCTACGGAAACGTACGCCGTCAGTTCGTCCCGCAACCGCTGTGGCGCTTCGCCGCCGAACAGGAATTTATCGATCTGGCTTACAATGAACGCGGCCGTGGGCGTCGTCATGAACGGCGCCACGTTGAACTGCACCGACGTCGCGGTGTTTGCGTTGGCGAGGAATGATCCATAGTTCCACCGGGGCAGCATATTCCCCGCCCAGTAGCTGATCATATCAGGATAACCGTCAGGTGTCTGCCAGTTGAACGGTTGATGCCCTGCGACGGCGATCTGACCAGCGAGATTGGCGACACCGACTGCCGTCACGGTTGGATTGAGCGAACGCACTCCGCTAGCGACGAGATGAAACGGCCGCTTCATCTTGGCCGGCGCCGCCATCAGATTCGCCTGCGACAGCACCGCGCGCAACATGGACTTAACGTCTCCGCCGGTACTCGTATAGACCGCGGCGACCGTTGCGATCTGTGCCGGCGTAGGATCATAACGCAGGAAATAAATCAACATTCTCGTGCTGACAAACGTCGCGGTGCTCGGATGATTGATGAGCAACGTGAGCATATCCTCGCCTTCTTGCTGCGCTGCCACGCCAGTGCTCGTCGCCGTAGCGGGAATCGTTACGCCGAGTACCGTTTTTGCGCCGTAATCGTGGAGGTTGGCGGCGAAGGTAAACGTGCCGCGGCCAGCAATCGTCCAGCCCGTCAGCACTCTCGACAACTCGGCGACATCCGTCTGGGTGTAGCCGCCATTTACGCCAAGCGTATGCAGCTCCATGATCTCGCGCGCATAGTTCTGGTTCGGCGACGCTTTCAGACTCGCCGTCTGATCGAGATATGCGAGCATCGCCGGGCTGTGAGCACTGGCCCGCAGCAACTGCGGAAACGTCGTCAGCGCGTTCGCCCGGATCACGTCGCGATCGTCAGGAAGCTTGAGATATCCAACTTTGGCCGTCGCGATATTAAAATGATCGGACCAGAACTCCACGGCCCGCTCTTTCAGTTGCCGGGCCGAGTAGATGGAACGGTAGATTGTCGCGTATATGATTTGGTTTTGTACTTGCGTAGTATCGGCTTTGTAAAGCGTCGATACGTCTTGCGTTGTGAACGGATAAGTCGTCGCGACGAACTGGTCCACGGCGCTGTCGTCGATCGCGGCGTCAGCCAGTTGGTATTCGAGATAGGCGGAATAGCCCATGATTTTCGCGCGGGTCACTTCGGCGTCGGTTAAGCCCATTGTGATGCGCCGGACTAAGCGCGCTTCCGGGCTCAGCCACGCAACCGATGAATCCAAGCCCGTGGGGCGTGGCATCGAATTCGGTGACTGTGGTTCGTGACCCGTAGAAGTCGTCGGGCCTCTCGTTCGCGCTTTGCCCTGAGCTTGCACCACCGAGGGCATGAGCAATCCGGCGACCGCGGCCGCGCCGAACTTGAACAACGAGCGCCGATTTCCCGTCAGCGGCGGAGCATCGGCGACGGCTGTCGGTGTCTCGACATCGTCAAGGTTGGTCGTGCAGGGGTCGGCAATCCACTTGCTCACGGAATCCTCCAAAGTACCTGTGCCATCTGACGCCGGTCGGAAAGCCTTGTTAACCCCTCACGTATTCGCCAACTCGCTATTAAACCGTAATCTACGCTTGGAGTTCCGCGGCGCATCTACACCGTTGTCACACTTCATGTGACCACTGTCACAAAATGCGACCTTTTGCCGAATTGTAACAGCCCCCGTTCCCCTCATTCCCGCGTCACCCGCAAAACCTCCTCAGCGCTCGTGACGCCGGCACGCACCAGCTCTTCCCCTTGCTCGCGGAGTGAGCGCATGCCTTCTCGGCGGGCAATCGCGCCAATATCACCGCCGTTTGCCCCTTTGCCGATCGCCTCACGAATTGTGTTACTCATAACCAGCAACTCATAAATCCCAACCCGACCGCGATAACCCGTCTGCGCGCACACGTCGCAACCCCCTCCGTTGCATTCTAGACAAATGCGACGGACCAGCCGCTGCGCTAACACCGCCGCCACAGTACTCGAGAGCAAAAATGGCGGCACCCCTAAGTCGAGCAAGCGAGTGAGCGCGCCGGCGGCGTCATTGGTGTGAAGCGTCGACAGCACCAGGTGCCCAGTGAGCGCGGCCTGCACGGCAATCTCGGCGGTCTCGGCGTCTCGAATTTCTCCGACCATCACGACGTCCGGGTCCTGACGGAGTAGCGCTCTCAATGCCGATGCGAACGTCACGCCCACCTTCTCGTTCACCGGCACCTGTGGCACACCTTGCAACTCGTATTCCACCGGATCTTCAACCGTAAGAATCTTCTCACGGCCCGTCCGAATAAGATCAACCGCCGCGTACAGCGTCGTGGTTTTTCCGGAACCTGTTGGTCCGGTGGCAAGCACCATGCCATTCGGACGACTGATCGCACTGCGAAACGCCGTTAGGATGTCGGCCGGCATGCCAAGTTCGGTGAGCGAAACGCGTCCCTGCTCTTTGTCGAGCAAGCGCAACACCACGCTCTCGCCGCTGAGCGTCGGCACAATGGACACCCGCACGTCGACCATCCTGTCCTGAAGCCGGAGGCGAATGCGTCCATCCTGCGGAATGCGGCGTTCGGCGATGTCCAAATCAGCCATAATCTTAAGACGACTCACGAGCGCGGCCGCCAAATGTAGCGGCGCCGCCGGCGCATCGTGAAGCACTCCATCAATGCGATAGCGGGTGCGGAATGTGTCGGCATAGCGCTCGAGATGCACGTCCGAGGCGCGGCGCTCCAGTGCCTCCAACAACAGCAGGTTCACTAGTCGCACCACCGGCGCTTCGTTCGCCAGGTTCACCAAGTCGTCGAGCGCCATCTCGCCAGAAACCGAATTGCGACTCGCTGGCCCTGCTCCCATTCCCGCGATCACCCCTTCGGCCGTCACCGTATCACTCGCATACGCCCGACGAATCGCCTGCCGGAGTGGCGCCTCAGAAAGTTGCACGAGCGAAATGTCATTCACGTCGAGCAGAATCCGCAGGTCATCCAACGCTTGCGGATCGATTGCACTTGCCTCGCCCCAGATGGCGGCGACGAGCGTTCCGCGATGGACGCGCACGGGTACGATGCGGTGATACTCCAGATACGCCGGCGACAGACGAGCCGAGAGCGGCCGGAGCATCTCCAAGTCGCCCGCCGTAATTGCCAGCGCGCCAATTGCGTCCAACTCACCAGCGTGAGTCACCGGGCGGGGGGCTTGATGATGATCGGCCGCTCGGTCTTCGACATTCCGGTGGAGTCGGTGCCGAGTCGCTTTAGGCTATCGCGATACTTGTCGGTGTCTTCGTCGGTCGCAATGACGTGGGGCGTAATGAACAAATAGAGTTCTGTCGTTGTGACATGATCGATCTGCGTACCAAAAAGCGCGCCCAAATAAGGAATCGAACTCAGCAGCGGAATGCCGCGTTTGGAATGACTCACTTCGCGACCGACTAATCCACCGAGCACTGCGGTTTGCGCATCCTTCACAAAGAGGTGCGTGCTCACTTCGCGCGTGCTGATCACCGGCGCGCCGAACTGCACCTCCGATGTAACTGAGCTGACCTCTTGCAATACTTGCATGCTGACGTACCCATCGGGATTGATCGTCGGCAGAATCGTCAGCGTGGTCGCGACGTCGCGGTACTGGATGACCTGGTCGCGTACTCCCGCATCCGTTGGCAGCGACCGTGACACTTGCACGAACGGCCTTTGTTCGCCGACGAGGATTTTCGCTTCGGTATTGTTTTGTGCGAGCACCAGTGGCCGCGACAATATGCGCACGTTGCCGCGCGCCGAGAGGGCAGCCAAAGCGATATTCGCCGTCAGATTTCTGTTGGCCTGCGTCAGTGACAGCACAAACTCCGTGGCCGCCGAACTCGTCAACGTGGCGTTGCCCGCGTTGTTTGGATCGGTATTCTTGCCGCCGATACTTCCTGACATTCCGAGGTCAAGATTATTGGTGATGCGCACCTCTGCGATCACCACCTCAATCAACGCTTGCAGCGGCCGAAGATCGAGTACTTCAATAGCTTGCTTCAGCGTCTCGTAGTCGGCCGGCAGGGCGCGTACCACGAGTGCGTTCGCCGTTTCGTCCGGCACGATCTGCACGGGGCCGCGGAGTTGTGCGCCGAGCACGACGGCCGCGTTGCCGATGACAGCAGAACCGCGCCCCACGCTATCAAACGCAACCGGCGTCACGAGCTGGCCGCGCAACCGCTCGGACAGTGGACGCTGGGACAATCCTGTGTTGCTGGTACCGGCACGCGACCCGCCGAAAATGGCCTGCAACGTGGCCGCGATGCTCGCCGATCTCGCGTGTTTCAGACGATAGACATACAGACGCACGTCGCGCAGTGATGTGTCGGCATCCGTGTTGCGCGCGCCTGCCGCCGCACCCGTCATGGCAGAGATATGTATCAAGCCGCCTTCATCGCTGTACAGCAACCCATTTGATAGCGCGATGCTCTTGAGCAGCGCCGGAACATCGGCGCGCGCCACCGGCTGCCGCAGATGGATTGTCGTACGTCTGACGGGCAGGTCGGAGTACGACACATTCAACCCCGCCGCCTCGGCGAGCCCGGTGATCACAGCGCGAATGTCGGCATCCTGAAAATCCACAAGGATTCCCTTCTCCGTTTTGCGCACTTGCGTTGTGTCCTGCGCCGAGAGCGGCGCGGCACGCATGAGCGCGAGAACAGCGATGACGATCAGGACCTGACGGCTCCGAAGGACGATCATGTCAACTCCCCGCTTTGAGCGCGTTGATCACGACTCGCGCTCCGGTTTCGTTCGTGAATACTGCACTTCCCTGACCTACACTGACGAGCGTGAGCGTGCCAATCCGTTGTCCCACGTACACCACACGTGGCCCTTCAGCGCCGAGTTGGCACATCGCAAAACTGCGGCCATTGGAGTTGATAACCGTGCCGATGACTACGACTGGTTGCACGAACACGGGCGACGCCACACCGGCAGTCACTCGTGCAATCCGGTAAGGAATCGTTGGCGCGGTGCGATCCGGGGCGAAGAGGTCGGCCGATATTGTCGCGGCGATGTCGACATCTGAAGTCGCGGCGCCGCCCGTTGTGCTGGCCACGGCGCTCGACTCCGGCGCGTCGGCGACTATCACCGGCGACGGCGAAACAGCGCGCCAGACATTGACGACCATAAACAGCGCCGCGCCTGCGCAAACCACTTGACTGGTGCGTTTGGCTTTCGTTGCCGAGAACAGTTCCATCCCGCCGGTCACGGAGCGCCTCCATGATTCTCGGGCGGATACACGGCCGGCGCTTCGATCGTCGCCGCGAGCGAAAGAATCTCCTGCCCTTCCGGCGGTGCTGGAAGATTGGATGGCCGCACGTTGCCATTGCGTTCGATCTGGACCGTGGCGACTCGAACGTGCATTGTGCCCGTCTCAAGCGCCCGCAGGAAGCGCGCGATACCGGCAATATCTGATTCGCCACGCAACGACAGCCTGACAACCTTTAGCCCGGTTCCAAGCGAGTCGGCAGCGAGTTCGCTGGTCTGGACAACCATCACGTTGTGCGCTCTGGCGACATCCCGCACGTAGCTCGCCAGTCGCACAGCGGCAGTCGCGGGGGCGTCACTGGTGATTGCGTGTTGGAGTTCATCTGCGAGTTCGATCTTTCGTGCCGCGATCTCGGCGGGTAGCCGCGGAGCGCGCGCGACCGCCGATCGTTCGCGCGTCAGCAAGTCCCGTTCACGACTGACTTCGGTGCGGCGTTCGGTGAGCGCGCGGTCGAACGGCCGGATGACTCCTATATATAGAAGGGCCGGTACCACCAGTATCGAGCCGATGAAGATTGCCCGACGATCGTTGCGCGAGAGCGTCGCGGTACTCATGGTGCGCCTCGTCTTGGCGCACGCGTCGGAGCACTTATCGGCGCGGTCGGGGTGCGACCGTTTCGGTTCACCAGTTGCGTTGCAATCGAAAACCGTTCCGACACCACTTCGCCATTCTCTGTTTGCTGTTGAATTGGTGCTTGAGCGCGCACGCCGGAGAACGCCGACGATTGTGCGAGCGTACTAAATACGGTGGCGGCTTGGTCGGCGTCGCCGACCATCGTTACGGTGTCACTGCTGCCACGGAGCGAATTCAGCGACGCATCCAATGGGAGCGCTTTCGTAAGTGCCGCGAGAGTAGCCGACCAGCGCGGCGCACCTGCCGAAAACTGTCGCAGACCAGTGAGACTCAATGTGATTCGATTGAGCGAATCGCGAGCCGCAATAACCGTACTAACTTGTGATCGGATCGCCGCGCGCTCTGTCATTGCCGAGGAAAACTGCTTTCCGGTGACAACCCATTCGATAATCGCGGTTGCCAGCAACAGGCCAACCGCAGCGGTGATATACCATCCGGCGCTGCGCCACTTGGCACGCTCGCGCGCCGCATACACACGGTCCGGCCACAAAGAGTGATCGTCCGCAAGATCGCTGAACCGCGCCGCGAAATCGGCTGCGTCGGCATCGTTGGCTGAAAACGTCGTCGCCGCAATCGCCGAGGGGATAGTATCAACAGCACGAAACCGGCGCACCCGCGTGATCGTGCCCGCTGTGATATCGAGCAGCTCCGACGAATCGTCGAGCTGAAAGAGCGCCGCCACACGCCCGTCGTTCGACCGCGACAGCGCCGCCGCACCGCGCGCCCAGGCAAACTGCGCAGCGGCAAGCGAAGCGATGGTCCAACCAGCCGCCCCGGCGGCAGCAAGCACGTCATCAACGACCGTTGCTGGTGCCGCGCTCACAGTATGCGGCGCAAACGATCCATCGCCGCCGCCCGCCGACTGCACCTGCACCACCTGCGACTCACGGGCGACCGGAAAATATTTCGCAGCGTCACGGGTCACCGTTGGCCGCAGTCGCGAAGGCGGCACTGACGGCAGCTCCGTGATCCTCACCTCGGCGAGCGGCGGCAACAGTGTAATGTGCAATTCACGCGCGCCTGTTGCAGCCTGCCGCAATGCGCGAAGCGCTACAGTGAGTTGATCACGCCAACTGCCGTCGCCGTTCAGTTCGCGCTCCCACACAAGGCGCGTGCCGGCGCCGTCGAGCGAACGCGCTACCGCGCGATGGCGCCCGATCGCCACACCAATCGCCGTTCCGCGCGCCGTCATTCGGTGCGCCGTCCGAGCACAAACACCGCGCCGCCACCACGCACAAACAGACCAGACGAACGCACGCGAACCGGACTTCCATTCACCCAACCGTCGCTCCGCACTTCAACTTCACGAGTCTCGAACGTCACCAAGGGCAACAATTCGGCGGCCGCATCAATGAATGCGGTGCGCGCTGCCGACGGCAGCGCAGCCGCAACCTGCTCGAAGTTGGTAATCGCAACGCCATTCGCTCGCAGTTTTAGTATCACCGCGACAGTCGCTTCATTCACACCCGGCAACGACAGCAACACCGCGCGGTCGGCGCGGTTCAGATTAATCTGTCCGCTTCCTTGGACGGTGACATAGGGAGCAATGCTGGAATAGAGCGCCGGCGTCATACCGTAGAGATCGCGAAGTTCCTCCACTCGCACCAGTGGCGCGTTGCGAGGAGTGGTCCGCAGGCCGGCCGCCAAATACGCCGAACGCTCGGCGCCCCAAAGGTGGGGCAGGTCGTCGGCATCACGCCAATCGGCGATGACCTGAGCGAGACGGTCGCCCACGGCGGCGTCAATGCGCAACCCGGTGAACAGGCGCCGGAGCTGGTTTTCGCCAGCTAGATTCACATTGACCCGCGCGTTGGCGTCCGCCAACTCGACGTGATAGCGGGCATCGCCGAGTGGAATGGTGTCCCGAAGCGCGAGATCGAAGCGCTGCCACGGGTCGCGCGACGTTGATGAATCGAACGAGGGACTGCCGCCGAGGAGTCGTGTGAGCCGGGCCCGCGCATGTTCGATACCCGCGTCGGCTGCACCGCGCGCACGTTCTGACTCGATAGCATTCGCGGCCGACAAGCGGCGTGCGTGAGCCAGCGTCGCCACTTCGAGGCCAAGCGCCGAGAGTGCAACCATCAGCCAGATGGCGGCAATGAGGGCAAAGCCCCGACGTTCTTTTACCGGCATACCGGTTGAACCGCGAGATTGCACGATCACCTTCCCCCCGCGATGGCAACAACAATCGGCTCACGCAACAGTGCAGCGAGCGAATCGTGCGGCGCCGCGAGCAAAGAAATTCGAACCCCGCCCGGAAGCACAGTTCCCGACACCCAACTGTCGAGCCACTTTGGTGCGGTGAACACACCCGAGCGGTATCTGATATCGAGACCGGCGATCGTAGAATCGAGCATCACGGTTGCGTGTCGCGCACCATGCCACTCACTCAACTCGGCGGCCAACCCCCGCGGAACACCGTTTGCGTTGCGAGCGACAAAGACGCGGACTAGTGCATCTCCATCACCAAGGGGAGTTGACGCGGACGTAAGAAAACTTAATTCGTCGTCGGCGAGCGTCTCGTGCCGGCCATCCAGTCCGCGGAAGGTCGCCGTAGAGCCCTGAACATCAACGCGCGCACCGGCAAGCCAGTCTGATAGTGTCGCTCGCAGCGCAAACGCGTGCTGCGTATCCATGGTCGCCTGTTCAACGGAGCGCCGATGGTCCACGAGCGTCGCAAGCGTCGCGTACCCCACGGCAATTGCCGCGCCGCCGACCGCGAGTGCGACCGTGAGTTCGAGCAGAGTAAACCCGTTGCGCCGAGTCATTGGCCGGCCACGAGCGGCACCCGTTGAAAACGGCGCGACCGCAGTTCAGTACTACCGTCAGGCCACACGACAGCCACATGAAGATCATACAGATCCGGCTCGCCGGGAACTTCCCGCGAATCGGCGGTCCATTGGAACGCCTCAAATGGTGCGTTAAACTTTCCGCGGGCGAGTGAGTCCGGAAGAACGGCCAGTTCGGCAACAGTCGCAAATTCCAGGCGGGCGAGCCGGGATCGGGCGAGTGTGGATGCGGTCAGTGCATCCCGCACCTTCCCCGCCCCTCGAAGATCCGCCGCGAACGCTTGTAGCACTCCCACAGAAGTCATCGCAATGATCGCCAGCGCGACCACCGCCTCGAGCAGCGTAAAGCCACCGCGGCTATAGCGCACGATTACCGGCCCCAACAGCGACTGGGGCGACGATCACATCGCCAGTCCATGAATCAACGGTCACGGTCCAACGCCCGCGTGCCGATGAAACCATCAACGTGTCGACCGTCGCACCACCTCGCGGATCAAAAATAAATCGTACGCGAGGTGAGGCCGCCGAATATTCAGTGCCTATCGGCAGTGCGATTGTGAACGAAGTATCGAGCGGATTCTTGAGCGCGTCCGCGCGCACCCAAACGCGCGCACTGGCAGGGTCGATCGTGACCGCAGTCGGCACGGCGGTCTCGAGCGCGGTATTGCGCGCCGTTTTGAGCAACATCGCGATTGCATCCACCGCGCGATCGGTCGCCTGATCGCGGCGAGCCGCAAATGCCGGTGCGACCGCTGCCAGGGTCAGGCCGAGTATCAGCAGTACGACGACCAATTCTATAAGAGTGAAACCTCGCGCCACGCTAACACTGCGGTAACGAATATTCATCGGAACGATCCCGCGTTCACGCCATAGATCGCCTGCAACAGCGAAAGCGCAATCATTCCGACAATCAAGCCGAACAGCACGATCATCGCCGGTTCGGCGAGGGCGACGAGTCGCTGCAATGATCGTTCTGTGCGATCCTCAAATAGTTGAGCGGCTTTGAGCAAAAAGTTTCCGAGTTGCCCCGATTCCTCACCGACGGCAACAAGTTGCGCGAGCACCGCAGGCATCACCGGCTCGGCGGCGAGGGCGCTG
>JANYBD010000023.1 GCA_025360995.1 Gemmatimonadota bacterium
TTCGGATTCTTCTATTCGACACACGGGCCGTATTTCCATCCCAAGCAGTACGATCGTTTTCCGACGACTGGTAACGGCGCCAATACCCGCGATGAGTTGTTCAATCGCTACCGCAACAGCGCCGGGTATCTCGATGCGCTCATCGGCCGACTGGACTCCGTACTCGCGCCGCGGATTGCCGATGGTAGCACCGTGCTGGTGTTTGCCGGTGACCACGGCGAAGAGTTTTGGGAATTCGGACTGCTCGGCCACGCCGCGGTCGCGTTTCAGGACGTACGCACCCGGGTGCCGATGCTCCTCTGCTTCCCGGCGGCACGCGCCGCACAGACGAAGCTGTCCACGCACGCCGATGTATTGCCGACGCTCTTCGATTGGATGGGCGCGGCAGGATGGGATTCGACGCGCATCACTGGCCGCTCGCTGCTGTCCTTGGAACCGCGCGCATTCGCCGCATTGTCCGGTGCAGGATATCCGACGCAAGGGAATGTTTTTGCGTTGGTGACGAAGACGCACAAGTTTTGGCTTCACGCGAACGGAATGGATCTTGCCGCCGTGAGTCTCCACCGTGCGACGGATACGCACGACATGCCGGTGAACATCACGCCAGAAGTGCGGGCCGATCTTGATCGGGCCTTAGCCGGGTATCGCAGGTCGCAGCGCTCGGTATTGCGCGTCAATTGACCTAGGCGGCCTGGCGGCCGGCCTGTGCGCACGATAACCCACAGCAGCGCAGCGGAAGCTGTTATAGTCCCCCATATGAAACCAGTTAGGCGGGCGCGGACATGAGGATTGTGGCGGGCAAGTTCGCGGACCGTGATCTGGTCTCGCCGAATGACTTCCGCGTGAGGCCGACCGCCGAACACGTGCGAGTTGCGATGCTCGACTTGCTCGCCGCCGATATTGCCGACGCCCGAGTCCTCGATCTGTTTGCCGGTACGGGCGCGCTGGGGCTGGAGGCGCTGTCGCGGGGCGCGCGGAGCGTGGATTTTCTCGAGATCCGGCCAGCCAGTCTGCACGCCCTTAAGGCCAATATTGCTGCGCTCCGAGTTCGCGAGCAGACTCGTGTGTTCAAAAAAGACGCCATTCCGTTCGCCGCTGCTCTGACGACACCGGAGAGTTATGGCATTGCGTTCGCCGATCCGCCATATGAATCGCGTCAGCTTGATCGGGTAATTGCCAGCTGGAAGGCCAATCGATTTTCCCGCGTGCTCGCCGTTGAACACGCGGCAACGCACGCGCTCCCGGTTGGCGTCAAACGGATGGTCTTCGATGAGACGGCTATCACAATTTACCGGCTCTGACGTCGGGGAGTGCTTCGCTTCGACACCGGATACAAGTCATCGGTGATTTCCGCTCAGATACAGCGCCTCGACCTTTGCCCGCGCCCACGGCGTCTTCCGCAAGAATGCCAACGATGATTTTATGCTGGGGTCGTGCGAGAAGCACCGGATGTTAATTTCCCGTCCTAGTGCGGGCCATCCATGGCGACGGACCAGCTCCTCAAGGACGGCCTCGAGCGTGACTCCGTGAAGCGGGTTGTTCGGTTGCGCCATCCGCGGCCCTTTTTGTTCGTGAACGGTGTATACCCTGTACGTGTCGTTAACTAAATCTATGCGCGCTCTCCATTATCGCCCGCTCCTTTTTGCCTTGGTATTCTGCGCGTTCCGCGGTGTTGCCGCCCAAGGCACCGCCCGGCTGATGGTCGGCGATGTCATCAGCGCGGAATCGGGGACGCCGCTGGGGCACGCGATGATCACCGTGTTGGGCATGGAACGCCAGACCTTTACTTCAGACGCCGGCGTGTTCGCTTTCACCGGAATGGAGCCAGGCAAGTATCGGCTCCGGGCCACCCATATTGGTTTCGTGCCCACGGAAGTCAGTTTCGATTTCGCTGCCGGAGACGCGACACCACGAATAAAAATTGCCTTGAAGCGTTTTTCTGTAGAGTTGGCGGCATTCAAAGTCACCGCGTCGTCCGCGTGCACTCGACCAGGCCGGCCGAACGCCGACGTGGAGCCGGATTTTGCGGCGATTGTTGGCCAGCTCCGGCTCAATGCGGAACACTACCAGTTACTCACAGATTCATTTCCGTTCGGCTACAAAATGGTCCGCGCGCATCGTGAAATGCATGGCGACAGCGGCCGCGGTCCGGCGGCCATCGATACCCTGGAAATCCGAACGGACGGTCGGGGGTGGGAATACAAAATGGGCGATGTCGTCGAACGCACCGGCAATCGCGGGTACGTCATGCACCTCCCCACCCTCCGGGATTTCGCCAGCTATGAATTCCTGAACAACCACTGCTTCCGCTATGCGGGCGTGGACTCGACGCGCGACAGGGCGGCGATCCGCATTGAGTTCCGCGCTGATATCCAAATTCGCACACCGGACGTCAACGGGTCGATCCTGCTCGACGCGAAAACATATCAGATCCGGTCCGCCGAGCTACAGTTGACGAAAATGTTGAAAGAGTTGCCGGAGGTGACCGCGGTACGGGTGACGACACTCTTTAGCGAGGTATCGCCGTCGATTGTGATTATCCATGACGTGAATGGCATCACATCGTTACGTCACTCGCGCTTCCGATGGAGCACGATTGCCGAAACGGAAGACCAACGGCTCGTCCAATTCGAATGGCTGCGGCGCAATCCGGCGGAACCGAGCCCGTAACGCGACAATAATATTGGCGGGGCGGATTCGCAGCGACTAGGTGCGGTCCATCTCCGCCAGCACGAGATCAAGGCCCGGCCAAGAGGCGAGGTTGTATGTCGCGATGGTCGTGAGGTAATGCCGGCCATCGTCACCATAGTGCTCTCGAACCGCTTTTGCGGCCCGTGCCACGGCGGCGGCATCGGCAAATGGTGGTTCTACCGTTTCGGCGATCTTCCCTTGCTCGTGCGGCACTCCGGCGGTGTCGAGAAATGCCATTTGGATGGCCGGCTCAAGCTCCACGTATAACAGATGGAGCAGATCCAGCTCGTCCTGAACCGTCTCGGCATTCAGTCGAACTACTTCACGGGCCAGGCGATCGACAGGCCACGACTGCACGGTCACGGCACGAAAACCGCCGCCGCGTGCCACCAGTCGCTGCGCATAGAGATTGCGGAGTTCGCGGTGGAGCTTCATGGCCTGCGTGACGATAGCCGCTCGGCGAGCCACCGGGAGCGAGCGATACGGAGATGGCGTAGACATGACAGTAAGATAGCAACTGCGCTATCGCCGTTGAGGCCCACCGCTTCCATATTATTGTTAGCGTGACCCAAGGGTGCATCGCCCAACTCTCTCCGGTGGTCCCAGTGCGTACTATTTTTTCGCGTTATTCGCTCGTTGTTCTCGGCCTGTTGGGCTCGGTGAACACCATAGCCGCTCAGTCTCCGGATTTTTACGCCGCGATGCACTGGCGACAGATCGGACCGACTCGTGCCGGTCGAGCCAGGGCGCTTTCGGGTGTGCCCAGCCAACCGAACATTTTCTATATCGGCTTTGACAATGGTGGCGTCTGGCGTTCAACCGACTACGGCTCCAACTGGGAAGCGATTTTCGACAAGGCCAGCACCGGATCGATTGGCGCCATTGCCGTTGCACCGTCTGATCCGAACGTCATTTATGTCGGTACGGGCGCCGGAATTATTCGCCCTGATCTCGCCACCGGCGACGGTATGTACAAATCGACCGACGCCGGAAAAACGTGGATCCATCTTGGACTGTTCGACAGTCAGATGATTGCGCAGGTTGAAATTGATGCCAAGAATCCCGATCGCCTCTTCGTCGCCGTGCTAGGCCATCCGTATGGCCCGAACACTGAGCGAGGCGTGTTCCGCTCGATTGATGGCGGCAAGAGTTTTCAGAACGTGTTGCATAAAGATGAGTACACGAGCGCGAATGATGTGCGGATTGATCCGAACGACCCGAATGTCGTGTACGCGGCACTTTGGGAACAGCAACAGAGTTTTATCGAAGGCGGCGGATTTGGGGGCACTGGTGATGGCAAGGGGAACGGGATCTACAAATCCTTGGATGGCGGCAGTACGTGGAAGCACCTTACCGATGGGCTACCGACAATTATTGAGGCGAACCTCGCGATCGCTCCCAATCATTCGAATGTGGTATACGCGATGGTTGCTGGAACGGTCGTCGGCGGTGGTGGCCGCGGTGCCGGTGGTACGGTCGGTTTTTACAAGTCAACGGATGGCGGCGAACATTGGCATCTCGCAGCGAATGACGGCCCGGCGCCGTCCGGCCAAACGTCGCGCGCCGCGGACAACCGGCCGCTCGTACGCATTGGCGGAGGCGACCTGCCGACGATCACTGTGGATCCCAAGAATGAGAATGTGATCTACAGCTCGTCAACGGTTCTTTGGCGTACGGAGGATGGTGGCGTCAGCTGGTCTGCCGTGCGTGGCGCACCCGGTGGCGACGATTATCAAAAGACGTGGATCAACCCCAACAATTCCGACATCATCTTGCAGGTGGCGGATCAAGGCGGTGTCGTCTCGGCCAATCGGGGGAAATCCTGGAGCAATTGGTATGGGCAACCGACGGCGGCGATGTATCACGTGTCCACCGATATGAATTTTCCATATCGGGTCTGCGGCGGACAGCAAGACTCCGGCTCGGCTTGCGTCGACAGCCGCTCGATGGACGGTGAAATCACTTTTCACGACTGGCATCCTGTCAACATTCAAGAATACGGCATCGGCGCGTCGGACCCGAAGGATCCGGACATGGTGTTCGGCAGCCAGCGGTCAAACGTCTCGTTGTATAACCGGAAGACCGGACAAACGTCACTGCTCGGCCCGGATGCGAGCCTCCGGCTGCCGGACTTCAATCGCAATGTCCGGACGATGCCGATTATTTGGTCGCCGATGAATTCCGATCTGCTGTTTTACGTTTCGAACGCCGTGTTCAAAACGAGCGACCGGGGGCACAGTTGGACTCGCATCAGTCCGGATCTTACGCGTCAAACGTGGGCCATTCCGGCGAGCGCGGGGAAGTACGCTGCCACCGCGCCTACCGGCCCATTGGGCGCCATCACGGCGCTCTCCGCTGGCCCAAAGAATGTGAACATCCTTTGGGCTGGAACTGATGACGGCAACATCCAAATGACGATGGACGGCGGCGCCAAGTGGACGAATGTGACGCCGGCAGCGATCAAACCGTGGACACGGATTTTTAATATCGACGCCGGCCATTTCGACAATCTGACGGCGTATGCCGCCGCGAATACGATGCGCATTGATGATATGAATCCCCACTTCTGGCGCACGCACGACGGTGGCAGGACGTGGACGGAAATAAATAACGGCATCGCGCCGGGCGCTGTCTCGAATTCCATTCGCGAAGATCCGCGCAAGAAAGGTCTGCTGTACGCGTCGACTGACTTGCAGGTGTGGGTCTCGTTCGATGATGGCGATCATTGGCAATCGCTCAAGCTCGATATGCCGCCGATTGCCGTGCGCGACATTCAGGTCAAGGACGACAGTAGCTGTCTCTGCTCGGATCTTGTTGCCGCGACGCACGGTCGTGGATTTTACATTCTTGATAACGTGACACCGCTGCGACAAGCCGCAGCCGCGGCGAACGCTGGCGGTATCTTTCTCTTCAAGCCGGCGACGGCCGTTCGTGTGCGCTTTGCCACCAACGATCCCACACCATGGCCGCCGGAAGTTCCAGCCGGCGAGAATCCGCCGTTTGGTGCGCTGATTGATTACTACCTCGGCACCAGTGCATCAGGTCCGGTGAAACTCGACATTCTCGACGGTGCTGGTAGAGTCATGCGCTCATATTCCGGCGACGATCGCATCGCGAGCCCGGCGCCGGCAACGGATCCTAATAAGTACAATCAGCTGTGTCAGCTCAATCCGACTGCCGCGGACTGTGGGTTGCCACTGTATTGGCCGGCGCCGTCGCTCATCCTCTCAGCTCAGAAAGGGATGCACCGGTTCAACTGGGATATGCACTATGATCCAATCACCAATGGCGGTGGCGGCGGTGACGACGGCTCGATCGGAGCGGTGCCTCACCGGACATATACATCTGCCAATTCACCGTGGGCCCCTCCGGGTGCCTACACCGTGCGACTGACCGTGGATGGCAAGAGCGTCACCCAACCGCTGACCTTGCGCCTGGATCCGCGGGTGAAGACGCCGGCGGCTGCACTCACTCAACTCGCCTCACTCACGAAGGAGATGTACGCCGGTGCACTGACGGCGCATGGCGCCGCGACCGAAGCGCGATCGTTGGTATCACAACTTTCGAAACTCACGGGGGCGGACATCGACGCATTCAAAGCCAAAGTCGAATCGCTTGCACCCGCTCCTGCAAATGGAGGCGGCCGCGGAGGGCGTAGTGGCGGCGGACGAGGGGCTGCTACTCCGGCTGGTGCCGTGACGCTGGAAAGTGTCAGTAATGAATTGTTGGGATCGGCAATGGCGATGCAAAGTGCAGACGTTGCACCGACGGCGGTGCAGGTGGCCGCGTGCAACAAGGCGCGGGCCAATCTGGGAGTGGTGATGGGTCGGTGGAAGGCTCTTAAGTCGATTGGGATGGCGGGCCTTAATGCCAAACGAAAGGCCAGCGGTCAACCATTGGTATCGATGAATTGATACGACGAACTGAAGCGAACGTTGCAGGGCGAAGGGGAACTACGAACTAACGCGAACGTTGCAGGGCGAACAGTTGAGAACAAAGGCGAACGTTGCAGGGCGAACAGTTGAGAACAAAGGCGAACGTTGCAGGGCGAACGGAAACTGCTTATTCCGTTCGCCCTG
>JANYBD010000087.1 GCA_025360995.1 Gemmatimonadota bacterium
ATCCAGGCGCGCGACGTGTCCGGTGAAGCGATAGATTGGGTAGTCATTTCCAGTCTCAAAAGTTACCGGAAATAGAGGGGCCATGCAAGAGAACGCGCCGAAGAAAACGCTCGACGACGCGCTGGCGATCATGCGCGACCTACGCGCCCGCGACGCCTGGGACAAAGCGCAAACCCACGAATCGCTGCGGCCGTATTTGAATGAAGAAATGCACGAACTCGACGACGCCATTCGCGATGGGCACGACGCCGGGATGCAGAGTGAACTCGGAGACGTGCTGCTGCAGGTGCTTTTTCACTCGATCATCGCCGAAGGGCGTGGGGCCTTCGACGTACACGACGTCGCCGGCTCACTCGTGCAGAAAATGGTAGCGCGCCACCCGTGGCTGTACGGAGACGCGCCGGGCCGAGAGCCGTGGGAGCAAATGAAGTCCAAAACGCGGCGGTCGCTGGCCGACGGCCTGCCGCACGGCCTGCCGTCCCTGCACCGCGCGCATCGGCTGCAGGAGCGGGCTGCCGGAGTCGGCTTCGACTGGCCCGATGTACGCGGCCCGATCGGCAAAGTGCGCGAAGAACTCGGCGAGGTTGAAGAAGTCATTGCGGCGCATGGCACGGCGTTCGACACGCACGGCGTTCCGTCGGGTGATCCCAAGCATCGCGCACTCGAGAGCGAGTTGGGCGATCTGTTGTTCGCGGTGGTCAACCTGTGTCGAAAAGCCGGTACGCATCCGGCGCTCGCGCTGGACCGGGCGAACGCCAAGTTTCAGCAGCGCTTTGAGGCGGTGGAACGGATCGCCACGGAGCGCGGGCTCGACGTGCGCACCGCCGGACTCGACGCGCTCGATAAGATTTGGGACGAAGTGAAGCGGGACGAACCGGAGCGCTGACTACGGCCTGAGCCGATGCATCATCCGCGGAAATGCAATGCATTCGCGGATATGTTGCGAACCGACGATCCACGCCACGGTGCGTTCCAAGCCGAGTCCAAACCCCGCATGCGGAAACGTCCCGTATTTTCGGAGCGCCAAATACCAGTCGTACGCGGCCTCGGGGAGTTTTTCCTCCCGCAAGCGGTGCAGAATCTTTCCCAGATCGTCTTCGCGCTGTGATCCGCCGATAATTTCGCCGTACCCTTCCGGCGCGAGACAATCATTGCACAGCACGGTGCGCGGATCGTCGGGATTTTCCTTCATATAAAAGGCCTTTGCTTCTTTCGGATAGTTCACGATGAAGATCGGCCGGTCGTAGTCGGCGACGAGCAACGCTTCGTCTTCTGCGCCAAGATCATCGCCCCACTGAACGGCACTGCCCTTGGCTTGCAATGTCGCCACGGCATCCGTGTAATTGATGCGCGGGAACGGCGCCTTGATGTTCTCCAGTTTCGTCACATCGCGCTCGACTTCCTTGAGTTCCGCCGGCCGGCGCTCCAGCACGCGCTGGACGAGAAAACTCACGAAATCTTCCTGCAATTTCATGTTGTCTTCGGAGTCGTTGAAAGCCACTTCCGGTTCGATCATCCAGAATTCGGTGAGATGACGACGCGTCTTCGATTTCTCGGCGCGGAACGTTGGGCCAAAGGTATAGATCTTGCCGAACGCTGCCGCTGCCGCCTCGCCATAGAGTTGACCGGTCTGAGCGAGGTAGGCGTTGCCTTCTTCGAAGTATTCCGTGGAGAAGAGTCCGCTGCGCTCGCCGATCGCCGCGGTTAAGATCGGCGTATCCACCCGCAAAAATCCACGTTCGTAGAAAAAATCCTGAATGGCCTGTTCGATTTCACTGCGAATGCGCATAATCGCCACCTGACGCGGCGTGCGCAGCCAGAAATGACGGTTGTCGAGCAGAAAGTCGATGCCGTGTTCTTTCGGCTGGATGGGATAATCGAGCGGGCTCTCACCGATCACCGTCAGATCGTTCAGCCCCATCTCGTATCCCCCAGGCGCGCGCGCGTCGGCACGCACTTCACCGGTGACCGCGATGCAGGTCTCCTGCGTGAGATGCGAGAACCGTTCCCATACTTCGGGGGCGACCGCATTCTTGACGAGCACCGTTTGTAATACGCCGGTGCCGTCGCGCAGCACGACGAACGCGACCTTCCCCGAGGAGCGGAGATGCGTGACCCAGCCACGGACCGTCACCGACTGGCCCGCGTGGGAGGCGAGGTCTGATATGCGTGCAGATGTCATTCGAGTAATCAACGATGCTGAAGAGTTGGGTAATCCTGCGCGACGTTTACTTCTTTTCCGAATAGCTGATCTTGTAAATCGATCCGCCCACATCGTCGGCCACGTACAGCGAACCGTCGGTGCCCTGCGCCAATCCCGTCGGGCGATGCAATCGTCCATCCGCACCGGCTGCGCCGTTCGCCGAGAACGCAGTCGCAAAATCTTGATATGGTCCGGTCTTGGCGCGCGTCATCGGGAGAAACACTACCCGGAACCCCTGCTGCGGCAACGGTGCACGGTTCCACGAGCCGTGGAATGCGATAAACACGCCGGCTTTGTACTTGCCCGGGAACTGCGACCCGGTATAAAACATCATGTCGTTCGGCGCCCAGTGAGCCGGGAACGTGTACTCGGGTGTCTTTGCGGCACCGCACCGGTCGGATTTCTTTCCGTCACCACCGTACTCCGGTGCCGTGACGAGTTTCTTCTCTTCCGTCGAGAAGTAGCAGTACGGCCAGCCAAAATTGCTACCGGCCAAAATATGATTTACCTGTTCCGCCGGATTCTCTGCACTGTATTCCGAGGAATACCCCCAGTCGGAGAGCTGGTCACGTCCGTGCATCGTCGCCCAAAGCGACTTGTCGCTCGGGTTGACCGTCAGCGACACGGAGTTGCGCATTCCAGTGGCAAACCGCTTGCCGTCGGCCGGCTTCTGTCCGCTCTTGTCGGCATCAAACGCCCAGACCCCGGCGCGTGAATCGAGCTCGGTGCACGGATCAACCCCAGGGCTCTTGCCGCGGCGATCATCAGCTGGCGCCTGACAGGCATTCGTACGAGACCCGACGTTCATGAATAATGTTTTGCCGACGATTACAAAGTTGTATGCCGTGTGGCCACTCGTGGCGATGTCGCGGACAATCGTGTCGGGCGCACTGCCGAGCGTCGTCGCCCCGATGGAATATTTCCAGCGCACAATGTTCGGACCACTCGACGAATACAGATAGCCGTTCGCGAGTGCGATCCCCGAACCATTGCCCGGTCCGAGGCGCGTAATCATATCGGCTTTGCCGGTGCCGTGGGTATCGCGCAGCAGCACCAGTCCGCCGGTGGGCCCCGCGCCGACTCCTTCAGCGGCGTTACGGGACGGATTGGCAATGGCAATAACATCACCATTCGGCGCCACCACCATATGCCGTGGCGAACCGATCTTATCGGCGAACATCGTCACGCAAAATCCTGACGGAACAGTGAGGCCGGCGTTGTTTACATCGCACGAAATGCCAGCGGGCGTTGCACGAGTCGCGGCAATACCAGCGAGCGCGGCACATGTGACTGTTGCAACGGACGCGTAGCGTACATTAGACAAACGCATGGAAGAGCCCTCTACAGAATCGGGGTCAGAAGGAGGTGACCCCCAAATCTAAGCGGATTCCGTTTTACTGCACTCTTTGGCTCAGCAGTTTCATAGCGCACAGTACCAGCGCTTCCGCCGTGAACGGTTTGGCCAGCTCGGCACAATGACCGCCCTGGAACCGCTTCAATTCGGCCAGTTGGTCGGTGTAGCCGCTCATGAAGAGTACCGGAAGGGTTGCATCGCGCACCCGCAAATGCTGGGCGAGCGCGAGGCCGGACATTCCGGGCATCACGCAGTCAGTGATGAGCAAGTCCACTGTGTGCGGATGCGCCTCAAAGAGTGCCAACGCTGCTTCTCCTGATGGGGCCAGCAGCACGGAATATCCGGCGCGTCGCAGAATGCGCGCCGCCAAGGCGCTCACCGACGGTTCGTCTTCGGCCACCAAAATCGTCTCGCCACTTGCGGCGACCGTATCGGTCGGTGACGGCATGGGCCGGACAACCTCACCGGCGTGTGCCGGCAGCAACACGCGCACGCGTGTGCCAGTGCCCTCAGTCGTATCGAGTTGGACGCGCCCGTGCGCGCGTGAAACGATTCCATATACAGTGGAAAGGCCCAGTCCGGTGCCTTTCCCCAACCCTTTCGTGGTAAAGAATGGCTCGAACGCTCGAACCTTGAGTTCCGGCGCCATGCCCACGCCGGTGTCACCGACGGAAATTTCCACGTAGTGGCCGGCGGGCAGATCATCATCCGCAGCCATCGCCAGCAATCCCCGTGTCGCAATCGTCAACGTTCCGCCGTCCGGCATCGCATCGCGCGCATTGAGCGCGAGATTGAGTAACACTTGGGTCAGTTGAGATTTGTCGATGAACACCAACGGCAGGTCCGGCTCCGTTTGGATCACGAGCTCCACCCGCTCACCGAGGATTCCGCGAAACAGCGCGCCAACGCTCCTCACCGCTTCCGCCGCATCCAACGCTTCAGGCCTGACCATCTGTCGGCGGCTGAATGAGAGCAATTGATTCGTGAGAATCGTCGCATGCTCTGCCGCCTTTATCATCTCCAGCACATCGTTGCGCACGCGGTTCAATTCCTCATCGGCGAGGGGCGCTCCACCGCGCTCGGCCAGTTGTTCCTCGGCGAGGCGACCGAAACCCAGTATGGCAGTGAGGATATTGTTGAAGTCATGTGCGATCCCGCCGGCGAGTGTTCCTACCGCCTCCATTTTCTGGCGGTGAAGCTGAGACTCCTCGTGTTTGCGCAGCACCGTTTCCGCTAATTGCCGTTCATGCACTTCGCGCCGCAGTTCCTGATTCGTGCGTTCGAGCTCCCGCGTCCGTTCTCGCACGGCCTCCGTGAGCCCGGATTGGCGTTCGAGCGTGAGGTAAACAAATGCTGCAAGGAGCACGGCGATCAGAATTCCGGCAGCCCATAGTCCATTTATGACACCGACGGCTGACGCACCCCATCCACTTTGAGGCGCAGCAAGCAACTGCCAGTCTCCGTCGGGAATTGAGACATCGATGGCAACCGGATCCGCTGGGCGCGTGGCGTGTTCCGGACCGACGATATGGCCGCTCCGATCCAGCAAAGCAATATCCAGACCCGGGATGCCCTTCGCCATCGACGCGACTTCGAAAACGGCATTGAATTCGAGCATGACAACGGCCAGGTCAGGGAAGTCCTGGTGCGAGGTATTGATTCGTTGCTCAGCATAAATTGCCGGCTGACCATTGCTCATAAGAATTGGGCCCGTGATCGTCATCGCGCCCGTTCGTAGCGCTCGGACGATATCGGCCGCAATAAATGACCGCGGGTCCTTCGCCAGGTTGTAACCCACAATCCGGGCATTCGACGTATCGGGATAGTTCGCCAAAATAATTCCATCTTTGACGAGTTGGATCGCCCGGACACCTGTCGCCCCTTCCCGCAGACCGGTCGCAAATACCGGAAACTCCCGACGGATTTCTCCAACCGAAGTTGCCGACTCGACGAAGGCTTTGAGGCCGGTGACGCGGCCCACGCGTCTATTGACCGCTATCGACAGCGCGTTCACATACGGCACCAACCGCAACGTCACGGTCGTCCGCTCTTCGCGAATGAGGCGTAATCGTAGCCATCGCACGCTGCCGGCGGTGACGAACAACAACACCGCCAGCGTTGCAAGAGCGCTGAGCAATGCCCTGCGGTTGGCGCGGATGCGGCCACTCGGGGCAGTGAGCGGTGCAATCTCGCTCATGGGTCTTGGCTATCGGCTGTTGAAGGCGGGGGCTTCGCTGCGGGCAATGTGTAATTGGCGTTCAGCCATTGCCTGCCGCAAGGGAGTAGACCATTTCATCCGACGCGAAACAACTCCAATGCGCGCGCATAGCGGCGGTGCAAAATATCGTGCAGCGGCTTGTGGTCGCGAGACATCAACATCGGATCGGCGGCAAGCAATTGTTCCGCGCCATCGCGCGCGACTTCACCGAGTTCAGCATCCCGCACCGGGTCGGCGATCTTAAACATCGCCTCGCCGTGTTGACGTTCGCCAAACAGGTCGCCCATCCCGCGTAAGCGCAGATCCGCTTCGGCAATGGCGAAACCGTCATCGGTCGCGACGAAAATGTCGAGGCGCTCGGCCGACTCGGGACTCACGTCGCCGAGCAATATGCAGAACGATTCCTCTGCACCGCGACCGACCCGACCACGCAATTGATGTAGTTGCGAGAGTCCAAAACGCTCCGGATGTTCAATGAGCATTATTGTAGCGTTGGCGACGTCGATTCCCACTTCGATGACAGTGGTCGCAACGAGCAGATCAATCGCGCCATCGCGAAAACGGCGCATGGTGTCGTCCTTGTCTTCGGCCGCCTGACGTCCGTGCAGCAGAGCAACGCGGCGGTGCGCAAAGCGTCCGCCGCTCAGTTCCTCAAACGCTTTCGTGGCAGCGCGTAGCGCGACTTTATCGCTCTCGTCAATGAGCGGCAACACGACATACACCTGACGCCCGGCGGCAATCTGCATTTCGACAAATTCGTACACCTTCTCGCGGGCCTGTTCGGGCCGTCGCGCCGTGGTAACAGGCAGACGTCCGGGCGGACGCTCGTCCAGCACGCTGACGTCGAGATCACCATAGAGCGTCAGTGCGAGTGAGCGCGGAATTGGTGTGGCACTCATGAGCAAGACGTCCGGACGCGATTCGCTGTTCCCTTTTTTGCCGAGCATATTCCGTTGTTCGACGCCAAAACGATGCTGCTCGTCAATAATGGCTAGCCCGAGTTTCGCGAACTGCGTCCCCTCTTGCACCAACGCATGGGTACCCACCGCGAGTACAGGCTCGGCACTCGCAAGCCGATTTGCCGCCGCTTTTCGCGCTTTTGCCGACAACGTACCGGTCAGCAGCAGCGGTGAAATTCCAAGTGGAGCGAGCATCGTCGTGAAGGTGCGCGCGTGTTGCTCCGCGAGTAGCTCTGTCGGCACCATCATCGCGGCCTGATATCCATTCTCCATCGCCAATAGCGCCGCGAACAGCGCGACGACCGTTTTGCCGCTGCCAACATCGCCTTGCAGCAGACGGTGCATGCGCCGGTCACTGCACATATCGGCGACGATCTCGCGCGTGGCCCGCATCTGGGCGCTGGTGAGTTCGAATGGAAGTGACTGCTTCAGCTTTGATGTCAGATCGCGGCGATTCGAAAACTGCAACCCAACGCGCGCTTCGCGGGCGAGTGACTTCGTACGGAGCTGCAGCAAATGCACGAAGAGAAATTCTTCATAGGCCAACCGCGATCGCCCGCGATATGCATCAGCCAGCGACGTCGGACGATGCACCGATACCAACGCTTCACCTATCGAGGGCACATTCGCCGCCGCGAGCAATGCGACGGGGATGTATTCCTTGAACAGCGGCAAATATTGATCGAGGTGCTTCTCGATGAGGGCGCGAATCTGCCTGAACGACAGTCCGTCGGTTGCCGGATACACGGCGAGCACGCGTCCGCCTCCTGTACCACTCTCGCCGACTCCAAGATTGATGTGCTCGCGTGGCACCAACTGGCGTCCGTGGAAGAATCGCACGGGTCCCGTCAACAGGAGGACGTCATCTTTCTTGATTGTGCGGTCAAGAAACGGTTGGCCAGGCCAGCTTGCTTCAATCAGGCCGCTGGAATCTTGCAACACCGCTTGAAACACCCGAAGCCCTTTCCGGGTGGGAATAATGCCTTTCGAAACAACGGTGCCGATCACGGTCGCATCGCTGCCAATGCGCAGGCGGGCAATAGGCGTGATAGTGCTGGCGTCTTCGTAGCGGTGTGGGATATGGAAAAAGAGGTCGCGCGCCGTAAAAATCCCTAATCGGCGCAACGCGTCAGCGCGTGCAGGACCGACGCCCGTCAGATAGGTGACAGCGGTATCGAGAAACGGGCCGCTCGCGGTTCTCTCGCGGCCGGTGCTCACGCTTCGAGCAACTCCCGGGCGAACCTGGCGGCGTCGAAGGAAAGCAGATCGCCGGCGGCCTCACCCACTCCAATGAATTTCACCGGGACATTCAACGCTTCGTGCACGGCAAGCACCACGCCACCTTTGGCCGTGCCATCGAGTTTTGTCACAACCAATCCGGTGAGCGGAACGGATTTCGCGAACGCCTTTGCTTGCGCTACAGCGTTTTGGCCGATCGTACCGTCTAGGACCAGCAACGATTCATGCGGTGCCTCGGGCATGCGCTTCGCGACAACGCGGACCACTTTCCGCAATTCCTCCATGAGTCCGTCACTTGTATGCAGTCGCCCGGCCGTGTCAATGAGAATCACATCGACACCCCGGCTGACACCCGCATCAATCGCACTGAATGCTACAGCCGCTGGATCTCCGCCCGGTGCACCCGCCACAAATTCCGCACCGGCACGTTCCGCCCAAATCCGTAACTGGTCGATCGCGCCGGCGCGAAACGTGTCACCAGCTGCCACCAGTACCCGCTGACCTTCGTTCACCAAACGGGAAGCGAGCTTCCCAATGAAGGTGGTTTTACCGGCACCATTGACGCCGAGGACCAATACGACCGTTGGCGCCGAGTTGGCGCGCAGCAACGCTGGATCACTGTGGCCGGTTCGGAGGGCATTCGTCACCCCGTGCACAAGCGCTTGCTCAAAATCGCCCTGCGACCGAATCTCGCCACGGGACGCGAGCAACTCCATATCCGCAATGAGTCGCGCTGTCACCGGAACACCGAAATCCGACTCGAGCAGAAGTGATTCGAGACGTTCGAGTGAGCCCGCATTGACACCACCGCGTGCCAGTACGGCGACGTCGGTGAGAGCGACGTCGGCGATGCGTTGCCAAAGCGATCGTCGCGGCGTCACGGAATCATTCTTTCGGAAGATGGAAGGCATAGGTGCAATCTGGCGTGCCGAAGCGCGTCAGCGAAGCCCGATCTGGCGCCGTGTCAACCATTCAGCGCATAGGAGCCCAATGGCGATCGCAAATAGCCACCATGCCGTTCGCGCGCGCGGCGCCCGGCCCGAGGGTGCGGCGGCGCCGACTGCCCCGCTCCGAACCGTCGGACGGCGCGGGAGCCATTCTGCGGATGCGTTCACGGCGAGTAACCCATCCCCAGGAGCGTTGCCTGTTTCGTTGCCCGCCTGGAGGATATGCGTTTCGTAAATGCCGGCCGGCAGAGGCGCCGACTCGCCGATTCCGCTCTCGCCGGTGAAACGCACCATTAGTGTGTCGATCCGTGAACCGACCGCGCCGCGACGTCGAAGAATAATGGTTGCCATCGAGTCCCGCGCACTCCCGCGGCGCCATCGCACCGGTTCACCGGCACGGACCCACGCCGCGGTTGGCCGCGCAAGACGAACATCGTGTGCATCGCCAGTCATCCAATCGAATATCGAACCCCAAAGCGTCGTGAATGACTCGGCACTTCTCCCTCCCCGAAACTTCCATCGCCACAACCCGGTTGCCGGAACAACCACTATGCGACGAGGATGCGAGGTCCCAACGATCAACGGCCGCTCGTCAAATCGCCGGCCGCGTCGGGCATTGACGGCGATCCATTCATGGTCGGATCCCGGCGAACCAATCTCCACGGGCGACAGCGAATCCCACGGCATGCCGGCGAGCGCCGCGGCGAGCGGCGATGGCGGTGCGGACGTCACGTAGTAGTCGTCACCCTTCTGTGTTGGTGGTGCAATCAGCGTGAGCGCCCCGCGCGTCAGGCCACGCGGCGGGCCGAAGAGTCCGGTATCGCCGTGGATCACCGCCAGCGGTGCGTCGGCGAGCGCGCGGCGAACGTCCGCTTCGCCGATAGGAGACATCGCCCCATCGGTGCGCCACTGTCCGGGGGCAACGCGAAAGTAGCCCCGCGTGGGAACGGCGAGTGTCCCTCGGAGCACGTCCAGTGCATATCGCGCGTCCAAATCCGGCGCCGTCGAGACGAATACGGCCGATGCTCCACGGGCCACGTCGAGTACCGCGAACAGCGTGTCGTTGGCCGCAGTCGCGTCCGGCGTCGTGTGAAGGACGGCGCGCAACAGCCGCACGCCCGGAGCGCCGACCACTACAGCGCGCAATCGTAGCTCGCGTTCCGCGAATGGCGCGAGCGAGTCGACTTTCGCGCCGGCCAATGGCACGCCATCAAGCGTGAAGTCCAACGTTCCCGCACCGGCTCCGGCACCGCCCGCAGCGATTACAGCCAACAGTGCGATCGTATCACCACTGACGACGGCGGACGGGGTATCCATCGACGTGATGGCAGCATCGCGTTTTGGGATTCCTTCGATGAGCACCACGCGCGACCCGGAAGGCAGCTCTGCCAATCGCTCCGGATCATCCACCTGGCCGTCCGTGATAAATACCACGGGGCGTCCCGACCCGATGGCGCGCTCGACCAGCGGAGCCGTCCGCGTCGCGGCGTCAGCTGGTGCAATTGGGGCTTTGCCGGAACGCAGCGAATCGCCAACGAGCAACAACGTGTCGCCGCCCACGGAATCGGCGCTACTCACGGCGCGCTGCCAGAGCGCGCTGTCACCGGTAGCGCGCCAACTCGCCGATACGTCGAGCGCTGCATACGGCACCGCGTGGCGTGCAGTCCCTATAGGCAGATCGAACAACAGCGCGAGGATGACCGTCAGAGCAGTCCCGCGCAACGCGAAAGGCACGGTGGCCCGCGGGCCACCGCTTGCCGACAGCAGACGGTATTGTGCAAAGGCCAGCGCCCAAGCGCCAGAGACGGCGAGTAGCCAGATCAGCATCGGAGTAAACTACGCGACCGACTACGGGGCTGTTACGGCCACCGCCGATTTTCCCGGTATCGGCCCTGTCGGCAAATCGAGTGCGACCTGCGCCAATCGTTTGACCCGATCAAAATGTCCGAGGTCCACTTTCTCGAGCGGAATACCCGTGCTCGACCGGAGAGCGGTCCGGGAATCGCGTTGCACGCCACCCACTAAGATCTCAAAATGCAAATGCGGTGCGGTGGCGAGTCCGGTCATACCTACATAGCCGATGGTCGTGCCCATACTGACGTGCGTGCCCGAACGCACTCCTTTCGCGAATGCCCTCAGGTGTCCATACCGCGAGACATATCCATTCGGGTGTCGAACATCGATGCTATTGCCGTAACCACTACGAATACCAGCAAAAATAACGATACCATCTCCGATGGCCCGCACCGGTGTGCCGGCGTTAGCGGCATAGTCCGTCCCTTTGTGGGCCCGCCACTGTCCGAGTATCGGATGTTTCCGCATACCAAACACGCTGGAAATTCTGCGGAAGCTCAATGGTGCCCTCAAAAACTGCGCTCGCAATGATCGGCCGCTCTGGTCGTAATATTCCGGACGCGTTGCCCCGAGTGGCGAAAAACGGAACGCCTGCATTTCGCGCCCGTTGCGCTCGATGCCGGCCGAAAGAATGGTGCCCGCACGCATACCACCGGATGCGGAGCGTCCACGCTCGAACACCACGCGAACCGCGTCGCCGTCCTGCAGTTCGCGACTCATATCCACCCGATATTCGAAGATGTCGGCAAAGGTCCAGGCGAGTTCGGCCCGCGCGCTTTTGGGGAGCAACGTGCCGGCACCGGCGTCGAGCGCCTCGTACAAGTTGGTGTGTACGACGCCGTGAACCACCACCGTATCGGTGGTCCAGACAACTCGCTCTTCGGTTACACGCCAGCTATCGCCGTCGCGGGTGAGATGCAGTGTGCGTTCTGGCGAGAGCTGCAACGCGATGGCGCGGGGGCGAGGATCGGTGGTGGCGGTGGAGTCGCCAGACGTAGCGTCGACCGCACTGCTGTCGCCGGACACGCGCACTTCGAGACCAGCGGGAATTCGACGATCATCAAGACCGTCAGCGCCAGAAAAAGCGCGAAGTGCTTTCGCGGCCTCGTCACCGGATAAACCGGCGCGCTCCAAAAGCGCGGCAAGCGATTCCCCACGCCCGAGCGTGTCCGTGCGCGACCAAAGTGTGGGTGTTCGAAGTTGGCCGAGCAGGCGGCCAGGCAGGCGGATCTGCGGCGCGCCCAGACGAATCGCGGCGGCGGCCACTAGGACCGCCGCCGCGCCGACGACCGCGACGACTGCGCGAGCTCGCGCGGACGTCAATCCATCTGTCTCCGAATGAACGTCGGTATCTCGAGATCATCGAGATCGCCGACCGGGCGCCGCTCAGACACCGGAGGTGCCACTGGGCGCCGCTGCGGCGCCGCGTTGCCCGACGACCCTGCCGCGCCTGCACTGCTGGCCGAACCCGTCTGCCATGCGCTGCCGATGACCGGGCGCGGACGGGCTCCATCAATGGGAATCACCGGCGTGCCGGCGCTACGCCCTGAGCTGTGGCCAGTGGCCGTGTGCGGCTTCGCGAATCCCGTTGCCACAACCGTCACACGAATCTCGCCCTGCATTGCCGGCTCATGCACCGCGCCGAAAATAATATTCGCTTCGTCGCCTGCCGCATCATGAATAATGCCGGCAATCGCTGTGACTTCACCCAACGTGAGATCTTGGCCGCCGGTCACATTGATCAAGACGCCGGTGGCGCCCGAGATACACAGATTTTCCAGCAGCGGGCTGGAGATCGCCAGCTGGGCGGCCTCCAGGGCGCGATTCTCGCCGCGGCCGATGCCGGTTCCCATCAAGGCCGCGCCGCCGTCCTTCATGACGGTGCGAACGTCGGCATAGTCCACATTGATCATGCCGACACCGCTAATAATCGTCGAAATGCCGCTCGTGGCGTGCAGCAGCACTTCATCCGCTTTCTTCAGCGCATCCTGGAATGGAATACCCTTCCCAACCACGGCGAGTAGCCGCTCATTGGGCACGACAATCATCGTATCCACATACTTCGCCATCTCGGCGATCCCTTCTTCGGCCTGGCGCATCCGCTTGCGCCCCTCGAACAGGAACGGCTTCGTCACAATGCCGACCGTCAAGGCGCCCGATTCACGGGCCAGTTCGCAAACAATCGGAGCCGCGCCCGTTCCCGTTCCACCACCCATGCCACAGGTGACAAACACCAGGTCGGCGTTCCCCAATACGCGTAACACTTCATCGCGGTTTTCTTCGATGGCCTGGCGCCCGATTTCCGGGCGAGCGCCAGCCCCGAGGCCGCGCGTAAGCTTTTTGCCAATCTGGATTTTGACATCGGAGCGCGAGTTGAGCAGCGCTTGGGCATCGGTATTGACAGAGACGAACTCGACTCCGCCGAGGTTTTCCTCGATCATCCGATTCACTGCGTTGCCACCACCACCGCCGACGCCAACCACCTTCATCCGGGCGTTCTGTGCGGGGGTCTCCTCGAACTCAAAAATGCTCATGCGCGTGGTGCTCCGTGACTGT
>JANYBD010000101.1 GCA_025360995.1 Gemmatimonadota bacterium
TTTGAGCGCGGGCGCTTTGTCCTTCGCCTTAACGGCGCGCCGGCTCTGGCGAACGAGCTGGTTAATAGTCGGCATTCTTCCCTGCGAATGTTCGTCCTTCTGATTCTACGTGGATTGCCCGACGGGCAGCACGGAACAGACTCACAACATAGCGGGAGATAGGGCGTTGGTCAACTCGTCTCGCTGTTGAGTGCTGAGTGGGAGTATGAGTGCTGAGTGCGAGACTAGTGGGAGAAAGGGGGTGGGAGAGGAGTGGGAGACTGTAGTGGGAGTCTAGTGGGAGCCTAGTGGGAGCCTAGAGGGAGGTTAGTGGGAGGGAGAAACTGCCCTCTCCCACTACTTTTTCTCGCACTCCTCTCCCACTTGCCTCTCCCACTGGTCTCGCTCTCAGCACTCCTACTCCCACTCAACACTCATCAGTAGTCCACCACCGCCATAATCGGTAATGCATCCCGCGCCCGCACTGCCCCAGAAAACTCTCCCAATAGATGCGAAATGGAATTGGCGTAGTAACTGATCAACTCCCGCCCGCGGGGTAGCACCACATATCCTCCCCCTTCACGCGACACCACACGCCTGAGCCGAAGCAGTTCATAGGCGCGGTCAAGCGTCTCGCCGGCATTCTCTTCGGCGTGTAGCACGCAGCGGCCATGATGCACCAATGACGCGCGCATTTCGTCCATCCGTTCGATCAACGCCGCACGGGAAACAAAATCAGCGTCCAGTGTTTGAATCGCTGCACACACCAATGGCACCGGCGTAACGGGAATAATTTCTCCAATGCGACGCATCGCGTCGTCGGTGAGCAGTTGCACTTCGCGCAACCGCTCGTCGCGGGAGAGAGTGAACAGCCCGCGCTGTTGTAGCTCCAGTGATCGGAACCACGGTGCCAACGGCACTGGCTCACCAATCACCAGTGCGGCCGAGCCATATTGCCGCCACCGGCGGGCAACGAGTCGCCAGATATTCCATCCGGTGTAGTTGAGCACTTCCCATAACTGCGTGAACCGGCCGGAGCGGCGCCCGCCTTCGCTTGCACGTAGTTCGCGTAACAGTGAACGGTCTTCCAACACGCGATCGTAATTGACGGCCACCGGCACGATGTACATCCGCTCGGCGAACCCCGGTTCGCGCGCCACGCCAAGCACGTAGTCGAGCAGTCCAATCTTTGCCGCGCGCAACTTGCCATCGCGCGAAAGACCGCCTTCCGGAAAAATTCCCTGCGTCACGCCGTTACGCGTGATCAACTGTACGTAGCGTTCGAGTACCGTATGATACAGCGGTTCGCGATAGCGGCGACGAATGAAATACGATCCGAAACTTTTGAAGATGTATTCCAGCGGAAACACCCGCGCCCATTCGCCGACGGCGTACGAAATCGCCACCTGGCCGGCGAGCGCGTAGCTCGCGAAGACGTAATCGGCGTTCGAACGGTGGTTCATGAGATAAATCACGATCGACTCGGACGGCAGTGTATCGAATGCATCGCGTCGCACGTGCCGGACATCGGACTTATAGAACAGGTTTATCAGCGCCCGCGATGCAGCGATGCCAAATCGATAGTACACGAGCAGATTAAACACCGGCACGATCTCGTCGATGTACGTGCCAACACGTTTCCATACGACCGCGTTCGACTTCCCCGTTTCGGACGCATTCGCGCGCACCGCTTCGGCGACCAGCGGGTCGCCGAGCAGGGCGTCGGTGATGTAACTCTTGCCGGTGAGTTTGAACCGGTCGATGCGCGCGCGGAACTGCCGCACCGATCGGATCGCCGCGCGCCGCGTAAAACGGCGCCAAAATCGCCAGCCCACGAGGGCAAACAACAACACAACCGCCACACCGACGATAGTGTTGTTCGCGAGCACCAAGAGCGCTTCCGCGTTACGACCCGGGCAAGTGGCCTAACGCCACCCAATCACGCTTCTCGTCGCTGACCGAGTGCAGGATGCGGTACGCTACAATCACCATGACGAGCAACATCAGGATCGCCAATGCTTCGCCGATAACCGCGGGCTTCCCCATCCGCTCCACCACAATGAAGGTTGTCGCGCCCCAGATCAGCGGTCCGGTAACCGCGGAAAAGCGGCCGACCATTCCATACAGTCCATAAAACTCGCCAACGCGGTCTGGTGGCGTGAGTCGCAACATGAGGGTCTTGTCAGACGCCCAGGTGCCTCCGAGCGAAATGCCGGCGGCGCAGGAGACGAGGTAGAGAAATCCGATTGGCAGCGCAAAAAATCCAATACATGCGGCGAGGGCGAACGTCGCCATCCAACACAGGAGTACGATATTGAGCGTGCGCTTCGGTCCGAGCCGGTCGACGACCATCCCCCATAGGATTCCGCCGGGGATTGCCGCAGTAATTGCGGAGAGCAACACGAGTTGGGCTTTGGCGTGTCCCTGCTCAGGGGTGAGCCCTGTATTAATGGCGAGGTTCACCGTATAGAGCGTCATGAACGCGATGACGGTGTTGATCGCATCTGTATAGAAGGCTCTACCAACCAAAAAGCGGAGCAGTCCCGGATATTTGTTGCCGGACTTGAGCGTGTGAATCGTTTGCGCGACCGACTCCGTGACGACCTTCCATCCCCAGATGGGACGCGGCGACGGATTCCCCTTTTCCTTCACGAACAGGAATGCCGGCGTGGCGATCACGAAAAAGGCGATGGCCACGAGCAGAAAATACAACGAGTACGGAAACGGTCCGACCTTTGGTGCAATAATCAACCCAATGCCGACGGCGATGTACGATCCGAGGTAACCGAGTCCAACAGCCAGGCCGGCAATGCGACCGCGATTTTTTTCGGTCGTGACTTCAGGGAGCAGCGAGTCATAGAACTGCACACCCGCTTGGTAGCCAGCGTTGGCGAAAATGAACAGCAACGCCGAGACCATGAACGGACCGCGGGCGAGCAACGCGGTGCACGTGCAGGAGAGGACGGTGGCCCAGAAGAGAAAGGGCATGCGCTTTTTCGCGCGGTCGGTGAGCGCGCCGAGTAGTGGCGACAGGAGGAACATCATCCCCATGGCCACGGCGGTGATGAGTCCGTACACGCTGTCGGCGCGCGCCGGACCAACTTCTTTGCTCACGAAGAGTGAGAAGTTGAGTGAGATCACGCCCATCGAAAAAATGACGTTGGCGAGATCGTAGAGAATCCAACTGATGACGGCGCGTCGGGGGATCACCCGTGGTTCGGCGGCAGAGGTCATACGGATAAATCTGCGCCGTATCCGAGCTTTCCGCGACTCCTCTGTCTCAAAAGTGTTTTAACACGGTTGACAGGAACAAAATCTCCCGCAATGGTGAACAAATAATGTCCACCGTGATCGACATCACACACGGGCCAAGAGGAAGCATGCGGTTGATGCTGAACACCGTGGCTTTGTCCGTTGCAGTCGCGGCCATGTAACGCTGGACACTACCAACGTCGGCGTCATTGGCGCCGTGATTAACGTGATCGGAACTTCGTAATCGGCACGCACGGATAGCTTGGGTCGCTACTTCATTCGAGCGGTTCCGGCACGACAACAGACGATTCGCAAAACGTTATTTCCTCCGGCGGCAGACAGTTGACGCGGGAAGAGCTAAAGAAGCGGGTGAACGCCAGACTTGAAGAAGTGTTCTCATCGACTCCAGGTGTGCACATGGCGCGTCGGGGTTCGCGCTATTTGATCTCCCTGCCGAACTGCGCGGAAGCGCGCGGGGATGCGTGTGCCGCACTCTACATCTGGACGCGATAGCACACCGACGCATTGGTGATCGGCGCGTGAGTCCAACGCCGCGCACAACTCGGGAATGAATAAAAAACGATGCCCCGTCTGGAAAACCAGACGGGGCATCGTTCCAACCATCAGCGAATCCTACTCTTCGCCTGGCAACGGCGCGAACGGCGCCACGACCGGTTCTCCCATCGGCGTCCCCGTAAACCCGGCTACCGCGCCCACCAACGGCTCGGTGCTGAACGGAGCTTCCGGCATCGCCGGCGCCGCA
>JANYBD010000112.1 GCA_025360995.1 Gemmatimonadota bacterium
TGGCGGGTCGCGTCCGCGGGTCCGTACGAGCGTCCTGATGGGCGAACTCTGGCACCACCCCGTGGAGCAGGCTGCGCAAGAGCGCATCGTCGCAGGTGTTCGAGACCGCGTGCTTAATTAGGGATTCGATCTGCGGAACCAGCGCTTGTGACGCGGCCGCATCGCCGAGTGTGCGCAAGACTTTGGGATGATTGGTCGTGAGTACGTCTTCACCGCCAAAGAGCACTTCTTCGTAGAGTTTTTCTCCGGGGCGGACGCCGGTGTAGGCGATGTCGATATCCACGCCTTCTTCGAGTCCAGAGAGGCGGATGAGATCGCGGGCGAGCTCGGCGATTTTGATTTGCTCGCCCATATCGAGCACGAAGAGCTCACCGCCCGTTCCCAGCGCGCCCGCCTTGAGCACGAGATCACGCATCGTGATTCCGTCGTGCTACGGAAACTGCCCCGGCTTCCGGACCGCACCGGCAATTGCGACGTAGCGAACAGGTCGGAACTCGGTACGCGAAAAAACCACAATCTCGTCGCCGTCGCGGAGCGCGAGATCATTGCCCGCGACCGTACCAAGGGTGTCGCGAAGAGTGGCGCGCAGCGGTGTGCGTGTGGAATCTGATTCGAGGCGTGAGATCAATACTTGACCGAGGTATGGATCAGCCTGAAGTCCACCAGCGCGGCGAAGCGCCCCTGAAAGCGTGAGCCCATTGCCGATACCGACAAATCCCGGAAGCCAAACATTTCCGCTAACCGTGACCCGCTGCGTGACCGCCAATGAAATTGGGAACACACGTATCACGTCGCCGGCCTCAAGTTTGAGCGAAGGCACACCACCGGCGGCGAGTTCGGCGCTGGCAACATCGAGCAGCACTCGGTCGCGCCCTTGCACCCGACGTTGAGCGGGCGGAGTGATGCGTTCGATCTGCACGTGCTGACGGCCCGCTGTGGCGTTGAAACCACCGGCGGCATTCACGAGATCGGCGAGCGTCTCGCCTTCCTTCAATTCATACGTCGCCGGGCGCGTCACTTCGCCGGCGATGCGCACCATTGCGCCGTGAACAGGCACAAAGAGCACATCGCCATTTTCCAGTCGCACATCGCCCGATGCATCACCGCGAAGCAGGTAATCATAAACGTCAAATGTGGAGACGGTTTTACCGCTCCGGCGCTTGACACCCTTACACTGCCAGGGTGTTCGACATCGCCAACAACAAATACCTGATTGCTGCGGAGCTTGGCCACGCTGATGGAGAATCTCGTCGGGCCGCCGCCGCGTCGCACTCCAGAGTACACCCGTCCAAGCCGATCGTAGAGCAATGATTCCAACTGGCCGAGCGTGAGATTGGCGACCGCAAGCTGGCCGACCTGTGGAATGACAATGAACCCTTCGCGCGTGACGTCGAGCGTGTGCGCGAGCTCAACCTGGCCGGTGAGGATGAGGACGAGCTTGTCGCCGGGACCGATCTTGTAATTCGCATCGACCGGGCCATCAGTGTTCGGCTGGAATTCGCTGTTAACGGACCGAAAAATCGAGAGTCCAAAAATTTGCTCGCTGGCGGCTTGTTTGACGGTATCGGCACGGAGTGCGGCTGCCGCTTTTGTGTTGCCACGACGGTCGAGTGAGTCAGCGCGCATGCCGCGTTGATAGCGGTTGAGCGACAGACGTAAACTCTCAACGTCACTTGAATCTGAAATACCCAGTGCACGAACGGCGTTGAAACATCGTCGCCAGGCAGGGAATCGCGGGCGCCGGCTGTACCGCCGGTGAGGTATCCGTCGAGCAAGTTTTCCGGGTATCCCTCCGCTTTGAGTCGGGCGCGAACTTGCTCGGGGGTTAAGCCGCTGGTGCCGATTCGGTCGCGGAGCTGGGCGACGAGGTCGGGGCGGGTTTGGAGGAGGGTTTGGGCGTCTTGTGTTGATGGGCGCTGTTGGGCTGGCGCAGAAGCAACCCATCCGAAAATGGCGGCGCCGACAACAAATAGAGTTCTAAAGTAAGGGTAGATTCTATTGGGTTAGCTCTTTGCGGGCCACACAGACCGGGCATGGTACAGCGTGCAGGGGGTATAAATCACAGAGGAGGCCCCGCTTTGTGGGGCCTCCTCTGTGATTTATGGGCGTGCAGGGACTCGAACCCCGGACCTCTGCTGTGTGAAAGCAGCGCTCTAACCAGCTGAGCTACACGCCCTGCAACGAGGGGCGAAAGATAAGGCCGTCGCAGTGCGATTGGTAGCGGCGTTGCGCGGTCGGTCGAGCGCATTCACTCCTTCGGGCCTGCAAGTGGCATCCGTATGCCATCGGCCAACTGGCCCATGGCACACGGCAGCCACGGGGCCCTGTGGAGCGAATGCGCTCGCCCGACCTGGACTGGCTGAATCGTATTTCACGGACGCCCTACTCCTCCAGCTCGGCCGTGTTTACACACACAAACCGCCAGTGCGAGAGTCGGCGACTTGTCGCGGCAGGGTTCAGCGCCGAACTTTGATACAATGCCTGTACAACCAACTAATCGACGAGGGATCGTGCTCGCTGGCGGCAGCGGGACGCGACTGCATCCGCTCACGCGCGCGGTAAGCAAACAGCTGTTGCCCGTATACGACAAGCCGCTCATTTACCACCCGCTCTCGACTTTGATGCTTACTGGCATCCGTGAGCACCTCGTGATTTCCACGCCGCATGATTTGCCGCTGTTCGAGCGGCTCCTCGGCGACGGATCGCAGTGGGGAATGAAGTTCAGCTATACCGCACAGCCCAAACCGGAAGGGATCGCTCAGGCACTGCCGATCGCCGAGCGGTTCCTGGATGGGGGGGGCTCCGCCTTGATACTCGGCGACAATTTTTTCTACGGACAATTTCTCAGTATGCAGGTGACTGCGGCGGACTCATGCGTAGAGGGCGCGACGATCTTTGCCCATCGCGTGCGCAACCCGGCGGAATACGGCGTG
>JANYBD010000189.1 GCA_025360995.1 Gemmatimonadota bacterium
ACGGTGCCGTTTGCGAAGTACGTGCTCGTGATGCCTGCGACAATCGGTATGGCATGGCTCTACGTGCCGTTCGTCACCTTTGTGATGACGGCGACCAGCAACGCCGTGAACCTCACCGACGGCCTCGATGGTTTGGCCACTGGGCTCATGGCAATTGCGATGGCGACCTTTGCTATTTTTGCTTACGCCATGGGCAACTTCAACGCGGCGAATTATCTCCAATTGTTTTATCTCAGTGGTTCCGGCGAGCTCACCGTGTTCTGCGCGGCCGTGTTCGCCGCATCCATCGGATTTCTCTGGTACAACGCGCACCCGGCGCAAGTCATTATGGGTGATACGGGCGCTCTGGCATTGGGCGGCGCCCTCGGCGTTGTCGCAGTGCTGCTCAAATCGGAGTTTCTTGTCGTGATGATTGGCGGGGTCTTTGTTGCTGAGACAGCCTCGGTGCTGATTCAACGGACCGTATTCAAAGTGCGTCGTCGCCAGCACGGCCTGGAGTATGCGCGCGCGAATCGGGTGTTTCTTCGGGCACCCATTCATCATCATTTCGAATTGAAGGGAATGCCGGAGACGCAAGTCGTTGTGCGCTTCTGGATCATTGGCATTCTCTGTGCGCTCGTGGCACTCAGCACGCTCAAGCTTCGGTGATTCGCGCCCTGCTGTCCCGCGGGGAAATTGCGGTTGTCGGACTTGGCCGCAGCGGGACGGCCGTCGCCAAATTGTTGTTGCGCGAAGGGGCGACCGTGTATGCGTCAGACGAAAAAACCGGCGGCCACGACCTCGAGCGCATTGGCCGGGCCGTGCTCGTGGTCGCTAGCCCGGGCGTTCCACCCAACGCGCCAGCGCTGGTGGTGGCGAGGGTAAACGGTGTTCCCATCGTCAGCGAAGTGGCAGTGGCGATCGCGTTCTTGCCGCAAACCCGGCTCATCGCCGTCACCGGTACGAACGGTAAGACTACTGTCACGGCGTTAATCGACCATCTCCTGCGTTCACTCGGCGTACCCACCCAGGCAGCCGGCAATATCGGCACGCCACTTTCCGATGTTGCATTGCTCGACGATCCGCCGGCGTGGATTGCCCTGGAACTGTCGAGTTATCAGTTGCACGATACGCCTGGCTTGCGACCGGCCGTTGGCGTGCTAACCAATCTTGCCCCTGACCATTTGGATCGGTACGCAACGCTCGAGGACTACTACGCGGACAAGATGCTGTTGTTTGCCAATGCCGCCGACAGCTCGATTTGGGTCACGAATGCGGATGACGCCGAAGTACAGCGGCGGACGGTCGGTATTCGCGGTACACAGCTCAGATTTTCTGTACGGACCGCTAATGCCGACGCCGCCTTTGATCCGGCGACCGGTGCCGTGACACTGTACGGCACGCGATGGATGGACCGCGAAAACATTCCGCTCCTCGGCGACCACAATGTCGCCAATGTCCTCGCAGCAGCACTCGCGGTCACGGGCTCGTCGTCAGAGCACCGAACGCCCGATGCGCTGCACCGTCTCTTGGAAGGCGTCCGGACGTTCACGGCAATGCCGCATCGGATGCAGGTTGTGGCCGACATTGCGGGCGTACAGTGGATCAACGACTCCAAAGCCACAAATGTCAGTTCGACTCGAGTAGCAATAGAGGGCATGACCCGGCCGGCAATTGTTTTGCTTGGCGGCCGCCATAAGGGGGAAGCGTATAGCGGCTTGATCGAGCCGCTGCGCCGTCATGCCAAGCTGGTGATCGCCTTTGGCGAAGCCGAGTCACTCATCGCCGCTGACTTGGGCGCGGCAGTTCCGCTGGAGTGCGCTGGATCGTCATTCACGGATGTGATTGCGCGTGCCCGCGCCGCGGTGCGGCCGGGCGACGTCGTGCTGTTGTCTCCAGCCTGCTCGAGTTTCGACATGTTTACCAACTACGAAGAGCGAGGCGCCACGTTTGGCCGACTCGCGAACGCCACATGACGGCGGCGGCAATCCCGGCGGCGCGTGCGAACCCCGCGGCGGGCGCACAAGCGCGCGACCGGTGGCTGATTGGCGTTGACGCGCGCGCGTTGATTGTCGTGACTGGAATATTACTGAGCTTTGGACTAGCCACTTTGTATAGCGCGAGCGCGTTTACGGCGATGCAAAACGGCCATGCCAGCACGTTTTTTCTGTTCAAACAGTTCACCGGCGCGGTAGTCGGGATCGTCCTGTTCGCCATCGTGGCGAAAGTTGATGCGGAGTTGTGGAGCAAGTACGCCTGGTATGCGATGGGGCTCGCGCTCGTGCTAATGCTCGTCACGGTGCTTCCGTTTACCAAAGGCATCACGCCGCCGATTCTCGGTGCCCGACGGTATCTGATGGGCGGTTCGGTCCAGCCATCGGAGTTCGCAAAAATTGCCGTGATCCTTTGGACGGCAATGATTGTCGTGAAGAAGGGCGAACAGATGCGCCGCCTGACGAAAGGATTGCTGCCAATACTCGTCGTCGTTGGTGCGCTCAATGTGATGGCGGGCTTAGAGCCCGATTTCTCTACCGTACTATTTTACTCGCTACAAATGGCGATCATCGTCTATGCGGGCGGCGCACGGCTCGGACACTTCGTGTTTCTCGGGATCCTGACGTTCCCCGTGCTTTGGGTAGAGATGTCCCGATTGCAGTATGTGATGCAGCGCCTGCTTGGATTTGCCGCGCAGGCCGATGTCGCTCACAAAGACGTGAACTATCAGCTGAAGCAATCGCTGATCGCCGTGGGGTCCGGCGGATGGTTCGGCCTTGGTTTTGGCGAAGGCCGTCAGCAGAACGGATTCCTTCCGCTCAGCTACGACGATTTCATCGGCAGTAGCATTGGAGAGGAGTGGGGCTTCATCGGCATCGCACTCCTCGTGGCATTATTCGCCATCTGGGGATGGCTCGGCTTTCGGATTGCGAAGCAGGCGCGTACGCCATTTCAGCATTTGGTCGCGGTCGGCATCACGGCGACCATGATGGTGACAGCGTATCTGCATATTGGTGTAGTGATCGGTTTGCTTCCCACCACAGGCCTCACACTGCCATTTATTTCGTACGGCAGGTCGAATCTGTTGCTGTCCTTGGTCATGACGGGCATTCTCATCAACATCGGGAGTTCGCGCGAGCGCGTGCTAGGTTCGCGCGCCACAAATCCTCTGGGCGCGGGCCGGTGAACGTTCTTTTCGCCGGTGGCGGCACCGGCGGGCATCTCTATCCGGCGTTGGCGATCGCGCGCGCGTTGGTTCGGGCGCGACCGGATGTGCATCCCTACTTTGTCGGCGCGCAACGCGGCATCGAGCGCGATGTGTTGCCCGGCACCGGCTATGCGCACACGCTGCTCGACCTGCACCCACTGTACCGCCCAAAGGTCTGGAATAATTGGCGCACGCTCCGCGGTGTCGTGACCGGGTGGAGGACGATGAGCCGCCTCGCCCGGGAGCTGAAGCCCGGTGTGGTGATTGGAACCGGCGGATATGCGAGCGGAGTTGCTCTTGCGTGGGCCTGGGCACACGGCGTGCCGATTGTACAACACATCGGTGACAGCCAACCCGGAATGACGGCGCGATTTTTCACGCGCCTGTCCCGCGAGGCGTACTTGGGATTTCCCGAGGCGGAGCGGTTTCTGCCGCACGCCGGATGTGTGTTTCGCGATACCGGAAATCCGATCGATCCGCCGCCCGACATCCGGCCGAGTCCGGCGATCGCGCGCGAGAAGTGGGGATTCCCGCCGAGTGCACGCGTGCTACTCGTGTTCGGTGGCAGCCAGGGTGCGCGTGCGCTCAATCAAGCGATGGCAGGTTGGGTCGAGCGGGGATTGCCGCAGTCGCTCTGTGTGATTTGGGCGACCGGCACCGCACAGTTTGACGCGTTCAAACAATACGATCGTGCCGACGTGCGGGTG
>JANYBD010000192.1 GCA_025360995.1 Gemmatimonadota bacterium
GAGGTCGTACGGATCAATTCCCCATACGTACCCCTTTGCCGGGTCGGGCTTCGGCGGGCAGAGGGAGTCTGCGCCGTGCGTCGAGGCGAAGAAGAGACGCTTGCCATTGGGCAGAAACCAACCGCAAGTGGTTTTGCCGCCACCCGGCGATATCCGCTTGGCTCCGCTGCCATCGAGGCGCATCACGTATTGCTGATCGCACGGATGGCCGTCACGCGTGGATTGAAACGTGATCCATTTTCCGTCGCGCGAAAAATATGCCTCGGCGTTTTCTCCGCCGGCCGTTAGTTGTACAATGTTCGTGAGATGTGTTTCACCGGCATCGGCCGGGCGGGCGGTTTGCGCAATCCCGGTGCGGGCCGCCGCAAAGAGCGAGGCGGCCGGCAAGAATAATCGTAAATGCATGTCAGGGCGGTAGGTTCTGCTTATTGTTTTGGACGACGCGCCGCTGCCTCAAGCGGATTCGGTGCGCTGAGTGCGAGCAAATCTCGCGTCGTCGGACCCTTCTTCAGTAGCTCTAGCGCCTTTACCAACTGGCGGTCTTCCAGCACATCGCGCCGCTTGGCAGTGGAGTCGCCGAACACGACCGACGAGACGTTTTCATCGAGCAACCGATCGACATATTTGACGCCAGTGTCGTAATCTTTGCGATCAACAATCACGCCGCGCTTGGTCAGCCGCGCGTAGAGATCCTCACGCATCTCTTTTGTAACAAGAAAATCCGGTTTGAGGTTCGCTTTGAGATCGAATGCGAGATCGTACAGCGCGAGGTGCGTCTCTTGTCCCTTGGCGACGAGGGCTCGGGCGAGCTTCTGTTCGACCGAGGAGATCGTGTCGTACTTCACAAACACGTCCGGTGTGATCGCTCCACCGCCGTACACGACTCTACCAAGGTCGGACTTGTATTTTGGGCGTGCTTTTCGAGCGGAGTCGGTTTCCAGAGAATCCGGACGTACTTCAACGAGTTGACCATCGTCCGTGAGCTTCCGAGCTTTCTGAATGGATCGACCGCTCGGCGTGAACCATTTGGCCGTCGTCAATTTGATCGCGTATCCGCCGTCGAGGCCGAACATGCCTTGAACAAGTCCTTTCCCAAACGATGTCATGCCGACGATCAGAGCCCGATCGTGATCTTGCAACGCGCCAGCGACGATTTCGGATGCGGACGCCGTGTAGCCGTCGGTGAGAATGATCATCGGCAGCGCGGGAACAAGTGCCGCGGACTGCGTAATGTGTGTGACGTCCGGTTCACCGCGACCGCGGACGCTGACAATCTCTTTTCCCTTACCGATGAAAATATTCGTCATCGCGAGGGCCTGGTCGAGATATCCGCCACCGTTGCCCCGCAAGTCTAGCACGATGCTTTTGGCACCCTCGTTCGCGAGGCGCTGAATATTCGTGGCGACTTCTTCAGCGGCGGTTTCGTTAAACCCTTGTACCGGGACATACGCCGTCTTGTTATCCAGCATGATGGCGTATGGGACGGCCGGAATATGAATCACGCGACGAGTGAAGTTCGCCGTGAATGGTTCCGGAGCACCGGGACGCGAAAACTTAGCGGTGACCTTCGTGCCCGGCGGGCCCTTAAGGCGGCTGGAGACTTGTTCGTTCGTCCAGTTCCGAATGACGGAGGTGTCAACGCCGATAATCTTGTCACCGACCCGAATACCGGCTTCGTCGGCGGGTGTGTGTGGAAAAACTTTACTGACAGTGGTGACGCCGTCCTGATTCTCGATTTGCATACCAACGCCGGCATAAAATCCACCGGTCGACTGGTTGAAATTAGCCAGCTGCTTTGGCGTGTACAGTTCGGCGTAAGGATCCTTCAGTTCCATTACGAGTCCACGCGCCGCTTTCTCGTACAAGGCGCCTGCGGATACGGAATCCACGAAGCGCTCGCTGATCAACGTCATGACTTGACCAAACAAGCGCTCACCATTCTGTGTGGAGCGCTCTTGTACTACGAAACCGCCGGCAATGATCGGGACGGCGATGAGGCCAATGATGGCGGTTTTGCGGAAATGAGGCATTTGCACCCGGGAGGATCTATTGAAGGGAATGGAGAATACCTATTGGATACGTATGACGCAAAGGATCGTTCCCTTTAGCCCGCTTTCGGCCCTAAAATGTATTCGGCGGACCAGCATTTTTCGGATTGGTCGAAGCCGGCAGACCGCAACAGCCCGGCCGCAACCAGCATTTCGTGAGCCGGCTGCAATACCCGCTGCAAATGGGATGGGTAACGCTGGATGAGCGGAAGCAATTCGGCCAACCGCTCCAACGGCAGGCGCCACGTCATACCACCGTCTGCACGGGCCACTTCAAGCAATCGGTACAACCGGCGCGCGACAGGTGACGAGAGGGCAAAATATCGAGGTGCTGAAAGGGTCACTGTGAATCCGGCGGCGATATTGGCGCGAAGCAGGCTGGAGATTACTACCCGTGCATCTCCGGGTTCGTTGTTTGTCAACGTCGAAAAGAGTGCAAGCTGATCGCGGTCGGTATTCCGGCGCCGATCGATCTGAACGGAGGAGAGTACGGTGAGCTGGCCGGTGAAAGATGCGCCCGTGTTGCCGTCGCGATAAACGCCGTCTGATTCGAGCGTGGTCCGCTGCAGCCTATTCAGTGCGGCGCGCAACAACTCGTACGTACGGCCGTCGACCCGCCGACTCATTGAGCGCAAGAATGCGTGAAGGGTGAACGAAAGTGCACCATCCGATGGCGAACCGGATTCGTGAAAGCGCCGCAGTATTTCAACGTATACGTCCTGATCGAATGTTCCGGGTAGCCGCTCACCTGGTGCAGGCAAGACGCGCCAGCGCCCTCGTGCCGGGTCGTCATAAACAATTGCTGAATCATCGGCTGAATCGCTAAGCCGAAAAACAGGAAGCGCCTCCAGCGATCGATCGAGCACTACTGTGCGCGAGACCGGCCGGCGACGGATTGTCATCAGGCGAGCGCGATGACCTGGCCGCTCACGTTGGCGGCTGCCTTGGAACACAGAAATGTAATCATCGCGCCGACCGCTTCTCGTTCCACATACCGTACGCCGGTGCCCATCGTCGCAATATTGGCACTCGTGCGAATCGATGTCGGCGCAATGGCATTTGCCCGAACTCCGTTTGCCGATTCTTCCTCTGCGACGGCGCGCATCAATGCGACGACACCAGCTTTGGACATGGCATAGGCGGACATGTTCGCCCCGCTTCCACCGGGTAGCACGGCGGCCGATGCGACATAGACCACGGCCCCATGCGCGGCGCGCAGGTATGGGAGTGCGGCTCGCGTGGCACTGTAAGAAGACAGGAGATTGATGGCGAGCATTTTTTGTAGAACGTTCGGATCGCTATCGGCCACGGAGCCGCTCATGGCGAACCCTCCGGCGACATTCGCGAGCGCATAAAGATTGCCGCCGTGTGCGCCGGCTAAACGGGTAAAAAGTCGCTCGGTTGCCACGAAATCTGTGAGATCACACCCGTCTGCCGTCGCAGTAAGTCCTTCGCTGTGCAGTGCGGCGGCGCGTTCTTCGGCGAGAGCCGTATCGCGGTCAATCACCGCGACATTCGCACCCAAGCGGCCGAACTCGCGGGCGACGGCTTCGCCGACCTGCCCCGCCCGCCCGACGCCCGTCACCACGACGAGTTGTCCGTCAAAACGCGGCGTGAGGGCGGCAGCGCCGATCAATGCGCTCATCGAATATCCTCGCGACCGAGGGAAGCGCGAACGGCTTCCCGCATCGCCGTTATAGCGTTGGCGTGTCTTCCGACGGAATCGTCACGCACGTGCAACTCGATCCCGTCGGCCACAGCGACGCGCCGCCAAGTCGCCTGGGCATCATCATCATGGGCCACTGCGTTATCGGCGCCCGCACCCAGCGCCGGAGCCAGCGCTTGGGCCACCCGGCGCTCAAGGTGGTCGCCCGAGACGTCGCGTAGTTCCACTTTAATCGTCTCCAGCGTCTGGCCTTCACGCTGACGGATTTTTATTGCGAGCAATTGCAGCAGATGTCGATAATGGTATGTGGCGGCCGTGCCCTTGCCCTCGGGGTGGTCAATGAGTCCGTGGGCTACGTAAAACCGAATGGCCCGTGCGCTCAATGTGGCCCGTGCTGAGGCATTAGTGGGTCGCAATCCGGCAGCGTCGACCAAAGCCGTCGCGTGTGCTGCCAGACCGCGCGCATTCCACGGCGCGTGTTTCGCATGTGCCCGCAAAAGTGCGACGGGAGTATCAGCCATCCACATACAATAACTCTCGCTCACGGAAACTTCGAGGAACGTTGCAAGGACGGCGAAAAAAAAAGACTCAGCGGCGGTGCACCGGCATGGTGTCCCGCCGCTGAGTTGTGCGGAGAGCGACGGCTACTTTTTTGGTTTTGCTTTCCTTGTGGCAGGCTTCTTGGCCTTGCCCGGGGACTTCTTATTGGCTGCCAATTTCTTTTTTGGAACGGGTTTCTTGGCTTTCACGGCCTTTTTCGGTGCGGACTTCGCTTTCTTGGCTTTGACGGGAGCCGTTTTCTTGCTCGGCTTAGGCCCTTTTGTCGGTTTCCCCGCTTTTACCGCTTTGGCGGGCTTTGCCGATATTATCGGCTTCGCCGGTGGCGCTTTCGATTTTGGCACCATCGCGGTCTTTGTACTCGCCGCCATTTTGGCCTTGCTGGCCGTCGTGGGCTTGCCAGTTTCCGATGGTTTTGCTGCGGTCTTCTGTGCGACCGGTAAAGGGAGTTCTCCGGTCGATGGTGCCGGCTTCTCGCCCGGTTTGCGACCGCGACGTTTCGGTGCGCTCAAGCTTCCGCCAAAGAGATCGCCTTCCTCTTCGTCGCCCGGACCCTCCGCGGCGTCGACAAGTTCCGTCGCTTCAGCGTCATCATCATCGTCCGATTCTTCGGCGCTGTCCCACAGCGAATCACTC
>JANYBD010000233.1 GCA_025360995.1 Gemmatimonadota bacterium
AACCGCATACCGCCGATCGTGCCCCTTCCGATCCGCCACCATCTCCACACTCTCAAACGTCCTCCCACTCCGCGCCGCAACAGCGGACGGAAACCTCGCCCGCAGCGAAGAATCAACAGCAAACAAAGCATCAACCCGCTCACACAACATCCGAACCAATTCCAGGTTAGCGAGCTCCACACCCCCGCCAATGTTGTAACACTCGCCCACTCTCCCTCTCTCAACTGCCAACTCAATCCCCCGGCAGTGGTCCTTCACGTGCAACCAATCCCGGCGATTCAATCCATCCCCATACACGGGTAGTGGCTGCCCATCCAGCGCACAGGTGAGCAACAATGGAATCAGTTTTTCCGGAAACTGAAACGGCCCATAATTATTTGAGCAGTTCGTAATCGTGATCGGCAATCCATAAGTGTGATGCCACGCACAAACCAAATGATCGGACGCCGCTTTGCTCGCGGCGTACGGCGAACGCGGCGAGTACGCCGTCTGTTCAGTGAATGCCGGATCGTCGGGGCCGAGTGATCCGTACACTTCGTCCGTGCTCACGTGATGAAAACGAAATCGTTCGCGATCCGACACGCCTAACGATTCCCACCGTTCACGAGCCGCCTGCAGGAGTGTGTGCGTGCCGAGCACATTCGTCGTCAGGAACACCCGCGACGCTTCGATCGACCGGTCCACGTGGCTCTCGGCGGCCAGATGCACGATGGTGTCGATCTGATGATCGGTGAGGATATCAGCAACGAGGTCGGCGTCCCCGATATCTCCTTTTACGAATTGAAAATGCGGATTGTTTTCGACTGTGGCGAGAGACGCGCGGTTCCCGGCGTAAGTGAGCGCGTCGAGCACGATGACGCGGTCGTTTGAATGTTCACCGAGCCAGTGATGAACAAAGTTTGTGCCGACAAACCCAGCCCCACCAGTCACGAGGAGGGCGCGCTCCCGGCGGTTTCCGATTGGCGTCACTTGCTGAGGTCGGCGTCGGCGAGCAATGGCGCGGCAGCATCACGCGGGGCCACGATCGGCGTAACGGGTGCGCCGCGGGCGAGCCCGAGTGCAGCGACAGGCCATTCAACGCCTATGGCTGGATCGTCCCATCGTACCAATCGTTCATCATCAGGCGAATAAAAGTCGGTGCACTTGTAATACACATCCGCCGTTTCGCTGAGCACTAAATACCCGTGGGCAAATCCGGGCGGTATCCAGAGCGCCCGACCGTCGCCAGCGACAAGAGTCACGCCGACCCACTTGCCCAGCGTCTTTGAACGCCGACGTACATCCACGGCGACGTCAAAAATCGCCCCGGTAACGGCGCGGACCATTTTTCCCTGCGGCTTCGCTTTTTGAAAATGAAGACCGCGCACGACACCGCGGCCCGAGTGCACAAGATTATCCTGCACAAAATGCTCGGCGATTCCCGCGGCCCTAAGATCACGTTCATTCGCGGCCTCAATCAAGTGGCCACGTTCGTCTTGGAACACTTGCGAGGCGACCACCTTCACATCCGCGAGATCCGTTGAGATGACGGTTATCATACCCGCGGCTCCTGCGCGACTTCGCGCAGATAGCGGCCATACGCCGTTTTCTCGAGCGGCGCGGCGAGCTTCAACAACTGCGCCGTATCAATCCACTCGTTGCGCCAGGCAATTTCTTCTGGGCAAGCGATTTTAAGTCCCTGACGCTCTTCGATTGTTTGTACGAACTGCGCCGCTTGCAACAACGCGTCTGGCGTTCCCGTATCGAGCCACGCGGCGCCGCGACCGAGAACTTCGACGTTGAGCTTTCCCCGACGCAGATATTCGCGATTCACATCAGTGATTTCCAACTCTCCACGTGCTGACGGCTTGAGATTCCGCGCAATCTCCACGGCATCTCTGTCATAGAAATAGAGCCCGGTCACGGCAAAGTGCGACGCTGGATTCAACGGTTTCTCGACGATGTCCAGCCCCATTCCACCGTCGTTGAGTGTGACCACGCCGTATTCCGCCGGGTTGCGCACGCGATGGGCAAAGATCGTCGCGCCCTCTACGCATGAGTCCGCCGCAGTCACCTGCATACTGAGAAATTGTCCGTAGAAAAAATTGTCGCCGAGTATCAAGGCGGAGCCCCCCCATCCAGGAACCGCTCGGCGATCGGCAGTGCCTGAGCGATCCCTTCCGGCTTGAGCTGTGCGGTATAACTGAACTTCATTCCCCACTGCGATCCGTCGCCGAGGTGCCGCTCGAACAGCGGCAAATCGTGCGGCGTGGAAATCACGAGATGCTCACGGATGCCAGTAAGCATCAAAGTCGAGAGCGGGTGGTAAATGAGCGGCTTGTCGTATACGGGCAACAGCTGTTTGCTTACCGCGCGCGTGAGCGGATGCAGTCGCGTCCCGCTGCCGCCAGCGA
>JANYBD010000277.1 GCA_025360995.1 Gemmatimonadota bacterium
GCCCATGCCGAGGAGCGCGACGCCTTTCTTGGACCAGGAATGCGTTTCGGTAGAGCCGTAGACCATGAGACGTGCACTCGAGCCGGACACGCCAGTCTCGCGGAAATCCTTGCCGCTCTTCACGTGACGCGCCACGGCGAGTCCGAGAATATTCGCCATCGTCCCGCCGCTCAACAAGATTCCGCTCGAATCTTTCGGAAACCCCATCAACTCGGCAAGCCAACTGATCACTTGCAGCTCGACGAGCTTGGGCGCGTGATCGAGGCCGGCGAGATGCGCATTCATTCCGGCGGCGAGCATGTCCGCCATCATGCCAAGCGGCGTGCCGTTGCCTTGAATCCAGCCCCAGAAACGTGGGTGCCGATTGCCGTTTGTGTAAGGCAGAACGTTGGTCTTGAAATCGGCGTACGCGTGCTCGGCCGATTGCGGTAAGCGTGGTATCGGCTCACTGGTGAGCGCGCCGCGTACGGCCGACGGCATCGGTTCCCACGGCGCTTTATCGGAAAGCGTGGCGAGGAAATCGAGTGAATCGTCCACCATCCGGTGGGCAAGGGCACGGAACTCCGACCAATCGCCCGGGTCGAGCGTTTCGTCGGAGTCGAATCGAATGTCAGTCATTCAGAAGTGTAGCTACGGCTGCACACTCGGCGGAATAGCTTTCTTCACTTGATTCTCCCCGGCATGCTTGACGTATAAGTCGAGCCAGGCGGTCCATCGCCCCCATTGGTCGAGATCGGACTCTTTAGTGGCCGGCCCGTGATCTTCGTATGGATACATAAACAGCGCCGACGTTTTCCCTGCGGCCCGCAACGCCTGCATCATACGAATGGAACTGATGGGGTCGGTGCCGACATTTTGATCTTCGAGCGAGTGATACATCAGGAGCGCACCCTGAAGCTTGTCGGCTCGGAGCATCGGTGACATGTCCAGATATGTTTTCTGCCCACTCCATAAATCCCGCCGCTCGCTCTGAAAACCGGTTGGCGTCAGGGTGCGGTTGTACATGCCATCGCCGGCAATGCCGGCTTTGAAATACGGCGTGAGTGTCATCGCATTCACCGTGCTGAATGCGCCGTAACTATGCCCACCCAATCCCAAACGCGCCCGATCGATATAGCCCTGTTTGTCGAGCTCGTCGATCACGGCGATGAGGTTCATCTGCAAATCTGACGTATAGTTGTCATTCATACGGCCCGCGTCACCGACAATAGGCGGATCGAAGTTCGCAACGGCGTACCCCTGCGTCACGAGATATTCGATCGTGCGCGGCCCACCAACGGGAAAGCGGTTGACGTTCTCGATGCGCAAAGTGCGATCGTAGCCCGCCTGTTCCGTGTACTCGTACGGATAAAACCAGAACATCGCCGGCAGGCGCGTACCCGCTTTGTAATCAGCCGGAAGCGTGAGTTTCACGACGAATTGAAAGCCGTCGGCGCGCGTGACGACGACGCGTTTGCGAATCGCCGCGGTAAAGTCCGGCGTGTAATCCTTGTTATTGGTGAGTTTGGTCAGCGCGCCGCTTTGCATGTCGCGCAGGTAAGAATCACTGACCTGCGAGGCCGTTTCGCGGTTTACAATTGCGCGGGCGAAATCATCGTCAAGTGGCGCGGCGATGGTTTCCGCGGCATCTGCGGCGCTTTCGAAAACACGCCGCGCCTTTGTTCCGGTTTTAATGTCGATTTTGTCGATAAATTCGCGTGGCGCACTGGTAAGAAAATCGCGGTAGTATTGCGTACCCTGCAAATACACGCCGCCGTCCGACGAGACCATCGCCACCGAGCCGCCGGACGTTCCCCGTTTGAGCAGCAGCGCGCCGGGATTGTTATAGAACGTCAGCGTATCGTCGGCGCTACCCCGTCCACCGCCACCGGCAGCGCCGCCGCGGACCGCACGTCCACCAACAAACGACGGTGTATAGCCCCGCTGACGGACAATCGAATATTTCTTTGATGGTTCCGTGACGTTGACGGCGTAGATCTCGCCGAACCCGCCGCTCGTGCCGGTTGCAAAAATCCATTTGGCGTCATCGCTGAATGCGACGTTCGAGATTGGCGCACTGCTTTCGTAAAGCACTTTCGTGTCCGTCGGCCCAAAGGGCGGCAACCATTGCACCACTCTGTCCGGACGCGCGGCTGCGCCGCCTGCGGCACCACCGCCAGCTCGACCACCGCGGCTGGCGGTGCTGGTGGCGCCGGAATCTCCGGCATTTTTCGTCGAATCAGCGTCGCGTGTGCCGGGCACGGACTCGAGGAAAAACATTCCAGGCCCCTGCGGCATCCACGCCAGAGCGCGCTTGGCGTCATTACTGCGGCCACCGCGACCACCACCCGTGGTGTCGTTGCCCAGGCGAAGCGGGCGCATGGCAATCGTCGACAGCACTTTCCCGGTCGCATCCCACAACTGCTCGGACGCTCCAAAGCTCGAGTATTGCACGATGTACGAGAACGGCCGCTGCATTGTGGTGACATGGAAATAAAGTCCATCAGGCGCGGCATCGACACTTTGGATCATCGCCGGCGCGCCAATCTTCTTCACCGCATGTGACTTCACATCAATCAAGGCGAGTTGGCCGGTGGTGTAGTACTCCAACAAGTCCGCCTCATATGGATCGTTGAGCAGACTGGCATAATTGCGTTCCGGATCTTTCACCGGATCCATCGCCAGTCGCACAAGCGGGCCAGTGGCGACATCGGGACGTTTCGGCTCCGGCTTGCGGCCGTCCGGCAACAGTACGACGACGACGCTTTTGCCGTCCGCGGTCCAATCAATCGTGTTGACGAGTGTCGCCAGAAGCGGCGCCTTAATAACTGCGGTCGACTTTCCGGTGGCAATGTCAGCCACGTACAGCTGCGATGCGTCCTCGAAGTTGGCGACAAACGCAAGTTGTTTGCCGTCCGGCGACCAGCTCGGGTTGCTCGCCGTGGCATTCTTGGGCAGGCCGATCGCTGTGCTCTTGCCGGTGACCGGGTCTATCAACTGCAACCCAACCGCACCGCGGGTAGTCAGTGTCCGCACCCGGTTTGCCTTGAAATCGACTTGGAGTCCGCCGAGGTAGTAGTGCGGCTTTCCGAACGTTGTGACGCTGGGCAGCCCCTCACTCTGTTCCTTCAGGAAATTTCTTCGGTCAGGGCTCGGCTGCGTGAGTGTCACATTCAGGTGACGCGGCGCCGTGACGAGCTTCACGATCTCCGCCGGAGGCGTGATATAACTCTCCTTGGCGAGTAACTCCCGGTCCGCGGCGACCTGCGCGGTAATGCTTATTTGGGAGTTTTGGGCGGCGAGCGGCCAGGCCGCGAGCGCCAACGTCAGAGCGCTCAGGAGAGCGAGAGGGACGGAACGGAGTGACCGCTTCATTACGATACCTCAGACAGAAAATTTCACCCGAAAGCGCAGCGCCGGGGGTCGGGCTGGACATCCAATCTTACGCGCCACGGGGTGTCACCGCTGACCGCCCGAGTGGTATGGATGGCTCGCCGGTACGCTCCGGATGCTCGATTTGTGGGCGCTTCCGCCAAATTTCCCGGTAGCCCCCAATCCCTATTAGGGCGCCAATACTATACAATTGAAGTACATCAAGCCGCGCCAATCCCGCGCCTGCCCTCCGAGCGCTTCGCGGCTTGCCACCATCTAGTGAGATCTGGAATCGACCCATGTCTGGTCCGACTGCAGCACCAACCGGCGACCACCTCGAGATCAAAGACTCCCGCACCGGCAAGACGTATAACGCTCCGATAGTTGACGAAACGATTCGTACGGCTGATCTAAAGCAGATCAAGGTCAACGCCGATGATTTCGGCATTATGGGCTACGATCCGGCGTTCATGAATACCGCGTCGTGCCGTTCTTCCATCACGTTCATTGACGGCGACAAGGGGATCCTCCGCTACCGCGGCTATCCCATTGATCAACTCGCTGGCAAGGCGAGTTTTCTCGAAGTGGCGTGGTTACTCCGTCATGGTGAACTCCCGACGCAACCGCAGTACGATCAGTTCGTCCAGGATGT
>JANYBD010000289.1 GCA_025360995.1 Gemmatimonadota bacterium
CACCGGGCTTGTTCAAGGGTACACACAATTTTGGCGCGACCAGTGGCAGGTGATGGGATACGGTGCGGTAAATCGCGTGGAAGGCAGCGCAGCAGCCATCGCGCTCACACAAACCGGAAGCGTGCATTACTTCCAGCGCCCCGATGGCGACATGCGATACGATCCGACGCGCACCGCGCTCGGTGGAACCGTTGCCGGCTTGGAACTGACCAAACTTCGCGGGTGGGTGCGTTTCGATACGTTCCTCCGCTATGCCACTCCTGGACTCGAAGCCAACGACGTTGGCTTTGTCTCCTTGGTCAATGACAAATCAGTTCGTCAGGAAGTGGACCTGTATCAACTCAAGCCGAATGCATTTTTTCGGACAGCCGCCATGGCCATTGTTGCCGAGTCGCATTGGACCACTGGTGGCCTACCAGCCGCGAGATCATTGCAACTATTCAATTCTGTGGTGCTGCTCAATAGTTGGGGCGCAGCGCTGAACCTCACGGCGACTGATCTTGGCGGTGTGAATTGCGTGAGTTGTGCGCGCGGTGGACCAGCGTTGCGACAATCCCCGAAACTAGGGTTACGCTTTGATTTGAACGCCGATCCGCGACTGGCACTGCTTCCGCGCGCAGCGTTCCGGACCGGCACGAGCGACGAAGGGCGCTCAGCCTATCGCGGCGGAGACCTCGGATTCGACCTGCGCGTTGGCAGTCAGTTTTCCACTACCATACTGGCGTCGTTCGACCACGTGGTGAATGACCAACAATGGGCCGGCAATTTTGGGGCGCTCCTGAGTGACACTACGCACTACACGTTCGCCCGCCTTGATCAAAATATTCTTGCGCTGACGGTCCGCGGAAATTGGACGGCGACGCGCGATCTTTCATTCCAATTGTATGGGCAACCGTATCTCACAAATGGGACGTTCAGTCAGTGGCGTGAGCTCCAATCCGCTCGTGCGCCATCGTATGACGGACGATTTCGAGCGTATGGCGGCGGCGTCATGCCTGCAGGGTTCGAATTCGGGCAGTTCAATTCGAACGCAGTTATCCGGTGGGAGTACCGGCCGGCGAGCGTACTGTTTTTGGTGTGGCAACAGGGACGTCTGCAGAACCTACCGGGCACCGGAACGTTCCGTGCGTCGCAGAGCGCCAACGATCTTTTTGCTGCGCATGCCGACAACACATTCCTCATCAAGCTGTCGTACTGGTTTAACCTGTAGCTGCTATTTCGTCTGGATCACGATTGCCGCGCACGCGTTTCCGCGCGCCTTGGCTGGCAACGAATTGATCCCCTGATACACCTCAAGCGTTTGGATCTGTTCCGGAATTATGGACATGAGTCCATCGGTCACGGCGATGTCATTGATGATATAGGCAATCCGCTCGGAGGCGCACCGTTCCATATTCACCACCAACCGTCCGTACTGTCCGTAGCGCATCTGAATTCCGGGGATGCGATTTATCGCCGCGCTAAAACCGCCTAAGCTCTCGATGTCGTCCTTCGTGTAGAACACGCCGCCCATATTCGCGTGACGGTTCTCGAAGAACTGGTCGAATCGATGGGTATATCGGTATTCCAACGGCACCAGTGGGCGGGTTTCAATTGTCACACCAGCGAGCTCTTGAGCTGACTTTTCCAGCACGAACAACACATCGATAGGATGCATTTTCGATGCGGTGAGCTTAGCCTGTCTCGGTCCGTAGCCAATGCGGCGCACGGTCACCATATACAGACCTTCATTTAATCCAACCACCGTGAAGTGCCCTGTGCCGTCACTGCGTACCGTTGCCGCCGGCCGATTTTCTGTTTCCACGCTGGCGTCCACAATACCACGTCCGCGCGAGTCAGTCACCCGACCAACAATGCGGCCGAGTCCGGGAGCGGGTGCAGGCGCGGTGCCTTGTGACTGCGCCTGCACTGTCGCGGCCCATGCGAAAAGCGATAACCCAATACACAATGTTGACTTATTCATCTCTGATTCTCCTATTCCTAAAACTAATTGGTCATCGCCGCTCCATCGTCGGGCGCGCCATCCGCCTCGTGGTACCCCGCGCGCACCGCCGGTTCCGTGTTGGGCCGGCGAAGCCCGCCACATATCCACTACGGTTGCGCAGTAATCCCCTTCACAATTCGCCAGCGCACTTCGAGTCCTTCACCAACGCGCGCGACGTGCGGAAAGCGGGCGTCATACCACGCCTTTACGGTCGGCGAGACCGGCTCGCCAAACGCAGGGTGTAGATTCCAAATCAGTGTTGCCGCGCTGTCGGCGTTCATTTGGCCAGCGACAGCAGTCGTGTCGCGCCGATCATACGCAAGGAAGTGAAACACGTTGTGACCGTAATACGGCGGGCCGGCGAGAAATGGGATCTCGGGAATTCCTGGACCGGCGAAAATTGGCAAGCCGCCACGGTGGGCTTCCGCCAAAGCCTGCACCATCGTGTACTGCGCGCTATCGCCGGCGCTGACGCGCAACCCGCCACGCACCATTCCCAGTCGGTGGTCGAGATCGACCTTCGCCGGGTAGAAGCCAAGCGTGTTGAGGTCGCCGGGGAGTAGCGACAGCACAGCGAATGTGCCAAGCAAGACAGTCGTACCGATAAGCCGAGACGCAGCCTGCGGCGTCGCCCGCATCAATGCAAGGAACACGAGCGGCGCCACGAAGCAGAAATACACGTTAGCAGAAAATGGAAATTGGTTCAACGCGAACATCGCCGCGAACGCCGCTAGCGTCATCGCATTAAACCGGACACGGGTATCTGTACCGCTGGCCGATGGACGTCGGGCGTATTGGAAAGCAATGATCGCGATGGACATCGGCAATAGGAGTCGGGCACCTTCCCACACCGCCTGATAGACGACATACGACTGCGTGCTTCGCCAGGCAAACCATAGGGCGACAACTATTGCCGCAACCTTCACGATGCGGTGCGCACCCCATCGCAACTCGACTCCCACGAGCGTTGCGAAATACAAACCTGCCAAGGTCTTCTCAAGTGGGCGCATCGCGAAGTTCATTCCGCCAATACGCGTGAGCGGGTCGACAAACACACCGCGCATCAACGCCTCGAACGAACCGGTAAATACATATGGAAGCGCGAACATCAACACCGGTACGGCAACACCGGCGGCGAACCATCCTGTCGGCACGAGCAGTTCGTTCCAGTTGCGGCCGCCCGTGCGCACAATCCGTACTTCGCGTACCGACAACGTCAACACCAACAGCACAATTGGTACGACAAGGTGCAGCAGTTCCGGGGCGGCCGTGCGATCACGCAACAGCCACAGCACCATAGCCGCAAGCATCACTGCCCCGACAATGACCGCTGCACTCGGCGCCCATTGTCGCCGCACAGATGCCGGTGCGTTGTGTTGTTCCTGAGTGGCGGAAACAATGGAAAGCAGGGCCGCTGCCAGGAGATAGAGTGCCGTAATCTTGATAATCAGACCAATTCCAACTGCGACCCCTGCCACCAGTAGCCAGCGCGGCCTGCCGTGATCATTCCAATTGAGTAGTGCGCCGGCAGCTCCCGTCGCACAAATAAGTAGATACCAACTCGGCATCGCCGACGGATACACCGGCAGTGTCCACATCGCGACAGCAATCGTAATTGCCGTGGCCCACCAAGGGGCCGTGGACCGTTTAACTATGCCGAAGACCATAGCCAGCCATCCACACCACAGCCCGAACAGTGCGTACCGCGGCGCCATCATGGTCGTGCCGAATACACGTTGCGCGAGTGCATGCCACAGCCCCAGTGCGCCGGTGTACAATTCTTCGAAATCCCGATGGGGGAGCTGGCCGAGTCGGATGCGTTCAGCAGTCTGGCCAAGCATCCCGTCATCGTGGGGCGTCCAACCGCGGTCGAGCAGCGGCCACGCGAACAGCGCTGCAACGATGATCGACGCGGCAAGTGGCAACCAGTCCCACCGACGTGTGCGCCAGTCCAGTCCGCCGGTCAGCGCCATCGAGCCTCGATGGTGCCCATCCGCGAACTTAGCGGATAACGAATCGCCAGCCACGCCAGTACAGACGGAGATATCGGGTCAAGAAATAATGGCGCGTGGTTGATCAGAACGATATTGGCGGCACGTTCGTCAAACGACCGTGCCATCTGTGTGGAATCGAAAGTGCCCGCCGGTAAGAATCTGTATACCTCGCGTAACGGACTGTGCGTGCCGGAGAGAAAATAAATTTCCGGCAACTCGGGGCCGGCGTACACGGTCCCTGCTCCGCGATGTTCAGTCACGAGCCGCAAAATATCTGTGTACTGCGCACTATCGGACGCCGGAATTCGCAATCCTCCGTGTGCCACGGCTAATCGGTGATTGTCATCCCACCACGTCGCGGCCATGCCAACAGTGTGCACCGAGCCTACCCGTAGCGCGATTCCTGCAAACACCGCGAGTGCCGTCCCACCAAAGACAAGTTTCGGAAGGGCGTGATGATGGGCGGCGACGAGCGCCGCCGTCAGGATGGCCAACGGCGCCACATAGGCGAAATAGTTTGGCGCCGAATACGGAAATTGATTCAACGAGAACAGGGCGGTCATCGCAGCAACAACAAGCACGACAGGGTCCAACGGAATACGGTGCCGCCAGCCTCGATGGGCGGTGACGACGGCGAATACGATTGCGGCGGGAAGCAGCGACATCCCGAAGTACCAGAGCGCGAGGTAGGCACTGCGGCTGGCAAACGCGAATGCGACCAAACTCACCGCCGCGATGCCGCCGATCACCGGTGCCCACCAGCGTTGCCCCGCCCAATATTCCAAGGCGAGCAGCGCATACACCGGCGAGGCGAAGGCGAGGATCGTCCACGCAGAGGGCAATGCTGACTGCAGCAACGACACGCGGGCGAACCCTTCATGTATGGCGCCGGCGACCAAGGCATGCCCTGCACCAACGCTGACGTAGCGAAACACCAAGAGAGCGATCGGCACGGCGGCGGCCACAGAAATCAGCGCCGTCAATTGCAGGAGTCGACGCAACCGATGCGTGCCGGGTATGGTGAGCCGCACTTCTCTCGAGGCGGCCAGTAGTAACATCGCGCCAATCGGCAGTACTAGTTCAAGCAATTCACCCGATCTGCCGACGCGCGCGCCGAGCAGAACAACAACGGAAACCGCCACAGCGGCCAGCGCCGCGATTACGAATGGGTTGGTGCGTCGCTCGGATGCGTTGACGCGTGTTCCGTCGCGACCGGACGATTGTTGCTCTTGTTCGCAGAAGAGCATGCCGAGCAATGCGCCGGCAAGCAAATACAGGCCCGTCTGTTTAATGATGATCGCCGTTCCGGCAGCCACGCCAGCAATGGCAAGCCACTGACGGCGTCCGGTCGTGTGCCATCGCTCCACCGCCACGACAATCCACGTGGCGAGGAAGAGCAAATACCAACTCGGCATTGCCGCGGAATAGACCGTTACGGACCACCATGCGGCGACAACTGTTATGAGCGCCGCCCAATGATTGCCGCACGCCCGGCGGGCCAGCCACCAGACGGCTGGCAACCAAAGCAGAAACGCGGCGAAAAGCGCATATCGCGACGCCATCAAAGTCACACCGAAAAGGCGCATCGCAATGGCGTGGTAGAACGGAAGGGCACCGGAGTACGGATACGTAAAATCGACGTGAGGGAGCGCACCCCGGAGCACTTGTTCGGCGGCGCCGGCGATGGTCCCTTCGTCGAGCGGCACCCATCCCTGATCGAGTTGTGCCCAGGTCGTGACTGAGGAAACTTCCATGGCGACGGCGAGCGACAGCAAGGTGCCGTCGCGATGGCTGGTCGAAAGAGTGCCGCGGATGCCGCCGGCCGGACGGGAACGCACGGACATACCCGCAACCTACACCGCCTCGCCGCTGTTCAACAGCGGCATTTGCCAGGGCGACTCGACACCATCAGGTGCCGTACCCATCTTTGATGAGCGATGCATCTTCACACCCCACAGCGACCCAACCGGCTATGACGACGTTGATTTCTATCGTCACCCCTTGCTATAACGAAGCGGGCAACGCGCGGGAAATGTACGAGGCCATCCGGGCAATCTTCGCCGGACTGCCCCAATACCGTTACGAACACATTTTTATCGATAACGCTTCCAAAGACGGCACGCC
>JANYBD010000295.1 GCA_025360995.1 Gemmatimonadota bacterium
ATTCTGAAACACCCGGGTGATCAAACTGGCGTCCGCGAACACCACGAGGTCTTCGGGAACCTGGTTCATGAGCCGGGTATTTGAGGTCCCGGCCACGGGGTGGAGATCCTGCACCAGCGCTTCGACAAGCGGCCACAAGTCAAGAAGGCGGCTTTCCAACTTCATCCCCAATTCGGTTCTAAGGTTGGCGTTTTCGTCGATGATCTTTCGCACCAAGCCATCGATATGACGCACATTGCGTTGCAGAGCATGCAGCATCCGCGGCACCTCGCTCGGCATGGCCAACTGCGCGAGACTTATCTCGAGCACTCTCGCGCTGAGCGAGATCGCATTCAACGGCGTGCGGAGATCGTGCGCCACGAATGCAAGGTACTCTTCGCGGCGATGCTGCACTTCGAGCGCCTTGCGCGTCGCGAAAGTCTGTACGGCCATTCCGATCGCTCCGTCGAGCACACGATTGAGGACGTGGAAAGGCCGGCCTTGAAGGGTGATGTCATTACGGTCGGCAAGATCGTGGATGCAATCGCGGAGAATGTTATACTCGGCGACGACTTCATCGAGCTCGAATCCATCCACTACGCGTTGGAGGCCGTGTGCGGGCGGACTTCCGTCCCGCAACGATTGCGCGATGGAGAGTTCGGTCGATGAACGGAGCGCCGCGGCCAGCTCGACAAGCAGGATCGGTACGTGATCGTTCAGCGTTGGCGTGTCGAGATGCTTCGCCGACGCTAATTGTCGGACCTGCCCTCGCCAGCTGGTGAGCAGCGCTTCGTGATCGCGTTCAATGAGTTCGGCCAGCGTGTCCAGAGCGTGTGTGCGCATTGGTCCGGTATTGACGGGTGACTTGCAAATCTAGTGCGGGGCGCGGAGCACGCGATACACATCGACGGCTGTCAGCGCATCCGGCGCCCCTCCCAAAGCAAGGGCGGGAATCGTATGTTCACACGATCCCCCCCGGTGCGGGGCCTCGCTTCGCTCTACTCTGGAGTTCTGTTATGCGATCTCCGTTTAATTTTGTCGTCGCGGCGACAATCGCCAGTACTTCCCTGGCCGCGCCATCAGCCGCACAGGAACCCGACCATTCCGCGCATCGCCCAGCGTTAATTCTCGGCAGCGTGAACTTCCGCAATTCGGGTAACCGCGCGGCGCAGGCGCCGCTTCAACGCGGGGTCGCTTGGTTGCACAATTTCAAATACACCGAAGCCGCCGACGCATTTCGCGAGGCGCAACAGGCCGACCAGTCGCTCGCAGTCGCCTACTGGCTCGAAGCGTTGACGTACAGCCATGTGCTGTGGAGAACAGAAAATCTCGCACGCTCTCGACAGACCCTCGCACGCCTTGGGTCGGTGCCCGAGGCGCGGCTCGCGAAGGCGAAGACCGCGCGCGAGCGGGCGTTCGGTGCAGCAGTCGAGGCGTTTTATGTCGAAGGGTCACTAGCCGCTCGGACACGCGCCTACGCCGATTCCCTAATAGCACATGCCGCGAGTGACACGACGGATCTCGAGGCGGCGGCGTTCGCGTCGCACGGCGCGTTGATGGCGTGGAACTCCGCGACGGCGTCAGACCGGCCGAGGCTCGCAACGGCGGCCCGGTCGCTCGCGTTGCGCGTGTTCAATGCCAATCCACAACATCCTGGCGCGGCACACTACCTCACCCATGTCGCCGACATGGATCCGCGAGCGGCCGTCGATCTATTGCCCTTCGCCCGCGCCTACGACAAAATCGCGCCCGACGCCGATCATGCGTTACACATGCCGTCCCACGTTTATTTGCCGCTTGGACTCTGGCACGATGTGTCCCTCGCCAACGAGCGGGCGTGGGCCGCCTCGCGCGCCGAAGTCAAGCGCGACAATGCGTCGCAAGCGTTGCTGTCCTGGCATTCGTTGGAGTGGTTGCAATACGCATATTTGGAAGAAGGCCGCTGGGACGCGGCGCGTGCGATCATCGACTCCGCCCGTTCGGCACTTGCCGGCGTCGAGATCAGCGCAGGGAATGCCGATGCGCGCTTCGCCGTGAACGTGCTCGCCTTCACGTACGGCATGGAGACGGGCGATTGGAGCGCGTGGCCAGCGAGCGCTTCGGACATACCGGCGGCGTTAACAATCCCGACTCCGTCAGTGCGAGCATTCGGTATGACAATGGCCAACGCCTATCAAGCATCCATCGCGGCAATCTTCAGCGGAAAGGATCGTGCGCCGGCCCGGGACGCGGCGAGGCGCTTTCGCGAAATTGCCGATACGATTCCACCGGACGCTCAACGGACCAATCTCAAGCGCGTAGCAGATCAGATCGACGCACTGATCGCCGGTGCCGACGGCGACCGGTCGCGCGAGATCGCAATGCTCAAGGCCCTCGCGCTTCCCGACGCTGCCAGCGCATCGACGCCGCCGATCTATATCCCGTCCAATGAGTTGTTGGGTGACGCCCTCCTCAAGTCGAATCAGCCGGTGGAGGCCGCGGCGGCGTATCGCGCGGCGCTCGTCGCACGTCCCAACCGATCGCGCGCCTTGCTCGGTCTCGCGCGGTCGTTGAGCGCGGCGGGTGATCGGGCTGGCGCCGATGATGCGTACGATCGGTTGGCGAAAAATTGGCAGCGCGCAGACTCGCGTGTTCGCCAACTGCTGCGGACCGGGGGGTCGCGCTAACCGGAAATGGAATCGCGTCCAGCAGCTACGGCAGTCGCGTCAGCGTCGGATTGAGTCGCTGAAAATCCAGACGTCGCCGACCGAGAACTGCTCCACCTGTCCGCCGAAGAGCAAGAACCCGCTGGTGCCCACCAGCGTCACCGCGGACGCAGCGGTGCGTGCGATGGGCCACGGTTCGGTAGGGCGAACGCGAGTCCAATGGCATGTTCGGGTATTTCGTATCAGACCGTCGAGTCGCCAGAAGTCGCGCCGCGGTGTTGAAGATTCATCGGAGCCACCAAAAAAAGTCCAGACATCGCGAGCAGTGTCGTACGAACTTGCTGAACCTGCAAGCCATGGCGGATCGCCGGCGCATCGCAGGGCGCGCCACCGCGGTGCGCCCGAAGCCCCATCGGCATGCTCGAGAACCCAGAGCTCAGACGTCGCTGACCGCAGTTGCGATACTCCGCCGAACACGAAGAGTCGTGCCGAGTTCGTGTCGTATGTCGCGGCGTATGCCGTTCGTGTCACCGGCTGGCCTTCAGTGCTGTCGGGTAGCAGTCGAGTCCATGCACCCGATGTGAAAGTGGAGTCGTCAAATGTCAGCGTCCACGTATCGTGGAAATACGTATTTACACAGTCGTTGCCGCCGAAGATGATGAGTTTTCGGCGATTCCGGTCGAACGTTAATTCGAATCCGGCGCGCGGCGGTGGTAACGGTCCGCGCAATTGAACGGCACGCCATGCGGGCGCGCCGCTCAGTCCGGAGGCGCGATCGAGCACCCACGTGTCGTTGGCGCAGGGCGAACTCCATCCCTGGGCGCCTCCGTGTACAAACCACCGGTCGGCGGCCTGATCGAAAGCTGCGCCAAACATCCAGCGTGGCCGTGGTGCCGATCCCGGACGTACGGGAATGCGCAACCACTGCGAAACCGCGCCGGCGCGCAGGCCAATCAGTCGCCATATTTCGCTTCCGATCGGTTCCATTCTCACGCGGCCGTCGGCGATTGATGCACCGCCGAGTATGAGGGCGCCGTCTCCACTGGAATCCACCGCCATTCTCGCATGATGTCGCGCGTGGGGGGACCCAGCCCCCGACGTGATGAGTCGCCAGTACCCCGCTGCCGGAAACGAGACGACGTCGCGCGTCATGCCCACGCGGGCGAATTGCCAAACGGCGACGATAACCACTGCGGTGGCGGCGATGGCCAGCATGTGCCAAGGCCATCGCGCTGAGGCGCGCGGGGCCAGCGGTGGAAGCGCAGTGCCACTACGAAATGCAGTGCCTGCACTTTCCAACGCACCGCGATTAGTAGTTGTCTCGTCATTCGCCACGCCGTTGCGTGAAAGCGCCGCGGAGGATTTGTCATGGACTGCCGCCCCGCGAAGGGGGGCCACGAGCGCCGCAGTTTCGGCTGACGGCGAGACGTCGTACTCGCGCCGGAGCACACGTTCAATCTCTTCATACGCTCGGAAAGCCGCACCGCGGTCGCCAGCGGAAAGTGCAACTTGGATGAGCCGACGGGCGGCAGCTTCGTCGTCCGGTGCCACGACGACAGCGCGTTGCGCCAAGGCGAGTGCCTGAGTCAACTCGACCGAAGCCACGAGGCGTTCGACATGCACCGAAAGTGCGCCGATCAGACTTGAACGAATGTTCGTACGCTCTTCGCTGATCCACTGCTCGAATTCTTCCGACGTACCGGGAATGTGCACGCCGTCAAGCATTGTGCCGCCGTAAAGATCCGCAGCTCCGACGGCGTCGTCGCGATTGAGGCAGGCGTACAGCGCCGCCACGTCGCACCAGAGCCGGTCGCGCCGCACACCAATTTCCTCAGCGCCGCGGGACTCGATTACGTCGTCGCCCAAGTCATCGCGGAGGCGCGAAAGTGTAGTTCGAAGTGCCCCCCGCGAGCGTTCCTTGTCGAGTTCGGGCCAAAAGAGAGCCGCCAACTTGTCCCGCCGATGAAACCCAACCGGGCGCGCCGCCGCTAAGTACGCGAGGAGCGCGACGCGCTTCGACCGGCGTAGCGCTTCGTCCAAAGTGCGACCGTCAGCGGTTCGCAGATCCAAAGCGCCGAGAATGCGGAGTTCAATCATCGAATTGGGAAGGTGTAACGGCAAAGACACGCCCCTGAGGCGGGTCACGTAACGCGCCGATCTGCATCTAGCATGGACTTCGAACGTACGCGCGATGGTGCCGGGCGGCAACCGATCGCGTTCACCTTGACCTGGAATCCATGCAAGTCTTACTGCTTAGCGCGAAGGTGATCTTGGCAATCACGTTGGGGCTGGCTGGCGTATTGAAGCTCGGTGATGCGACGGAGTTCAAGGCGGCTGTCCGCGAGTTCGGGGTGCCACTCTGGCTCGAAGGCCCCATCGCACGTGGCCTTCCATCCATTGAAATCGCCATCGCATTCCTTTTGCTATACAGTCCGACGGCACAATGGGGCGCTGTTGGAGCGACGGTGCTGCTGCTCATGTTCACGGCCGCCATCGGCACAAACCTCGCGCGCGGTCGCACGCCGAGTTGCCGCTGTTTCGGTCAGCTGCGGTCGGTGCCAATTGGGTGGCGCACGCTCGCGCGCAACGGCGTGCTCGGCGCATTGAGTGCGTTCGTCGTTGTGTCGGGTCCCGCTACCGACTGGGCGGATGCAGCGCAATCGCTTGCCGGTTTCGGCATGCGAACTGCCACGGCCAAGATTGCCGTTGCACTAGGCGTGCTGTTGCCTGCAGCACTGGTGTGGATGCTCGTCCGTGCCCTGCGGCAGAATGGCCGTCTGCTATTGCGCATCGATGCACTCGAAGCCCGGTTGGACGGATTCGCGCCGAAACAGCCCGAGTCTCCGCATGGCCTCCCGATCGGGGCACCAGCACCGGCGTTCGATTTGCGAACACTGACCGGCAGTGAGGTCAGTCTGAGCGCGTTGCAGGAAGACGGGAGGCAGAGCCTGCTGATCTTCAGTGATCCAGACTGCGGATCGTGTACGGCGCTGCTGCCGGAGATTGCACATTGGCAACGCGGTAGCCGCGACGTGCTAAGGCTGCTCCTGATCACGCCGGAATCAAAGCGCGGCATCGGCCGCGTCGTGGATGGTAACGACATTGGGGATTTCCTGGTTCAAGTCGGCGGTGCAGTAGCAGTCGCCTACCGAGTGAACGGGACGCCGGCCGCAGTGCTCATCGGTGCGGACGGCCGGATCGCCAGCCACTTGGTGATGGGGTCCAAAGCCATCGCCGAACTCGTCGGCTACGTGACGGCAGACGCGGCGCGCGTTCCGGAACCAGCTCTCTTGGCGCGCAGAACAGACCATCCACTGAGAGGGCTGGTTGGATTGCCGATCGGCGAAGCGGCGCCGGTATTCAGCTTGCCCGACTCGAGCGGCGCGGAACTGACACTGCAGGGTGTTCAGGGCAATACCACCGCGCTGCTGTTCTGGAATCCGCCCTGCGCATTCTGTCAGCGCATGCTCCCGAGGCTGGTGGCGTGGGAAAAGGATACACCGCGCGGCGCTCCCAAGCTTGTCGTGGTTTCGGCCGGCGCACGCGCGGTGGATGAACCGGCTGACCTCCGATCAACCGTGCTCTTCGACGCGACTTCAAGCCTGTCGCGTGAGTTTCGGGTCAGTGGCACGCCGTCCGCGGTGCTGGTGGATGGCGATGGCAGAATCGCATCGGAGCTAGCTGTGGGTGAATCGAATGTGTTTGCGCTGCTCGGCGGCCGGACCACGATGGTGGCCTGACTACGGACACGATACAAGAGGGAGATGAACTTCATGGACAATTTTTTTGACAACCTCTCGCGCCAGTTGGCGGCGTGTCAGACACGCCGGGGCGCCGTCTTCACCATACTCGCGTCGCTCGGTTTCCTGACGCTCACCGGATGCCCCGACTCGGTCACCGGGTCCAAGCCGGCCGGATGTGCGTCCGGCAAAAAAGACTGCGGGGGGTTTTGCTGCTCGAGCACGACCGCCTGCTGTTTCACCGCAAAGGTTTGCTGCTCGGTAACTGTTCCGCACTACTGCGCGAACACGAACCTCTGCTACCAGACCGCCGGCGGAGCGTCTGCCGCGTGCGGTCAATCATGGGAAGTCTGCGCGTCGCCGTCATAGCACTGATGTGAAACCGTAGGATGCTCGCTCAATTTCATTCGAGGCGTTCAATACATGAAACACGTTCACTTTGCCGCGCTTGCCGTCACTATGCTGGCCATGTCTGGGTGTGCAGACCTTTTTGCTGTCAAGAAGATCCCGCTGGAAACCGGTGCCGCGGAAGCGACGGCTAACGGGGTCTATGACTTTAGTTTCACATGGCTCGATCTTGCCGGTCAACACGTCACGCAGCTGAAGGGGTTCTTCCGGGTCACCAACGGAGTCATTTCCAGTTCTGATGGAACGCTCGCTGGCACAGTTGATCATTTCGGTACGGCGACGTTTGACGGTCCGTGTCCCACCGCGAACGGTGGCGCCAGGTTCACCGGGAACATCACATACCTAGCGAACCCTAAGGAGGGGCAAGGCGAATATCTCTGCAACACGACAGGCATAAAGAACAGTTGGCGGATCAATAACGGGAGTTGAAGCGTGGCTCCGGCCGGACAATTGGTATGAAGAGGAAGAACGGGCCTCCACGAAAACTGGTGGCCCGTTCTTCCTCACTACTATCTTCGCACTCACCGGTGTGCGTCGGAGCGCATACCGGGAGGCCAACCACCGTGGAGATCATAGGACTGGATTTGCGCTAGCAAGAGGCGACTGTCAGCCAAATGCGCAGTTGTGGCCGAACCTCCAAGCGCTTTGCGACCTTGATGTGGCCTAGGTCGTACTTGGCAGCCCCAGGACCGCATTAACCAGCCCGCAACGCCGCCGCCTCGCCAATCTCGGCAATCATCCGTACCGCACGCTGCGCTGCCCATATAGCGCCGCCGCGATCGCTAATGCCCAGTGTTGGCCAACCCATTTTGTGGGCCACCGCATCACCATACAGCACCGCAACGATATCACCTTGCGTGGTCGAATCACCGAGGATCTCCAGCGCGTCGCTAATTGCCGCTTCATTCCCCGGCTGTGCAATTGCCTTGGGATCTGCCAGCCCATATGCCAATCCTTCGCGGGCGAGCACCGCGTGCAACGTCCGCGCCTGACCGTGCAGCGACGTCCACATCGTGCGCACCGTTTCGGCAACGCTCTCGCGTCGCACGTCCTCGGCGGTAATGGCTTCCCGACTCCACAGTATGACTTGACCGTGATCGGCTCGACGCTTGCCGGTCGTACGATATTCGATTTCGGTCGCTAACCGATCGGTCCACATCCCGGCGGACGCGACCACAACTGCCAGCGTAATGACACCGCCAGTGTATTCACAATCGGCAATGGTGTCCGCAGCAGCCTCGCTGGCGATCTGCTCCGCGCCGAGAGCGATCGCCTGCTGCACCGCCTCGACTGCCGCCGCGCCGGCCATCGGATTGTACGAGACGAGTCCCCACTCATGTTCCACGCGCTTTACGTATTCAGTAAAGCGTTCTGATTTCGGTCCGCCGTCGCGACTGAGCTTATACAACTCAGCCATCGTCTCCAATGCGGGCGCAATGGTGACGATTCGCCGCAGCACCAATTGCTGCGCCATCAGCCCAGTCGCTCGCCGCCCATCAACACAGCCATGATCGCTTTTTGAATGTGCAACCGGTTCTCGGCTTCGTCCCACACGCGGCTCTGTGGCCCATCAATAACCTCCGCAGAAACTTCCTCGCCGCGATGCGCTGGCAGACAATGCAGGAAAATCGCATCGCGTGAGGCCAGTTTCATCAGCGTGGCATCAACGGTGAAACCGGAGAATGCGCGCTCACGAATTTTCTGCTCTTCCTCCTGCCCCATCGAGGCCCAGACATCGGTATTGACGACGTGCGCTCCAGATACAGCGTCGCGCGGATCGCGATGCAGCGTGACATTGCCAGCAGCTTTCGCGCGCGCGAAGAGTGCTTCGTCGGGGTCGTAGCCCTCGGGACACGCTAACGCCAATTCAAAACCGAGCACGTCCGCGGCGTCGATCCACGAGTTCGCCATGTTATTACCGTCGCCGATCCATGCGATTTTGCGATCTTTAATCGTTCCCAAATGCTGTCGCACGGTCAGCAGATCGGCGAGGATCTGGCACGGGTGCTGCAAGTCGGTCAGCCCATCTATCACCGGCACATCAGCGTGGCGCGCGAGCTCCTCGATCTCCGAGTGCGCGAATGTGCGGATAACAATCCCATCCACCATGCGCGATAACACCCGCGCCGTATCGGCCACGGGTTCACCGCGGCCGAGCTGCACGTCGCGAGTGGCAAGAAATAGCGCGTGGCCGCCGAGTTGGTACGCACCGACTTCGAAACTGACGCGCGTGCGTGTGGATGACTTGGTAAAGATCATCCCCAACGTCTTGCCAGCGAGCGGCTTCGACGTGTACTCACCACACCGCATTCGCTCGGCGAGCCCGAACAGCCCGTCTATCTCGGACTTGGTAAAGTCCGAGATGACGAGAAAATCACGGTGGGCGCGCTGCGGACGGTCGGTCATCAGTTACGGAAAAGGCCAAGTATGGAAAGCAAGAATCGTTGAATCTACGCGAACAGCCCTTCAATAGAGAGATAGCGCTCACCGGTGTCGTAGCAGAACGTCAGCACGCGGCTGGCGGCCGGAATTTTCGGCAGCTGCTGTGCCACAGCGGCGAGTGATGCGCCGGAGGATATTCCAATAAACAGCCCTTCCTCGCGCGCCGCCCGCTGTGCATACAGGAATGCGTCCTCTTCCGTGACCGCGATCTCACCGTCGAGCGTCGCGGTATGCAGATTCATCGGGATGAATCCGGTGGCGATCCCCTGAATCTTGTGCGGCGAATGTTCGCCGCCCGCGATGACAGTGGATTTCGTCGGTTCGACCGCAAATGTCTTGAGGTTTGGCCAATGCTTCTTCAGCATTTCGCTGACGCCCGTGATGTGGCCACCCGTACCGACGCCGGTAATCAGATAGTCGATGCCTTCGGGAAAATCGCGCAAGATCTCTTCAGCCGTCGTGCGCACGTGCACGTCAATGTTCGCCGGATTCTCGAACTGCTGTGGCATCCACGCACCCGGTGTCGCCGCAACAATCTCGGCGGCTTTGGCAATCGCTGACTTGACCCCTTCGGCGCGCGGTGTCAGCACCAACTCAGCGCCGTAGGCAGTCATCACGCGACGCCGCTCGATGGACATTGAATCCGGCATCACGAGAATGCAGCGATATCCCTTGACCGCCGAAACCATCGCCAGGCCGATGCCGGTGTTTCCTGAAGTGGGCTCGACAATCGTCGAGCCGGGCTGGAGAATGCCGCGGCGCTCCGCGTCTTCGACCATCGCAACCGCAATGCGGTCCTTAATGCTTGCGCCCGGGTTGGCGCGTTCGAGTTTGACCCAGACTTCGGACGTTGGTGCGATTGCTGTATACAGCCGGTTCAGGCGGATGTG
>JANYBD010000172.1 GCA_025360995.1 Gemmatimonadota bacterium
GGCGTCGTGGTCGCCCGTGATCAGCACCACGCGAAGGTCCGATCGCCGTGCATACAACTCGTCAAACGTGCGCGTTCCCAAATTGCCCGGGAGATGCCAGTCGAGCACCACGAGTTTGATCTCTTCCATATTCTGCTCAAAAATCTCGAGGCCCTGATTGCCATTCTCGGCGAGCAGAACCCGCTTTCCGGAACGTTCGAGCAATCGCTTGGTCAGCGTGCGAACGTGCGGGTCGTCGTCAATGACAAGCACGAGCGGTTGCTCGTGAACGTCTTCAGTAATGGCGTCCATAAAAGCGCGGCCTCCGCAGCAGATACCCGTCAACTTTGCGCAACAGTTCCCGAATGGCAATGACTGGCGCAAATCTGCGCAGCAGGACGTGGCCTGGCGGACAGCTTGTCCGAAGATTTCAACCTGATTGCCATTTCCGGCGGCGAGGGATAGTTTCATCTATTAAGGGAGCCGCAATCGCGTAGGTTCAAGCGGCCTCGGCAGTTAGCCCGTCCCATTCAGCGCCCTTCGACGGCGCCCGATCGGCCGGTACACCCGCTGAGGTATTGATCCGAGGATGGCGGCGCCCGGGCAGTCCCTTTGAAACGTGGTGCGCCATACCTAGGTCCGGTCGCGCCATTTTGGAGCATATGAAATTATGGATGCCATCGTCTATTTGGCGATCGCGCTCGGCGTAGTTGCCGTAGCTGCCCCTGCTGTTTTTTATCGGATAGGACGCAAGTCGGGGAGGGAAACCGAAGACATTGCGCGCCGCGCGGCCGGTGAGGCCGCCGACCAAGTCGCCAAGCGCATTACGGCAGATGCCGAGCGTGACGCCGACGGCCTGAGAAAACAGGCGGTGTTGGCTGGCAAAGAAGAGGCCATGAAGGCCCGCGAAGCTTGGGAAACCGAGGCCCGCCGGCGCCGCGAAGAGGTCGCCTCCGAAGAAAAGCGAGTGCAGGAGCGCGAGGTGACACTCGATCGTAAGCTCGAGATTGTCGAAACTCGCGACAAGGAACTCGGGCGTCGCGCCAGCGAAATCGGCCGCAAGGAAAAGACCGTTGACGAGCGCCAGCAGGAGCTCGACAAAATGGTCGGCGAAGAGCGCCGCCGCTTGGAGCAGCTCGCGGGTTTGTCGGCCCAGGAAGCCAAGGCTGAACTGATCCGCCGGATGGAAGAAGAGGCGCAAGCCGACGCCGCGAATCGGCTCCGGGAGATTCGCGACACGGCCAAACGCACAGCGGACCGCGAGGCGAAGAAGATCGTCGCGCTCGCGGTTCAACGCATTGCGGCCGACCATACCGCCGAAATCACGGTGAGTGCCGTGGCATTGCCGAAAGACGAAATGAAAGGCCGTATCATCGGGCGCGAAGGGCGAAACATTCGGGCCTTCGAGTTGGCGACTGGCGTGGACGTCATCATTGACGACACGCCCGACACGGTAGTCGTCAGCTGCTTCGACCCCGTGCGGCGCGAAGTGGCTCGCGTGGCGCTTGAGAAGCTCGTCGCCGATGGGCGAATTCACCCAGGGCGCATTGAAGAAGTTGTCGAGAAGGCAAAGAAGGAAGTCGATGCTGGCATTGTTGAGACGGGCGAACAGGCCGCGTACGAAGTAAATGTGCATGGACTGCATCCGGAGATCATCAAACTCATTGGGCGCATGAAATGGCGCACGAGTTATGGCCAGAACATACTGAAGCACTCCAAAGAGGTGGCGTGGCTCGCGGGCATTATGGCCGAAGAGCTTGGGCTCGATGCCGTGATGGCGCGGCGTGGCGCGTTGTTGCATGACATGGGCAAAGTGCTGACCCACGAGCACGAGGGGACGCACGTGCAGCTGGGCGTGGAGGTCGCGACGAAATACGGCGAACATCCATTGGTGATCAATTGTATTGCCGCGCACCACGACGACGTACCACACGAGAGCGAGATCAGCGTGCTGGTGCAGGCGGCCGACGCGATCAGCGGCTCTCGCCCAGGCGCGCGGCGGGAAGCGTTCGAGACATACGTGAAGCGGCTGGAAGGTCTCGAGAAAATCGCATCGAGTTATCGCGGTGTGGATCGCGTGTTCGCGATTCAGGCCGGCCGGGAGATTCGCGTGATCGTGAATCCCGAGGAAGTAGACGATGCGCGCATGCAATCGCTGACCGAAGAAATCGCTCGACGCGTTGAGACAGAACTGCAGTACCCGGGGCAGATCAAAGTGGTCGCTATTCGCGAAAAACGAGCGATGGACGTTGCCCGCTGACCTCATTGATGGCGCCGCGGTCGCCAAGAAGATTCGTCAGGCGGTGACGCTGCGCGTTGACGCTTTGTTGGTGCGCGACATTCGGCCCGGCCTGACGGTGATTTTGGTCGGCGAGGATCCGGCGAGCGCGGTGTACGTACGTTCGAAGGAGAAGTCGTGCATCGAAGCCGGGATGCGTGGCGAGACCATTCGCATGCCCGCTTCAACCAGCGAAACCGAACTGCTCGCCCGAGTGGACCAGCTCAACCACGACCCGCGCGTGCACGGGATTCTCGTGCAAATGCCTCTGCCCAAACAGATCGACGCGCAAAAGGTGATTCGGCGCATCAAGCCGGAAAAGGATGTGGACGGTTTTCATCCGGTGAATGTTGGGAAAACACTCATTGGTGATGCCGATGCATTTGCGCCCTGCACACCCGCGGGCGTGCAGGTGCTGCTGCGTGAGTACGGGGTGCAGACCAGTGGGCGCGATGTGGTGATTATCGGCCGCAGCAATATTGTCGGTAAGCCGATGGCGTCGCTGCTCATGCAGTCGGGCGAGACGGCCGACGCGACGGTGACGGTCTGTCATTCGCGCACCGCCAATCTCGCGTGGCATACCAAACGCGCCGACATTCTAATTGCGGCCGCCGGTCGGCCTGAGCTGGTCACCGGTGATATGGTCAAAGCGGGAGCAGTTGTTATTGATGTGGGCATGCACCGCGTTGCTGATCCGTCAACCAAGAGTGGGACGCGCCTGCTTGGCGATGTTCACTTTCCGAGCGTCAGCCTGGTGGCATCGAAGATCACGCCCGTGCCGGGCGGAGTCGGGCCAATGACGATTGCGATGCTCTTGCAAAACACCGTGCGGGCCGCCGAGCTCTACGGATGAATGCATTGACGGCGCCTGGCACGTCGCAGGAAGTCGCGCTGGCCATCGCCGATGTCACGGCCGCCGCAAAGGACGTCATTGAAGGCGCTTTCCCACCGCTCTGGGTGAAAGGTGAAGTGAGCAACTTCACGGCGCATCGCAACGGTCACTGGTATTTCTCGCTCCGCGATAAGACGGCGCAACTCTCGTGCGTGGTATGGTCGCGCGACGTGCGTCGCATCCCCGCGCCTCCAGATGAAGGCATGCAAGTGGTGGCACGCGGTCAGCTGTCGGTATTCGCGGCCCGCGGGCAGATGCAGTTTATGATCAGCGCGATGGAAGCCGAGGGCGAAGGGCTCTGGCGAAAAGCATTCGAACAGACTCGGGCGTTGCTGGAGAAAGAGGGCCTGTTGGACCCGGCTCGCAAGCGGCCATTGCCGCGATTTCCGAAACGCATTGCCGTGATCACAAGTCCCGATGGCGCAGCACTGCACGACATCATTTCCGTAATCAGCCGCCGCAATCCCGGTGTAGAAATCGTCGTGATTGCCGCCGCCGTTCAAGGGGAAACCGCACCGGAGTCCTTGGTCGCGGCGATCGAGAAGGTTGGTCGTTGGAGAGGTGCCGACATCGTGATCATCGGTCGTGGCGGCGGATCGCGTGAAGATCTGTGGGCGTTCAACGATGAACGCGTTGCCCGCGCGATCGCCGCATGTCCAATCCCGACGATTTCGGCGGTGGGTCACGAAGTGGATTTTTCAATTGCCGATCTGGTGGCTGATGTTCGCGCCGCGACACCAAGCGCGGCAGCAGAGGCGGCCGTGCCGGTGTTGAGTGATCTCGTTGCCGGTGTGCGTGCATTGGCGCAAGACATTCGTGCCGCGCTGACGCAACGCCTTACTGACGGCAGGAGGGAATTGCGCCAACTGGCGCGGGACCTCACCGTGCGATCGCAGCGCTCCACCGAGCGGCGGCGCGCGCGGATACAAGAACTCGCGGCGCGGCTCGATGCGTTGAGTCCGTTAGCAACGTTGGCGCGCGGCTACGCCGTCGCTCGCGATCTCAATGGTGCCGCGCTCCCCGCGGCGTCGGCATTCTCGCCCGGGATGCGCTTTGATCTGCAACTACGCGACGGAATCGTGCGGTCCACCGCTGAGGAAATTCGATGAGTTTCGAAAAGAATCTGGATCGTCTCGAAGCCATCGCCTCGAGTCTCGACCACGACGATCTTTCGCTCGAGCAAGCGCTTGCGTTGTTCGAAGAGGGCATCGCCCTGCTGAAAAAGGCGAGCGCCGAGCTCGAGAAGGCTGAGGGCAAAGTCAAGCAACTGGTCGAGCGCGCTGACGGCGTGTTCGAGGTGACCGATGAACGCGGTTGAGACCGACGCCGTAAACTTCGCTGCCGACCGCAGTGCGGTCGCGGCAGCGCTGGAACAGTTTATCGAACGCCACCTCGGTGCGATGCAGGGGCCGGCTGGTGAAGCGGTGCGGTACTCGATGCTCGGCGAAGGAAAACGGCTTCGCGGAATTCTGGTGCTGACGGCATTTCGTGCCGCTGGTGGCAGAGGCGACGCAAGCACGCTTGCTGCGGCGGTCGAAGTGGTTCACGCATATTCGCTGGTACACGACGACCTCCCGTGTATGGACGATGACGACGTGCGCCGCGGCCGCCCGACCGTGCACAAAGCACTGGGCGTGGCCGCCGCGACCGCCGCCGGCCTAGCGATGGTGCCCTTGGCTGCAAGTGCCGCAGTTGACGGTGCCCGCACACTGGGTCTCAACGAGACCGCTACCGGCACAATCGTGCGTGTGCTGATGCAGGCCTCAGGCGCAGGCGGAATGATTGGTGGACAATTACTTGACCTCGAAGGTGAAGGACGGGCGCTTTCGCTCGCCGAGTTGGAGCGCGTGCACCGGCTCAAGACGGGCGCGTTGATCAATGCATCTGTTCTGATTGGCGGCGTTGCCGCCGGCGCCTCGCCATCGGTACTCGACGCATTCGAGCGCTATGGCTCGGCCATTGGGTTAGCATTTCAAATCGCCGATGACGTCCTCGACATTACGGCGACGACCGACCAGCTGGGTAAAACGGCCGGACGCGATGTAGCCCTGCAAAAAAGTACGTATCCGGCGCTTCTCGGACTCGATGGGGCCCGGGCGCGGGCGGCGGCGCTGAGCGAGGAAGCCTGCATGGCGCTCCAGGAGGGTGGGGTCCACTCACCGGAATTGGAGTTCCTGGCCCGATTTGTCGTGGCGCGGCGCTCGTGACTGGCGCCGACATCTGCTTTATTGCAGTAGGATCAACTTTCACGGTGTGCTGATGACATTGCTGGAACGCGTCACTTCGCCTGCGGTTCTCCGTACGCTTTCGCTCGAGGAGCAGAAGACGCTCGCCGATGAAATCCGTGCGTTTCTGATCGAGAGCTGCTCGGTCACGGGTGGGCATATCGGGGCCGGCTTGGGTGTCGTCGAACTCACGGTCGCGCTCCACAACAGTTTCGATACGCCGAACGACCGCCTCGTGTGGGACGTTGGTCATCAGGGCTACCCGCACAAAGTGATCACGGGCCGCGCCGAAGGGATGAAAACGCTGCGCCAGGAAAATGGTATTTCCGGTTTTCTGAAACGATCGGAGAGCGAATACGACGCGTTTGGCGCCGGCCACGCGGCCACGTCGATTTCCGCGGCGTATGGTATGGCCGTCGGGCGCGATCTCGCCGGCGATGACTTCAAAGTGGTGGCCATCATCGGCGATGGATCGCTCGGCAGTGGGCTCGCCTATGAAGGTTTGAACAACGCCGGCGCGTCGGGCCGCGATATCATCGTCGTCCTTAACGACAACGAGATGTCCATAGCGCCCAACGTTGGCGCGATGCACAAGTATCTGGTGTCGGTGCAACGCAATCCGATTTACAATCGCATTCGTGCCGCGATCGGTGATTTTACCGACCACGCTCCGGGCGCGATCAAAGATGTCGGCAAGTTGCTGCGAAAGTGGGAAGAGAGCGTAAAAATGTTCCTGACGCCTGGCGTGCTTTTCGAAGAACTGGGCTTTCGGTATTTCGGTCCGGTGGACGGACACGACATTGCGCAGATGAACGTATTGTTCAAAGCGGTTCGCGAAATGAAGGGTCCGCGCCTGGTGCACGTGGTGACGCAAAAGGGCAAAGGGTTCCCTGCGGGCGAACACGTGGAAAAGTGGCATGCGCTACCGCCGGGTCACGATCCAGAGACAGGCAAACAGTTGGTCGCCACCACCGGGAACGCCAACTACACGAGTGTGTTCGGCAAAGGACTCGCTGAATTGATGAGTGAGGATCCGCGCATCGCAGTACTGACGGCCGCGATGCCCGGCGGCACGGGCGTGGCGACAGCCGCGAAGGCGCACCCCACCCGCGTGTTCGACGTTGGCATCGCCGAAGGGCACGCGGTGACGATGGCGGCGGGAATGGCGACGACCGGTTCACGACCGGTGGTGGCGATTTACTCCACGTTCCTACAGCGGGGCTATGACAACATTATTCACGACGTCGCGATTCAACATTTGCCGGTGATTTTCTGTATGGACCGCGCCGGGCTCGTTGGCGAAGACGGCGAAACTCACGCGGGGCTCTACGACATCGCCTATATGTTGGCAGTTCCGAATATGACGGTCACCGCGCCGAAGGATGGACGCGAACTGCTCGGCTTGCTGCGCGCATCTGTGCAGCATACGAGCGGACCGTGGTGCATGCGATATCCGCGCGATGCGTCGCCGGACATTGTCCCGCCCATCAGCGAGATCGAAGCGGTTCCGTACCGGACATGGGAAGTGCTGCGCAAAGGCGGTGATGTCGCCATTCTCGCAGTCGGGACAATGGTGCAGCCGGCGCTGGCCGCGGCTGACGCGTTGGCCGCTGAAGGGTTGCCGGTGACGGTTGTGAATTGCCGATTTCTCAAGCCCTATGATGAACTGACGCTCGGCGCAATCGTGGCCGACCATAAACAAATTTTGGTAGTCGAAGAGGGCACGGTGATTAACGGCTTCGGCGCGTACATGGCGTCGGTTGTTGCAACGATGGATCCCGCAGTGCGGGTGATCGCCCACGGTGTTCCGGATCGAATTATTTACGCGGCTGCGCGGTCGCGACAGCTGGGCGCTTGCGGCCTGAATGCGCACGGCATCGCCGAGCGCGTCCGCGCCCTTCACGAGTCCGAGGCAATCACCGGGTGATGCGACTAGGCGTCGTTGGGCACCGGGGGTACACGGAGATCGGCGGCATTCTTGAGCTGCTCGTTCGTGAAGCGCCAAAACTCGGCATCGAGCTGTCGTTCGAAGACGGCTTGCTCGCGGACGGTCAAACGGGTGCGGTCATCGGGCGTCCCAACGAACTCGATGCATTGATCTCGCTCGGCGGTGACGGAACGCTGTTGCGCGCCGCCCGCTTTCTCGATGGCGCGCCCATTCCAATTTTCGGCGTGAACCTTGGGCGCCTTGGATTTTTGACGAGTTGCCGCGCCAAGGACTTTGCCAAAATGCTACCCAAGTTCGCGAAAGGGCAGTTTGCGGCCGATACGCGAATGATGCTCGAGGCAACTTCACTGAGTGCCGCCGGTGTGCCCAATGCCCGCTTGCGCGCCCTGAATGATGTCGTGCTACACAAGGGCGGGTTCGCGCGAATGCTCCGATTGCAACTGTCGGTTGACGGTCGGCGGATTGGCGTGCTCGCGGCTGACGGGATTGTGATCTGCACTCCCACCGGCTCCACCGCATACTCCCTTTCGGCCGGCGGGCCGATCGTCGAGCCAACCGTTGAATCGATTTTGCTGACGCCGATTTCTCCGCATACGCTGGCGGTGCGTCCCATTTTATTGCCGCCGAGTGCTGTCATCACTGTGCAACCGGAAGATTCGCCTGCCGAAGTTTTGGTGACGGTGGATGGACAGGTGGGCACCAGTTTGGCGGCTGGAGAAGCGCTCTCAATTCGCCAATCCCCGAACCCGGTGCGGATCGTGCGTTTTTCCGGCACGGAGTTTTTCGGCCGTTTGCAACACAAGCTCGGCTGGGGAGGGCTCGCCGAGCGGGACGAGTGAGATGCTGACCGAACTCCGCATTAAAAATTTCGCGATCATCGAATCGGTGACGATGCCGTTCGCCCCGGGCTTCAATGTGCTCACGGGAGAGACCGGCGCCGGGAAATCGATTGTTGTTGGTGCGCTGGGGTTGCTCGTCGGTGAGAGGGCAGCGAGCGACTTGGTGCGCGGCGGCGCCGATCGGGCGACGGTCGAAGGGGTGTTTGATGTCAGCGATTCGCCGTCGCTTGTGGCGGCGCTTGATGCGCGCGGAATAGAATCGGACGATGGATTGGTCGTGCTCCGGCGTGAAGTCGCGGCGGCGGGCGGCCGGGCGCGGGCCTGGATCAACGGGACGCCGGTGACCGCCGGCGTGCTCGCAGAAATCGGCCGCTCCTTGGTGAATGTGCACGGCCAGCACGACGCGCAAGCGCTACTGGATGAAGAATCACAGCGCCGGATTCTTGATTTGTTTGGCGACGCGGCCGCTGACGCATTGCGCGTGGCCAATGCCCACGCGGCGCTGACCGAAGCTCGCGCGGCGATTGCGGCCCTGCAGCGCCGTCGCGAAGAAGTGACTAAACGCGCCGACTATCTCCAGCACGTGGCGAAAGAAATTGGCGAAGCAAAACTCCTGGTTGGAGAAGACGTCCGTCTTGACGACGAAGCTCGTCGGCTGACGCACGCCGAGGAGTTGCGTGCGTTGGCCGGGGAGATCACCGCGACACTCGATGGGGGCGACGAAGCAGCGCTCCGGCGCATCGGCCATTTGCAGCGCACCCTTGGGGCATTGCAAAAGATCGATCCGTCGGCCGTGCGATTGCAGGAGCTGTTCGACGCGGCGTACTACGCGCTTGAAGGACTCTCACGTGAAGCAGAGGCGTATTTGGCCAGCGTGGAAGGTGATCCCAGCCGCCTTGATGAAGTTGACCGGCGGCGCGACGTGATTTTTCGATTGCTGAAAAAATATGGCGGGACGATTGCCGCGGTGAACGATGCGGGAGGCGATGCGCGCACCGAGCTGGATGTCCTCGATACCGCGGCACTCGATCTGCGATCGCTTGAAGCCCGGGTGGTTGAGACGCAGCAGGCGTTGCGTACGGCCAGTGGCGCACTAACGGTTAAGCGTCGGAAGGCAGCAACCACGCTCGCGACGGCCGTCGAGCAATTGCTGCCCGAACTCGGGATGGCGGATGGCCGCTTTTTCGTGGAGCTGATGCAGCGCGACGAAATCGCCTCCACGGGAGCCGAGGCGATCGAGTTCCGCGTCGCACTCAATATTGGACATGACGCGCGGCCGCTCGCACGGGTTGCATCCGGCGGCGAGTTGGCGCGGGTCATGCTTGCGCTCAAAACGATTCTTGCCCGCCTCGACAATGTGCCGACGCTCATTTTTGATGAAGTAGACGCCGGCATTGGCGGAAAGGTTGGCATTATGGTCGGGGATGCCATGCGGCGGGTGGCGGAACATCACCAGGTGTTTGCGATTACGCATTTGCCACAAATCGCTGCCCGCGCCCATCATCACATCGTCGTGAGTAAGGGCGCGAAGGGAGGGGTCACGACGGCGGACATCGGCGTCACGGCAGGTGACGCGCGCGTCGAAGAGATCGCCCGCATGCTCGGTGGTGACGCCGAGAGCGCGGTGAGCCGCGAGCACGCGCGCGAGTTGCTGTCTGCGGTCGTCGCGCCGTTGTCGCCTCCCAAGACCGCCAAGAAGCGCATCGTGAAATAGTTCCCCGAGTGGTTTATCCGTGTTGATCGCTTGGTAGATCCGTGAAAATCCGTGGCAAAGCCGTTTTACCCTGCATGACAACGATGCCAGCAGTGGCGCGCGATTTTGGCCGATGTCGGTGAGGTTTCCTAAAAGCTGGCGAAGCGAGCGGAGCGAATCATTCGGGCCTGGTAGCGCGCACAGAACTTATAGAGGCTTGGCCTCGCGCCTTATCGGCCAAACAGCTTGCGATACATGCGGACCTGGACTTGGTCTTGGCTGAGTTTCGGCACGTTGCCGCCCGAACCGAGTGTCGTTTGAAAATGAAAATACGAAATCTCAAACGGAAGCCCCGCTTTCCCCCGCATGTATGCCGCGAGCGTTGAGTAAGAAAACCCGACCCCAAGCCGGTGCTCGGTCGCTTCCGTTTCCTGATTAAGCGCAGACGCATCAATCGTCACCGGCTGACCGGCGAGATTCGTGACGTTGAAGGTGCCCGTGTAGCGATCCGCGGATTTTCGACGGTAGTAATAATGCCCGGATATTGACATGTAATCGTTCATGACCCAACGCGGGTCAATCTCCAACTCCGCAACGTCACCGAGATCACGTTGTACCGTCTGCTGACGATACGCTGCCGCCAGCACCTGACTCGGCGTATCCGTGATGCGCATCGTGAGCTGGTCGGCCAATTGAAAATTGAAATGCGCCAGTACGGAAACCCAGAAATGTTTGCCGTACATTAAATCGGTGTACGAGCGAAGTTCGACATCGTTTTGATGGTTGCCTGTTCCGACGTCGGCGAAATTGTCGGCCGCATCTGTCGTGCCGGTGCCAATCCGGTACACCGCACCAATGGACTGGCGCCACTGCAAGCCGTGCGGTGCCAGTCGGGCTTTTGGATCTTCGCCAAAGGTGTCGAACAGTTTCACCTTCAACCCGACATCGATATCGCCTATGCCACGATTGATCGTGCGCTCCAGTGGTCGAGCGCCGAGCCCAAATGTCTTGTCGGTGAAGAGAGTGGCGGCGTCGCTGATCGTCATTGGTGCGGCACCGAGCGGAACAGACCCGGTAATCGCGTTATTACCAAAGCCGGCGTACTGTGCTTTGAACGCGGCAAGCCTGGCCTTGATGGCAGTTTGTGCGGCGGTGCCGACCACGGGTACGAATGGTGATCCGACGCTGCCGGCACGTCCTCCATACACTTGCGCGAGCCCGGCCGCGAATGCCCCCGCACTTTGAATCAATGCCCGCGCGCTACCCGCGTTCGCGTTCAATGCAGCACACCCGGCTGCCGCGGGATTTGCGGCGCAGGAGGCCAACTGTGTGTTGAGTTGTGCTGCCGCGGCATCGAATTGCGTTAGCAAGTCGCCATTGGCCGCGATGGTGGATGGCGAACTCAGCGTGGGGTTAAATCCCAGCGTTGGTTCGCGCCCGGTCGGATTGAAGCGAAAATCGACAGTGCTGGTGGCCGTCACGAACGGCACCACAACACTCACCGAAATCCGTCGCGTAATTCCGAAATCAATCGCGATCGGTGTCGTGAGGACGTTATCTCGAATGAGCACCGAGCTCTTGCCGAGCGACGCGGTAAAATCCGGCATAGCGGCCAGCGCGCGAACCGCATTCTGCGCGGGAGCAAGATTCTCGAATTGCGCTACACCAACAGTATCGAAATTAAAATCCACGCCGAGTGGTTCGACCGCTCCGTTCTTGCGGCCGGGGGTGGCTCGGCCATACCGCTCGTAATAGCGCAGCCATTGCGCGAACACGCTGACGCGCATCGAGCCGGCGGGGACGGTGAGGGCATCATCGCCAATGCCGAGTACCGCCTGCGCTCCGGCACGTGCGGGGGCGAGCAGGGCGATGCAGAGGGCTGAGACCGCGAGCCCGGACCGGGTGAAGAGCACCGGCGCCGAACGCCAGCGAAGAAGCGTGCGCAATCGAGTAAAGTCAGGGAGGCGTAAGGCCGCTCTGGCGGCTAGTTTCACTGCTCAGTCGGTACCCTCGGAAAACTAATGCACAATCACTCTACGTGACACACGACGCGCTCCCCGCAGTTCCCTGGCAGATCACCGGAAACCACTGGTTATCGGTGCCGTGCATCCATCCGGCGGATGCGTCGGTGCATGCCGTGGGTGTGCTCCACCGGGGAGCCCGGTCGGCGGTCGAGTTTTGCGGCAGTGAGGGGTACCTCTCCGGGTCGGGGCCGGCGCTTTTACGCCCCACGTTGGAAGTGAACGGAACGGTGGTAGCGTTGGCGTCGCAGGGGATTGTTTGGGAGCGGGCGCTGCATTGGCTGCCGACCTTCACCAGCAATGTGGGCGACCTCGTGGTGCGGGGGACGATTTTCGCGCCCTTTGGCCGCGACGCCGATATCGCCGGCGTGGTCTATGCAATGTCTGTAGAAAATCGGGGGAGTAGTGCGGTGACGGTGACGCTTGCCGTGGAGGGAACGCTGGGGCACCGGCAGTTACGTGTGCGCACGCCACGGTCATTTGCCGACGCGCATCGCGTCACGCAAAGTGGTGATGTAGTAGTGCTCGATGGGACAGAGCCGCCGGGCCATGTGGCACTGGCAATCACTGCCGATGGCGAGGGTGAGATCGCGTTGCGGGCGGGCGTGGCGCCATCGTATGCCGTGCGCCGCGCGCTGACCGTCCCGGCGAAGGGGCGGGCTGAGACCGCGTTCTATGTAGGTGCGGGCCCGGAGCGCGACGGCGCGATTGCGACCGTGGGCGTACTGCGACGGCGGGGATGGAAAGCGCTACTCACCGGCACCCGCGAGGCAATCCGGACGTTGGAGCAGGCCACCGGCTTGGAATCGCTGGATGGATTGATCAATCGACATTTGCTGTTCGCATACTTTTACGGCGTCGCGCGGGCCCTTGACGATGCGCATTACTATCTCGTTCGCAGTCGGGCGCCGTGGTGTGCACGCGGCGTGACCGTGCGCGATTGGGAAGCGCTCTCGTGGACCGTGCCGGCTATTCAACTCGCCGATGCGCCGTTGGCGCGCGAGCTGATTCTTCGGGCGTGCGAAGTCCATGGTTACGCGCCGGGGCAGGGCGTACACTATTTCGACGGGACGTTGTTCGAGCCCGGATACACGCTCGAAGGAGCGGCGTCGTATGCGATTGCCACGGAGCGGTACATCCGCGAGACGGGGGACGATCAGATCGTCGAGGAACCCATTCTTGCCGATACGCTCTACCATTCGGCGGATGATATCGAAAAGCGCCGTGATGAAACGCATTCACTGTATCATACAGAAGTCACTCTGTCTGGCGCGCCAGCGGTGCATCCGTTTACGCTGCACGGCAATGCCGTCATCGCGTATGCACTTGACTGCTTGAAGCGCACGCTCGATGAAGAAGATGCGAAGGAGTTGCAGGATCCGGAGGCGGTGCGCGCCGCGCTCCGTCGGCATTTTACCGTTGGTGAATCCGGGAAGAGTGTTTTTGTGGCCGCGGCGGACCTGTCCGGCGGCGTGACGCGTGAAGACGATCCTGTCGCGTCGGCACTCTGGCTGCCGATGTTCGAGGCCGTGGAGCGAACGGACAGCGTATTCCGCCGCACGGCAAAAGCGATCGGAAAAACGCCAACGCATTTGGCTCAACAAACAGCCCGGCTCTTTGGCCCCGATGCTGCAACGGTGTTGGAGTGGTTGCGTCGCGCGCCGCTGGATCACGGCCTGGCGGCAGAGTTTGTCGATGCCGAAGGCAAAGCCACCAGCAACGGCGGCGATGCGACGCTCTCAGGGCTGATTGCGTATGCGGTATGGTACACCGTCCATACTCACGGACTTCGGCCTTAACTCATTGCGGTGGAATTGGGTAATCGATGAAACCGACGTGCCGTGCAGGTTGCAGCTTGCAGCGCGCAGCAAAACTAGGAGCGCAGTTCCCGTTCGCCCTGCAACCTTCGCCGTTCGGCTTTTCCCGTTCGCCCTGCAACCTTCGCCGTTCGGCTTTTCCCCTTCGCCCTGCAACCTTCGCCGTTCGCCTCGCACCGTCAGTGGCAATAAGCCCGATTCCCCTCTATCTTCCCCCCATGCGGGAATAGCTCAGTTGGTAGAGCACAACCTTGCCAAGGTTGGGGTCGCGGGTTCGAGTCCCGTTTCCCGCTCTCGTTCGATACGACTACCGGCGGGTATAAGCGCCGGAACCAGTCAGCTTCACAATTTGCGCCGCGTACTTGGACGCGAGCGGCCGATCACCCGCCGCAGTGGCGGACAGCATCGCTCCGTGTAGTGCCCGGAATCGGTTCGGCTCTTTCGTCAGCGTCTGTTGATACTCAGCCAAAGCGTCGGCCGGACGACCGAGTTGCAGGTACATAGTACCCAGCAACTCGCGCGCCGGAGCCAAAGGCCCCGGCGTGATCGCGCCCTTTTCGGTCAAATCTTCTTTTGTGGCGGCTTCGCGCATGTGCGTCAGTGCATCGTCACGCCTCCCTTCGGCGAGATCTATCCAGGCCTGCGCCGAAAGGCGTTGGATCGCCGCCTGCTCGGCCCAATACGCATCGCCGCTCACAATCAACCGTTCGCGAATGGCAGTCAGCGAATCCACCGACGCGTGGGCGACGGGGAGATTGTTTGTCTGGGACGCTCCAAGTGCGCGGGCATAATACGTGAGTGCATCCGCATACGGATATGCGGTGGTGTGCGAGCGCAGTACGGCCGCCTCGGCCCATTGGCCTCGCTCGAGGGCGTAACGAGCCGGAATGGCGGCGAGCGCAAATACACCAGCTGCCCCAGGTGCCGCCCCAGTGATGGCGTTTGGATCGAAACGCGCTGAAAGCGTTGGCAAGCCCGTCAACACCCGGTGCGCCGCGTCATCGCGCCGCATTTGTAAGTACGCGTATACAGCATAGTCCGACGCGTGAAGCGCCTCAGCGATTTCCGAGTCATGAACGGCGACTTTGATCGAGCGTAAATTTGTGTTGACCGATTTCTGCCATAAGCCAATGCGCGTGAATGTGTGCGACGGCATGTGCAACGCGTGGGCCGCTGTGGGTGCGATGGCCGCATAGCGGTTGGCTGCGGCCATCGCCTGCGCGGCGAGAGCCGGATAGTCGTAAGTATGGATTATATAGTGAGCCAATCCCGGATGATTCGGCTGTTTGGCCCAGAGCGCTTCCAGGATTTTGCCGGCTTTGAGTTGGTTGGCGTACGTCTTGTCCGTCGGCAGCGCAGCCGCGACAAGTCCAATGGCGTGGAAGATTTGCGCTTCGGTATCGGCAGGCTGTTGCGCCGCAAGAACTGCCATGGCCTGCTCATACGCGACAACGCGTGATCGCTGATCGCGATGCTCATAGTCGGCGTACAACTGGTTCACAGCAGCGATATAGTCGCGCTCGCGATCGGTCGCCGCCGCGCCAAGGCGTGTCGCGCGACTAGCCGCTTGACGACCAGGTTCCAGAATCGCGGCAGTCCGTTGGCCAGAGGACATCGGATTGGTCCACCGACTGAGCGCGATGCCCCATTGCGCCATCGCACACGTTGAGTCGGCGGCGAGCACAGCGTCAAATGAACGGATAGATTCGCGGAATTCAAAAGAGTGCAGTAGCGTCACCGCTCGGTCAAATTCCGATGCCACGTCGGGACGACATGACGTTGCGAAGTGCACCGCACCGGCATGCTCCACGGTATCCGTGGCGTGCTGATGGTTTTGTGCGGCGAGTGACTCGGCCAGATTCATCGCGGCCAAAACAAAAACAATTTGCCAAAATGCGCGGTTACACATGTTTACCCTCCAAATCAGAATCAAGTGTGTCGCGTACTTTCTTCAAAAGGCTTTCACGGGAAAACGGTTTCGGCAATAGCGCCAAATGATGATCCATCGGGCGCGTCTGCAGGATCACATCATCGGAATAGCCGGACGTAAGTAATATCCGGAGACCGGGACGATCTGCACGAATCCGTTCGGCGAGCACTCGGCCGTTCATTTTCGGGAGGACGACATCGGTCAGTAACAGATCTACCGGATCATTGTGGCCCTCCAACAGGGACAGCGCTTCCTCGGCGGTCGAGGCCTGTAACACGCGATAGCCACTCGACACGAGTATTCGTGTGGTGAGGCGCCGGACCTGGACTTCATCTTCGACGAGCAAAATCGTCTCCTTGCCGCCAGGAATCGGCGTTCCATGAATGGGGGTGACAGTTAAAGCAGGGACACGTGACTGGGGCAAATACACCCGCACCACCGTACCCCTCCCGTGCTCACTGTCTATCCCAATGTGCCCGGAGAACTGGCGGACGATCGCATAGCACGTCGCCAATCCCAGTCCTGTGCCTTTCCCGGATTCTTTGGTCGTGAAGAATGGCTCGAAGAGGTGCGACTTCACGTCGTCGGTCATTCCGGAACCGGTGTCCGTCACGGCGATCATTATATGTGGCCCGATTGTCGCGTCGGGATGTTTCGCCGCGTATTCCGCGTCAATGCTAATGACCGCCGTTTCGAGCAGCAGTTTGCCACCGCTCGGCATCGCATCGCGCGCATTGACGACCAGGTTGACTAATACTTGTTCGAGTTGACCGCGATCGGCGACGGCGAACCCGACTGCGTCACCGAGCGCCACGGTCCAGGCGATATCCTCGCCAATTAATCGCAACAGCATTTTGTCGACGTTCGTCACAACATCATTCACGTTCAGGCTGACAGGCTCGATCAGTTGCTGTCGCGAAAAGGTGAGCAACTGTCGCGTGAGGATCGCTGCCCGGTCCGCCGCTCGCTTGATCTCTTCGAACGATTCCATGGTCGGCGCTTCGCCGTCACGCGCTGCGGCGAGGGACAGGTCGCACTCGGCCACGATCACCGTGAGCAGGTTGTTGAAATCGTGGGCCACGCCGCCAGCGAGCCGACCAACAGCCTCCATCTTTTGCGAATGGCGCAACTGCAACTCGAGCTGCCGGTGATCGGTAATGTCCAACCATGCTCCTACCACCTCGACCGGCACGCCGGCGGCGTCGCGACGGATCCGTCGCTCTTCGCGCAGCCAGCGATAGGTTCCATTCTGATGCCGAAACCGGTACTCATGCGCGCTGTCTGCTTCCATCGCTTGGCCACGCTCTCGATTAAGTCGCACCCAGTCATCGGGGTGCACCCGATCGGACCACCAATCGGGCGCTTGCGTCGCAGCAACATCGTAGCCTAGAATCGCGGTAACATTATCGCTGATCCATTCGAGGACGGGACTGCCGCCACCGGCCAGTCGCAGCTCGAAAATCACGGCGCCGCTGGAGGCAATCACGCGCTCCAGGCGCAACTGTGCGGCAAGCACGAGCGCGGCGGCACGCTGGCGTTCGGTGACGTCATTCGCGAGAACGATGCGCGCCGGCCGCCCTTCGAATACCAGCATTTGCGACTGGACTTCCATCTCTTTAGGTTCGCCGGACTTCGTGCGGTGGCGCCACACTTCATTGTGTATGCCGCGCGTTCCGAGTTCTGCAATATTTTCTCGAAGTGCCGTCACAAGTTCATCCGGGCGGATGCGTTCGATCGTCATGCCGAGAAACTCTTCACGCGAAAAGCCATAGAGCCGTATTGCCGCGTCGTTCACCGCGAGAAAGTACAGCGTCTCGATATCATAGACCCACACCGGTTGCGGATTCGCATCGAAGATCAACCGATATCGTCGCTCCGATGCGCCCAGTTCCCGCACAGTGTTTTCGAGCGCGACGCGGGAATCGGTGATGCGCAACGCCATCCTGTTGAATGCCATTCCTACGGCACCAATTTCGTCCGCGCGGTCGACCGCGACGTAGCGAGTATAATCACCGCCGCTCATCGCTTCGGCAGCGTTCGCGAGCGCCGCCAACCGTTTGGTGAGGGTGCCACTGAGGATCCATGCGCCGAGGACCGCGAGCAACATCAGTGCAATATCAGCGGCAACAAGTCGCCAGAGCATACTGCGCACGGGCGCAAGAATCGTTGTGAGGGGAAACTCGATGACTAGTGTCCACGGCGTATCACGCAGTGGCGAGATTGCCGCGAGCACGGCCCCGATTTTGGGTTGCTTGTACTCGACCGTACCGTGCGCATTTTGCCAATCGATTGGCGGCCCGGCAGTCGGCCGGACAAAGTCACTCCACACGTCGCCGCGAGTGTTGCCCAGAACAATGTGGGCATCGAATCCGATCATTGCTACAACCGGATTTGGGGTACTGTCAGAGTCGGTGACGCGGCGACGCTGTACCACATACTGAGCGGGTCCTGCGACCTCGGGCACCCGAGCAATGACCGAAAAATAGGCTTTTCCGGATTCGAGGCTAATCCACCCGACTGACGCTTGCTCGGCGCTGACGAATCGCGCGATTAAATCGTGTGCGCTCGAAGCGTCAACTGGTGGCAGGGAACTGTCAGTCGCTACCATCCGACGGCCTTTTGCATCCCATAGTTCAACACCGACACGCGAGTTGCTCGCGTCGCCAAGCTGGCGAAATCTGGTCAGAAGCAGCGTGCGGCTGTAATCGTCAGGAGTGCGAATAAAGGATTTTGTTGCCGGGTCATCGGCCACGGCTTTTGTCATGGCGCGCAGTTGCTGGACAGAGACACCGAGAATGCCCGACAGTTGTTGGCTCACGCCGAGCAACCGCTCGCTGGCGTTGAGCATCGCGCCGCGCCGAACCTGTTGGTATGCCAACGTTGTATAGAGGGACAGCACTCCCAGGATCAAGCCGCAGATCAGCAGCGGCAGCCGAAGCCGGATCGAGAGTGCTGGTTTCATAGGTTCCTCTGGCGGCGACCGTGAAATCCCTTTGACAACATATAGGTCGCGGAGTGGCGTTGCACACTAGGGGCAGGGCGGAGCCTGGTCTCCGGCAACAGCGGCACATGCCTCGCGGCCGATCGGATGAACTCGCGCGCGGCGATTGACGCCGCTCCCGTCACTACCACACTATTTCATTAACCCTGGCGGGAGTAATTGAATGTCATTTAGGACACTTCGTGTGTGTGTGCTCCTCATAGTCGGCGCGTGTGCGGGTGGGAGCGCGGCTCCGGCCGCAGCGCCCGCGCCATCGTCCATACGTCGCGACCCGAGCGTGATCACGCAAGCCGAACTTGTCGATCCCGCAATAAGCGAACTGAATGTGTACGAAGCCATCCAGCGGTTGCGCCCCAACTTTTTCTCGACCCGCGGAACGCAGACGATTGCGAACCAAGGAAGCGGCGAGTCGGGATTGGTTCACGCATCGATTGATAACGCGGGCGTGGTGGAGCTGGACCAGTT
>JANYBD010000025.1 GCA_025360995.1 Gemmatimonadota bacterium
GCCTCCACTGCCTTTTTCGCACCGTTGCCCAATGCGACCATCGCGATCACTGCTGCGACACCGATCACGACGCCAAGCATCGTGAGCAGTGATCGCATTTTATTGGCCCGCAGTGAGTCGAAAGCGACCCGGAAGGTTTCCGCGAGCAGCATAAGCTATGCCGGTTTCTTCGCGCCCTTTTTCTTTGCGTCGGCAGCTTTTTCCTTAGCTTCGGCCTTAGGTGACTCATGCGCAAAGGACAAAAGCTTGCCGGTCAACGCGTCAACATTCGCTTCGTCGATGCCGGACTTGCCTTCGGTCTTGAAGTCGAACGAGTAGATGAGCTTGCCGTTCTCTTCTTCGATTTCGGCGCTGTCCAGTTTGCCCTTGGGCACCTTCGCCTGTGCAGTGGCGATCGCCGCGTCGGACGTCACTTTGGCCCGCGCGAGCAAGCCCGGCTTCTCTTCCTTTACCGTAACTTTCGCATTCTGGGCCACCAACGGGGCGGTCATCACGCCAAGGGCCAATGCGGCGGTCGAGATCACGTGAGAAAGTTTCATCGTCGATACTCCGGTTTGGGGTAGTTCCTTCGTAGGCAAAGTATAGCGCGCCATCCTTTCACTACGATTACAAACGGAGGGGGGCCGGTCGCCGCTGTCATCCGAGGGACAGGTACCTGAGGAGATATTTACTATTCATGGGTCCCATAATGACGCCGTCATTTTCCACCGCACGCGATTCCATCTGACATGCACATTTTGCTCGTCGAAGACGACCCGATGCTGGCGGCGGTGATTGAGAACGGGCTTGGCGAGCGCGGCAACTCGGTCGTCGCCGCATCCACTGTAGCCGCCGGCCGGTTGCGAGCGATGGAAAAAAACTGTGACATCATCATTCTCGATATCGGGTTGCCCGACGGATCGGGCTTTGACCTGTGCCGCGACCTTCGCGCCGCCGGGCTCGATACGCCGATCCTGATGCTGACGGCCCGCGAATCCGTTCAAGATCGCGTGCACGGCCTTGAGGTCGGCGCCGATGACTATCTGACCAAACCATTCGCATTTAGTGAACTGGTTGCCCGGGTCGCGGCGCTGGGCCGGCGGCGTCCGCAGTTGGCTCCGGCCATTGTGAAGGTCGCAGATCTCAACGTCAACTTGCGGACGCGGTTCATTTCCCGAGCCGGTCGGGACATCACACTGACGGCAAAGGAGTTCGCGCTACTCGAATTCTTTGCCGGGCACGTTGGCGAGGTGGTCACACGCGCTCAGATCACGGCCCACGTGTGGGATGACAATCACGATCCATTTACCAACGTGCTCGAAGTGCTCATTCGCCGGTTGCGTCGCAAAATCGACGACGGATTCGATCTCAAACTGATTCACACATTGCGCGGCGCAGGGTATCGGTTTGGCGCTTGACGTGAGCCGTGGGCGCTCGCCAGGGACCGCAGCGGATCCGCTGGCACGGGTTCGGGGTCGGCTCACCGCGTGGTACGTGGGGACTTTTAGCGCGATTTTGGTGGTGCTCGGCGGCGGACTGCTGTTGGTGCTCCAACGCCAATTCACCGAACAGTTCGACGGGTCGTTGCGCGAATCGTTGTCGCCGATCGTGCGATACGCGCGACGCCAGCCATCGGATGCAGCATTACGCGCCGCAGTGAGTTTCGGTGCGATTGCTGCGCTACACAGCCAGAGTCGCGAAGTTTTCATTTTTACTGCCGATGGTGTTCCGATCGACGCGTCTGCGCCGGCACCCTGGGTTCACGCGTCGGCGCTTGTGGCGGCTCGTACTGGTCTGGCGGTGGACGAGTTGGACGCACCCGGCGATCACACGCTCCGGTTGCGCGCCGAGCGTTTTACATTGGTAAATGGAACGTCGTACGTCGCCGTTATGCTGGTGGACCGCGACCGGATCGACGACCGGTTCGAAGCGCTCTTCGCGGCGTTCGGCGGTGCATTGGTGGTGGCGGTCATGCTCATTGCCATTGGCGGGTACGTGCTCGTCAAGAAATCGCTTGAGCCAGTGGAGGTGACGCTTCGCTCAATGCGGCGATTCATGGCGGATGCCGCACACGAGTTGCAAACACCGATTACGGTGATTCGCAGTCGCGCGGAAGTCGCCTTGCAGAAGACGCGGGAAACTGCCGTGTACACCGAGGCGCTGAACGGGATTGCCCAGGAAGCGGAGCGCGTCGGGAATATTGTCGGCGAC
>JANYBD010000177.1 GCA_025360995.1 Gemmatimonadota bacterium
CAAGCGGGTCGCCACCCAGCGCGGGCCTTTTTCGGCCAATTCATAGTCGTGCCCGACCAAGTACGGCACCGCCACTACGACCACATTTGGCTTGAACAGGAACGCCGTTCGGATATACAGTGCCGTCTTGTTGTGCAGCAAATGCTCCCACCAGTGGCGCGGGACCACTTCAGGTGTCACGACGGTCACCAGCTCGCCAGGCGACTGGCGCTGAATTTCCGCCACGTACTCGACCAATGGCCTCACGATCGACCGATACGGTGACACGAGGATCTCCAATTCGAATCCGATGTCCCAGCGGTCCCAATCATCCATCAGATTCGGAGTATTCAGCGGCTCGACCTCAACGTGAATCGTCCGAACATTGCGCGAAATTGCGGTCGCGTACACCAACGCACCGGAAGTCGCCTTGTTGATTGCGCTTATAGGCACAATAACCGTATGCGAATGCGGGAGAATCGGACTGCGGCCGCGGAATGCAACATCAATCTTAAAACGACGATAGTGATTGTTGATCGACTGCAGCATCACGATCAACAACGGAATGAGCAGGACGATAATCCACGCACCTTCGAGGAACTTCGTTGCCACTTGAATTACTGATACGACACCGGTAGCAATCGCGCCGACGCCATTCAGAGCAGCACGCCAACGCCAGCCCGGCCCTTTGGTCTTGAACCAATGCACGACCATGCCAGCTTGCGATAGCGTAAAGCAGACAAACACACCTACTGCATACAACGGGACCAACGAGTTGGTATCACCCTTGAACAACCAGACCAGCAAGGCTGCCACAAGTGCCAGCCCGATAATTCCATTGGAGAATGCCAATCGATCGCCTCGCGCCGCGAGTTGGCTCGGCATGTACTTGTCTTTCGCAAGAATTCCCACTAGGCGCGGAAAATCAGCGAAAGCGGTGTTGGCGGCGAGCACTAAGATCGCGAAGGTCGAGTACTGTAAGGCGAAGTACAGCCCACCATTTCCCAGCACCTTGTGCCCGAGCTGACTCAGCACCGTCTCGGCCGTTGTCGGCATAACGCCAAGGTGCTGCGCCAGGTAACTCACGCCAAGAAAAAATACGGCGAGAATTGACACCATCCACGCAAGTGTCGTCGCGGCATTCTTCTGCGCCGGCGCTTTGAAGGCCATAATGCCATTCGAGATGGCTTCCGTGCCGGTCATGGCCGAGCAACCCTCGGCGAATCCACGCAGGAGGAGAAACATCAAGGCGAAGCCGGCCGGGTTCATGCCGTGCCGTGCCGTTGCAGGATCGACATCTAATGGCGCCGTAGCGGGCGCAAACACCACGCCATTATACACCTTCCATAGCCCCAATCCCAACAACAAAAGCATCATTGCAATGAACGCGTAGGTCGGCAAACTGAATACAAAACCCGACTCGCGCACCCCTCGAAGATTTACCACTGTCAACAAGAGAATTGCCGCGACTCCAATCAGTACGGCATGGGGTACCAACGACGGATACGCAGATGTAATAGCGGCGACGCCGCTGGACACGCTCACAGCCACGGTAAGGATGTAGTCCGTAAGCAACGCGGCGGCGGCAACCAGCCCGGGCCGGTCACCAAGATTTTCCTTCGCGACGGTGTATGAGCCGCCGCCTCCCGGGTAGGCATGAATGGTCTGCTGGTAGCTTAAGCCGACCAGCACCAATAGTCCGACAATAACAGCAGAAATGGGGAAGACATAGGTGAGCGCCGACAGCCCCATCGCGCCGCCGACGACAAACAAGATCTGGTCGGTGGCATAGGCGACGGACGAAATCGCGTCCGACGAGAGAACCGCGAGTGCGGTTTTCTTGTTCAGGCGCTCATGATCTAACTGCTCGCTGGTGAGCGGGCGTCCTATGAGGAGGCGTTTGAAGCCAGGCAACTTCGCAGTCCAGGTACTTGAGGAAGAACGGAAGTTGGGGGATGCGACAGATAAATAGCCACTCCAGCGCGTTAACAAATCGCAAATATCAACGGCACTTAGCGGGTCACGGGGGCTAGAATTTGCTCAACGTCGCGGGGTTAATGATTCGTAAACATTGCCGCGTCCGCGAGCGCTTCATCGAGATCGGCCGCTGGAAGTTGAAGTGTGAACACGCTGCCACCGCCTTCGCGTGCAGCGTAGCCCAGTGCCCCGCCCTGAGCGTCAGCAAGACGGCGGGCAATGCTGAGGCCAAGTCCGGCGCTCCCGGCATCCGACGGTGCATCGGGTGTACGATAGAATGGTGTGAACACCCGCTCCGTTTCAGCAGCCGCAACACCTGGCCCGCGATCAGCCACGGAAATCAGTAGTCGGGGTCCGTCGCGGCGCGCCCGTACAGTGACCACACTTTCCGATGGCGAATATTTCTCTGCGTTCTCAATCAAATTCACCAAAACACGGATGGCATATGTGAGATCGAATCGCCCGACTAGTAGCGTCCCATCCTCCGGAAATTCGACGGCAATTCGCGCTGCCACCGGGGTGCCCTCAACCGCCTGCAGCGCTCCGCCGATCAATTCATCAACCGCATTGAGTTCGATTTGCAGCGGGAGTGCGCCTGCCGACAAACGCGAGAGATCGAGAAGATCACGAACGAACCGGTTCAACCGGTCGGCTTCGACCTCAATCATTTGTGCCCGTTCGTCCCCCAGAGCGCTGAGATCGTGCGCGAGGGCTTTGATTGTCGTGAGCGGTGTCCGCAGGTCGTGGGAGACCGAGGCAATTAATGCGTCCTTGAGCTTGTCGGCCTCATGCAGGCGCGCCCGCTCGGTTTGCTCTTGCGCCCGCACCAGCAATTGCGCCGCAACCACACTCGTGACGAGAAATGCTACCAATACAAGCCAGTCGAGCGGGTTCGCGACGACGAGCGTGCCATACGGCGCAAGAAAGAGCAGGTCGAACAACACAAAAGACGTCGCGGCGACGACGAGCCCGAGTGCCCTTCCGCCCGCTGCGCTGGCGCCAAGCACAACGAGCAAAAGCACGAGCGCCACATGCGCTTTGTCGAGATCCACGCGAGCGAAATATAGGGCAACGGTCGTCGCTGCCAACACACTTCCCCATATGAGTGCGGCGCGAATACGATTCATCGCTTTCCATCGCATTGGTGCGTCATTCGCCGAACCGATACCCAACGGCTGGCTCGGTGAGAATGTGCTGTGGGCGAACCGGATCGCGTTCTATTTTCCGGCGGAGCCGCGCAACGTGCACTCGGAGATACTGTTGGGCATCGCCATGCTCCCGGCCCCGCCACACTTTGCGGAACAGCTGCTGATGCGTCATCACCCGACCCGGATGTGTCGCCAGCGCCTTCAGCAGTTCCCACTCGATCGGAGTGAGATGCACCAGTGTACCGCCGAGTTTTACGGCACGTTTCACAAAATCGATCTCGAGTTCTCCGCGATGAATAGTGGACCCGGTATCGATATCAGCCGCTCGGGCACGTCTGAGCAACGCCCTGACACGAGCCAATAGTTCCGCGGGGCTGAAGGGCTTGGTGACGTAATCGTCGGCCCCGGCATCGAGGAGCGCGACTTTCTCCGCGTCTGAATGCCGCGCCGACAGCACGAGGATCGGCGTGGCCGTCCACGCACGCAGATCCCGACATACTTCTTCACCGGACGCATCGGGAAGCCCGAGGTCGAGCACGATAATATCGGGCCGCCCTGCGGCCGCAACGTCGAGAGCGTCACGGGCCGACGCTGCCTCGAGTACGCGCATTCCGGCCGCCGCAAACGCGTGACCGAGGACGCGGCGAATCGGCGCCTCGTCATCCACCACGAGGATGGTGCTACTGGCTTCTGGCATTTGCGAAAGCTACGGTCGGCCAGGGCGACGGGTTACCCCGCCCCCATCTCACTCTTTTCTTCTTTCGCCGTAGCGGTGGCCAGCAGAAAATCCCGATTGAGGTGCATCATCGAATCAATCGAGATGCCCTTCGGGCACGCTTCCTGACATTCGCCAAAGAGGGTGCAACCGCCAAAGTGCTCCAAATCCATTTGCTCGACCATTTGCAATGCGCGCCGGAATCGCTCTGGCTGCCCCTGAGGCAACAGGCCAAGGTGGGTGACTTTGGCTGCCGTGAAGAGTGACGCGGATGCATTCGGGCAAGCCGCCACACACGCGCCGCACCCGATACAGGCAGCGGCATCCATCGATTCGTCGGCCGCCACTTTTGATATGGGAATCGCGTTTCCGTCTTGTGCTGCGCCCGTCCGCGCCGAAACGAATCCGCCGGCCTGAATGATCCGATCAAACGCGCTTCGGTCTACAACAAGGTCTTTCACGACGGGAAACGCCGTGGCACGCCATGGCTCAATAAAGATGTCGTCGCCGTCCTTAAAACTCCGCATATGCAACTGGCAGGCCGTGGTGAGTTTCATTGGCCCGTGCGCGGCACCATTGATCATCATTCCACAACTTCCGCAGATCCCTTCGCGGCAGTCGTGATCAAATGCGATCGGGTCGTTGCCAACGGCGATCAATCCTTCGTTGACAACGTCGAGCATTTCCAGAAACGACATATCGGGGCTGATGTCCGTGGCCTGATACTTGACCATTTTGCCAGCCGCCGCGGCATTCGGCTGACGCCAAACATGAAGGGTGAGGCTGAGGCCACCTTTCGTGGTCGCGGTCATTTGTAACTCCGCGTCGAGAGATGAACATTCTCGAACTCGAGCGGCTCCTTGTGCAGAATGGGCGCCTTGCCAGAGCCGGCATATTCCCACGCCGAGACAAAGGCGAACTTCTCGTCATTGCGCATCGCCTCGCCCGCGTCCTGATACTCTTCGCGAAAGTGGCCGCCGCAACTTTCTTCACGTGTCAGGGCGTCGAGACACATCAGCTCTGAAAACTCCAGAAAATCCGCAACACGTCCGGCCTTCTCGAGCGACTGGTTCAATTCCGCGCCCGACCCCGGCACCGTCACGTTTTGCCAGAATTCCTCACGGAGCTTCGGGATCTCGTTCAGCGCCTCTTTCAATCCGGATGCATTGCGGGCCATACCACATTTCTCCCACATCAAGTGGCCGAGCTGTCGGTGGAACGAATCCACCGTGCGCTTGCCCTTGATCCCTAGCAACCTGGTCTGTCGCGCGAGCACGGATTCCATGGAGCGCCTGACTTCAGCGTGATCGGCGGTGATGGGTTCCGGTTTCGACGAGGCCAGATAGTCACCGATCGTGTAGGGTATCACGAAGTACCCGTCGGCGAGTCCTTGCATCAGCGCTGACGCCCCCAAACGATTTGCACCATGATCGGAAAAGTTTGCCTCGCCGATGACATGCAGACCGGGTATGGTGCTCATCAAGTTGTAGTCCACCCAAAGCCCGCCCATCGTGTAATGCACGGCCGGATAAATGCGCATCGGTCGTTCGTACGGATTCTCATCCGTGATGCGCTCGTACATCTCAAAAAGATTGCCGTATCGTTCAGTGATCATGTGCACACCGAGCCGACCGATGGCGTCAGCGAAATCGAGATACACGCCCCGGCCACCAGGCCCCACTCCGCGCCCTTCGTCGCAGACTTCCTTGGCGGCACGCGACGCAATATCGCGCGGTGAAAGATTTCCAAAACTCGGATACTTTCGCTCGAGGTAGTAATCCCTGTTCTGCTCCGGAATCTCGGACGGCGGCAGGCCGCAATCCGCTTGTGACTTCGGCACCCATACCCGCCCATCGTTGCGCAACGACTCCGACATCAGCGTGAGCTTGGACTGATGATCGCCACTCTGCGGAATGCACGTTGGGTGAATCTGGGTGAAGCACGGATTGGCGAACGCCGCGCCTCTCTGATAGGCACGGTACGTCGCCGTGACGTTGCATCCTTTGGCGTTCGTCGAGAGAAAATACGCGTTGCCGTAACCACCAGTGCCGAGCACGACGGCGTCCGCCAAATGCGACTCGATCTCGCCGGTGATAAGATCGCGCGTGATAATCCCGCGCGCCTTTCCATCGACAATCACCAACTCGAGCATCTCGTGGCGGTTGTACATTTTGACGCCGCCCCGGGCAATCTCTTTTTCCAATGCCTGGTACGCGCCGAGCAAGAGCTGCTGCCCTGTCTGCCCACGCGCATAAAACGTGCGCGACACTTGGGCACCGCCAAACGAACGATTCGCCAGCAGTCCGCCGTACTCACGTGCAAACGGCACGCCCTGCGCGACGCACTGATCAATGATGTTCACGCTAATCTGCGCCAACCGATACACATTGGCTTCGCGTGAGCGAAAGTCGCCGCCCTTCACCGTGTCATAAAACAGACGCCAGATACTGTCGCCGTCGTTCTGGTAATTCTTGGCCGCATTGATGCCGCCCTGCGCGGCGATCGAATGGGCACGCCGTGGAGAATCCTGAAAACAGAAACAGCTCACCTGGTATCCGAGCTCGCTCATTGTCGCCGCGGCCGATGCGCCCGCTAATCCGGATCCCACCACGATGACGTGGTATTTCCGCTTGTTCGCCGGATTCACCAGTTTCATTTCAAACTTGTGCTTATCCCACTTGTCGGCCAGCGGGCCCGACGGGATTTTCGATTTCAGTTCCATATCGTGCTCAATGCACCAAGCCGAGCGCAACGCTCAGCGGAACGAGACTGAAGCCAACCGACACCACGATCGCGATCACGAGCGCGAGTCGTCGGTGCAGCGGCTCCGAAGATGGGCGCGCCAATCCGAGCGTCCGGAACATTGCCCAAACACCGTGATACAGATGCAACGCGAGGAAGAACATCGCACCCAGGTAAAAAATCACAACCCACGTCACCTGAAACCCGATCATCACGTTGCCATACGCCTGATCGCGGACGAAGGCCGGATGCACCCACCCTAACGTGAAGTGCATCAGGTGATATGGAATGAAGGCGAGTAAATAAAATCCGCCCCACCGCATCGTCTGCGACGCCCATGTGGAGACCTGCGGCTCATACTTCACATACGCCACTGGCCGCGCC
>JANYBD010000062.1 GCA_025360995.1 Gemmatimonadota bacterium
TTTGAGCAGAATATGGAAGAGATCAAACTCGTGGTGCTCGACTGGCATCTCCCGGGCAATTTGGGAACGCGCACGTTTGACGAGTTGTATGCACGGCGATCGGACCTTCGCGTGGTGCTGATCACGGGCGACCACGACGCCGAGCTGGGCACGGCGGCGCGCGAGAACTTGGCGTGCTTGCTGCTCAAGCCGTTCAACGCGGCGGAGTTTATGCTCGCCGTCGACACCCTGCTCTCGGCGTAACTGCTGCGTGGTTTGCGCGCCTGTGGTTTTGCGCGCGCGGGCGGGTTCGGGGACCAGTATGTGTTGCGAGCACGCGAATTCTCCGGTCGTGCGCGCGTCGAAACACGGTCCACACGAGGGGGAGTACAGGTTGGGCTCGACCCAAACAGCAAAGGTGGGAAGGACGGGCCCGAGGGTCTCGCGCAGGCGAGCCCTCGCCGTAGCTAGAGACTCGCGCGCAGCGCGAGGCTCGCAGCGTGTAAGGCGACGCGAGCCGAAGCGAGACCCTCGGGCCCGGCCGCGCGCGCAGAAGCAATCTCCCTCGGGCCCGACCGCGCGCACCGATCGTGCGCCTACAGTCTAGCCGCGCTTACCGGGCGGCAGCCAGCGGCGTAATTCGCCGGAGAGACCGTTCATCACGTCGGCCATCTCGGCGTTGCCCGCGCGCTCTTTGAACAGCTCGTCCGTAATTGACAGCGCCGCGAGAATCGCCGCCTTGTGCGATTCCACCACCGACGCACTCGCCATTACCTGACGAATCGCCGCATCCACATATGCGGCAACTTCTCGCGTCCGCTCGGACGAGAGGTCACTCTTGATCGTGTATTCTTCGCCGACAATTGTCACGCGTGTACTCTGCTTCGTTGTGTTCATCGGGCGTCTCCGGCGTGCTGCTGGCGAAGAAAGCGCACGCGGTCAAGCATTTTACGCGTGCGATCGGCGGCAGCGTCGAGCCGCGTCTTGAGTTTCGCGTTCTCTAACTCGAGCTGGGCAACCCGTTCTTCCGCGTGCTCGTCGCCGCCTCCGCCTTTGGTGGCGATGGCTTTCAATCGCGCTTCGGCCGCGTGAGCGCGCTTGCGAAATGTCGACAGCTCCTCGCCCAGGTTGCGGACGAGAACTTCCAGTTCGAGGAACGCTTGCGCGTCAGGCCGTGCGGGGGACGACACCGAGTTCAGTCTCCAACGTCTTGAGCAATTGTGAACGGCGACCGTCGATTTCCTTATCGCGTAGAGTGCGCTCCGGATGGCGGAAGGTCAACCGCCACGCCAACGACCGCTTGCCATCCGGCACTCCGGTCCCACGAAACTCGTCGAACAACGTGACTTGCTCAAGCATAGCGCCCGATCCGGCACGAATCACCCGCTCCACCTCTGCAGCAGGCATCTCATTCGGCACCAACAGCGCCAGGTCGAACTCCGCCGCTGGCGTAGTTGGGAGCGGAACAAATCGCACGTGATGTTGCGCAAGTGCCGCGGCACCAGTTGCCTCGTCGGCACGCGCGGTTACCGGAGCGGACGACATCACGCCAAGCGTGATCTCTACACCAAACGCCGGCGCGGCCCACACCGGGGCATCGAGTGCCACGCGCGATACCGTTCCCACTTCCAAATCGCCGGCGTACACCGTCCAAAGCGTGGGCTCCGATTCTGCCGCAACCAATGCAATCCGTTCGCCGGGAAATGCCGATCGAGCAATAAGCTCGGCGATCGCTTTCACATCCCACGCATCAAATGCCGGCGGCTTCGCGTCGGTGAAATGGGGCGGACGGCTCGCACCCATCACGAGTACCGCGGCGCGAACTTCTTCGCGCGGCAACCCCTTTCCATCAGGAATAAACGCCGACCCAACTTCGAACAGCCGCACATTTCCCTGCTGGCGATTCAAATTGTATTCCGCGCGGCGCGCCAACGTATCGAGTAACGTCCGGCGAAGAAACGGTTCATCGTCAGCCAGTGGATTGGCGACGCGCGCATACACCTCGCTGTCGCCTCCCTTCGTGAACGGCATCGGCCGCGCTTCCGCGAGCCCGGCGCCGACCAACGCATCCCGCACCCGATTTCCAACGATGAACAATGCATGATCAGGAACCGTCCCCGGGCGCGACGAGCCCAACGCATCCGGGAGCAGGTCGAATCCGCGCAGTCGCGCGACTTCCTCTACCAGATCTACTTCATGCGTCACGTCGTGCCGCCAGGATGGCGGCTGCACCGCGTATGACCGGTGCGCGGACGGCTCCACAGTGAAACCGATTGCGGCAAGCAGCCGCTCAACGTCCTCTTCCGGCACGGACGCACCGAGCAGTTTCGTGAGACGGTCAACGCGCAACGTCACCGGGGCAGGCAAAGGCAGCGCCGCGCCAACGTCGGCGACTCCAGTGATCGCACCACCGGCTACGGCAACAATTAATCCGGCCGCCTGCGCTGCCATCCAATCCGTGCGCGTCACATCCACACCGCGTTCAAAGCGATAACTCGCGTCGGTAGAAATATTCAGCGCCCGACGAACTTTCCGGACATCGCGCGGATTGAACAACGCGACTTCGAGCAGAATATCGGTTGTGTGCTCCGTAACTTCACTCCCCCGACCACCCATTACGCCGGCCAGTGCCGTGGCGCGCTCGCCGTCCGCGATGATCGTCATCCACGATTCGAGCTTGCGCTCTACACCGTCGAGCGTGACAAGCGTCTCGCCGGCCTTCGCCTTCCGCACGACGATTGCCGTCTTCGCGAGCTTCGCGGCGTCGAAGGCGTGGACGGGCTGACCAAAGGCATGCAGAATGTAATTCGTCGCGTCCACAACATTATTGATCGAGCGACTGCCGACCGATACCACACGTTCGGCGAGCCACTCGGGGCTCGGGCCGACTTTCACGCCGGAAATGCGAACCGCGACATAGCGCGGGCACCCAGCGAGATCCTCAACCGAAATCGTGATATCGCCAGCCATCGTCGTTGATGCGCCGCTCTTCGCGGACGGCATCGCCGGAAGATTCTGTATTTCATCAGGCAGTACCGTGTTCACGCCGGTTAGTGCCGCAACCTCACGGGCCACACCATAATGCGAGAGCAGGTCTGGACGATTTGGCAGCACATCGAGTTCGATCTGCGTGTCGCCGATCGGCATCGCGGTGAGTAACGGAGTCCCAACCGGAACGTCAACCGTTAGCGCGAGAATACCGTCGTGATCGGTGCCCAATCCCAGTTCCCGCGCCGAACAGAGCATCCCATTGGAGGTGAAGCCGCGAATCTTTCGTTTTTCGATGGTGATTCCTGCTGGCATCACCGTGCCGGTGCGGGCGAACGGATACAGCGTGCCGACGACAACATTAGGCGCGCCACACACCACCTCGAGCAGTTCCCCGCTGCCGTCATCAACCTTATTGAACGAGAGTTTGGTGTCCGGAATTTTCTCGCTCTCGACAACGCGTGCGACGACAAACGGCGCCAAGTCGGCGCGCAATGGTGCGACCGCATCAACGGTCGCCACGTGCGCCGACAGTAAATCACCAAGGGCATTTGGCGAGAGCGTATGCGGCACGAACGCGCGCAGCCAATCGTGGGAGATTTTCATACCGCGAACTGTCCGAGAAAGCGCACGTCGGAATCGAAGAGCACACGACAATCGGGGATGCCATAACGCGACTGCGCAATGCGTGCCGGCCCCATACCGAATGCCCACCCGGTGTATCGCTCGCTATCTACGCCAGCCCCGGTGAGCACCGCCGGATGCACGAGCCCGCATCCCATGATTTCCACCCAGCGCAGTCCGCGACCGTCGCCCAAATCGACTTCCACATCCATCTCGGCGGATGGTTCGGTGAACGGAAAGAACGAGGGCCGAAAGCGCGTCCGCCGCGTGGCGCCATAAAAGCGGTGGGCGAAATGCGTGAGCGTCGCCTTCAGATCGGCGAAGTTGATTCCCTCATCCACTGCCAGCCCTTCGATCTGGGCAAACATCGGCGAATGCGTCGCATCAAAAAAGTCGCGACGGTACACGTTGCCTGGCGCAAGAATGCGCACCGGCGGCGCGTACTTTTGCAGCGTCCGCACCTGGACGGGTGATGTGTGCGTCCGTAACAGCCCACCGCCCTCGAGATACAAGGTGTCGTGCAGCTCCATCGCCGGATGGTCGGCGGGGAAATTAAGCGCGGTGAAATTGTACCACTCGCTCTCGGCTTCCGGCCCCAGCGCAATCGTGAATCCGAGTTCGCGAAAAATCGCCGCGATCTCGTCGATCACGATCGTCACCGGATGCAACGACCCGCGCCACGTTGCGCGCGCCGGCATGGAACGATCAAACGCCACCGCAGACGGCGCCGCCGCGGCCAGCGCGATCTGTTTTTCATCGAGCAATCGTTCGAGTTCGACTTTGACGGTATTCGCGAGTTGCCCGGCTTCGCGCCGAGTGTCAGGCGGAAGTTTTGCGAGCGTGGCCATGATCGACGAGAGCCGGCCGGATGTGCGGCCGACGAGCATATTGCGCACGGATGCCCAGGCGTCCTGGTCGGCGGCGGCGGCGATTAATGCCGGGCCGTCGGTGCTCAGGGAATGGCAAGCCGCTTTAAACTCGTCTAGAGACACTTTAGGTGGGGTGCAGGGTGCAGCGTGCAGGGTGCAGCAACTTCTGAACAGCGTGCAGCGGCTCTATGAAAGAGGCTTCAATATAATAACAAACGGCAGCGCAACTCGCGTCGCGCTGCCGTCGGTTCTTCGTGCAAAACAATCGCGAAGTTTACGCGGCGGCCAGCGCGGCCTTGGCCTTGTCGGCGAGCATCGTAAACGTCGACGGATCGACAATCGCAATGTCCGAAAGAATCTTCCGGTCTACTTCGATTCCCGCCTTCTTCAACCCGTTCAT
>JANYBD010000079.1 GCA_025360995.1 Gemmatimonadota bacterium
GCGCGATGCCCGTACGCGCGAAGAATTCATCGGGCGCATCGCCGCGTATGCCCGCACATTGCCAAAGGGGACGTGGATCCGGAACGGCGACTGGGATCATACGGGTTGGGGTGGCGAACTACCCACGCGCGCCTGGATCGATTCCGTCACGCCGAACAATCCGGTGTGGATCAACCGGTTGGATGGGCACATGTCGCTCGCCAATTCAGCGGCACTGGCGGCGGCCAAAGTGGATCTCACGACACGTGATGTTGAGGGTGGGGCCATTGTTCGCGATGCGCGCGGCGAACCGACGGGCATACTCAAAGACAATGCTATGGCGCTGGTGGATGGCGTGCAACCGCCGCGCAGCGACGCGGAGTGGGATCGCGCGCTTGATACGGCGATGACGCACGTTGCCGCACGCGGTGTGACGAGTGTGCATCACATGGGCGGGTGGGCGGAGCTCGCTGTTATGCGTCGGGCGCACGACAGCGGGAAATTGCGCACACGGATTGTGGCGCAAGTCGAGCTGGCAACCTGGGCCCGCCTGCGAGATGAAGTGCAAAAAAATGGCCGCGGCGACCGCTGGTTGCACATCGGCGGGCTGAAGGGATTCGTGGACGGATCACTTGGATCGCACACCGCAGCGATGCTTGCGCCATTCACGGATTCTCCAAAAGACTCCGGCTTTTTTGTGACGCCGCCAGACAGTCTCTATGCCTGGACAAAGGCAGCCGACGCCGCGGGATTGCAGGTGGCCGTGCACGCCATTGGTGATCGGGCGATCCGCACGCAACTTGATATCTATGAACGCGTCGAGAAAGAGAATGGACCGCGTGATCGTCGCTTTCGTATCGAGCATGCGCAACACATCGCACCGGCGGATATTCCGCGCTTTGCGGCCCTCGCTGTAATCGCCAGCATGCAGCCCTATCACGCTATCGATGACGGAAGGTGGGCGGATAAAGTCATCGGACCGGAACGGGCGAAGAGCACTTATGCATTTCGTTCACTACTGAGTGCTGGTACGGTGCTCGCTTTCGGCAGCGATTGGTATGTTGCGCCGCCAACCCCACTAGAAGGAATTCAAGCCGCGGTCACGCGCCGCACGCTGGATGGGAAACATCCGGACGGGTGGGTACCGGAACAAAAAATCACGGTGGAGCAGGCGCTGCGCGCATATACGCGCGGATCCGCGTTTGCGGGCTTTCAGGAGCTCGACCTTGGCGAGCTCCGCGCGGGTATGCTGGCGGACGTCGTCGTTCTGGATCGCGACCTCACCAAGGTTGCGCCGGAAACGATCGCTGAAGCCCACGTGCTCTTCACGATAGTTGGAGGGCGCATTGTATATGGGCGTCCGGTGCGATGATGGCGGCGCAAAATAATTTCCGAAACGCAGCGGCGGCACTCCTTCTGTCTGCTACGCTGACCAACGCGCAGGGCACGGCGAAGCCGAGTGCCGCTGGCACCGCGCTGGTGGCGACATTCATGCGCGCTGATACTGCGCAGTTGCATCGCACGCTCGAATCGATTGCTGCCGCACACCGGGGCATTGTCGGTTACAGTATTCACAACCTCGACACCGGTGAGCGGCTCGAACGTCGTGGCGACGAAACCTTTCCGACCGCATCGCTAATCAAGGTGCCCATCATGGTCACCGTGTTCGATCTCGTCGCGAAAGGAAAACTTTCGCTTGACGATCCGCTGACGTTGCTCACGATTGACAAAGTTGGCGGGGCGGGGGTGCTGTACCTGCTTCACAATGGACTCGTTATCACGGTGCGTGACGCCGTGTCGCTTATGATCACTACGTCAGACAACACGGCGACAAATCTGCTATTGGACCGGATTCTGATCCGCCGGGTGTGGGACCAGATGGAGGCGCTTGGCCTACCGCATACCAAAGTCCACCACAAGGTGTCCACCTGGGCATCGTCTGTGGCGCCGGACTCGACAAAGAAATACGGGCTCGGCGTGACGACGCCCAACGAGATGGCGCGGCTTTTTGAGCTGCTTGCGCGAGGCAAAGCAGTGGACACGAGATCCGACAGCACGATGCTCGCGTTGCTTGACGAAAATCAGGATGGTAACCAGATGCAGCGCTACATCGCCGGCGTCCGCGCACCGCATAAGACCGGCTCGGTGGACGCATCCCGCACGGAGTGCGCGATTTTCTTTCTGCAGTCGCGGGTGGTGGCCTGTGCGCTGACCAAGGAAAACGTTGACCAGAGTTGGTTGCCGGACAACGAGGCACAAGTGACACTGGGGCGCATTGGAGATGCGGTAGTGAAAGCATGGCCTCGCGCGCCGACGCTAAAAACACCCTGACGTTAGGGCTACATCGTCGACGGTGCTGCTTCGGGGTGCAGCAATTCGTCCTTCATCAATACATCGAGTTGCTGCGGTGAAATTCCGTGTGTCACATTCACGTTAAATTGGCGGGCAAGATACTCTTCCAATGTCAGCCATTCGCCCTGGGATTGAATCTTCCGCGACCAGGCACAAACTGTGACCAGCCGGCCCAGCCGATCGGACCGACGTTGGAGCGCGCCAGCGGTGATGCCGAAAACGATGACCAGCGCACAGAGTGCCATTGTCACGAAGTACGCACGATCGAGGACAGAGACCAGCATGGCTTGCCGAATCACCAACCGCTGATTTTCCGCAATCCGGATACTGGCCAATAGAACGCGGGCGCTGTCCATCAACTGTTTACCTATTCCTGTCTGGACGACACGTATGGCGGAATCGGGCATCCCGCGATCGACCAGCGCAATCGTGGATGCGAGTAGGGCAAATTTCGCACTCTGGAGTCTGGCGATCTCGGCACGTCGGGCCCATTGCAGCGAATCATCGGCCACGGCTTCCTGAAGCTCGTGTAAATGCCTCGGCCCGAAAGCGACGGCGCGCGAGTACGGTTCGAGATATTCTTTTCGATGGGTCAAGAGATAGCCTCGTTGACCGGTTTCTGCATCGATCATGTTTTCCAGTAAGGCGCTCACCGCCGCATTGACCTGACCGGCGCGCGTCACCATGTCGGCTGTTTGGTTGAGTAACTCATGACTGGAGATCGCTATCCAACTGAGCGCTCCAGCCGCAAGCACAATCAACACAACGGCAATGCTGAATACTTTACGCCGGATAGACGGTGGCATAGAAGGGGTATGGGAGTGGTGGTCGTCGCGCGCACGCCGCATTATTGTTTCATCCGTTCGCCACCGCGGAGCGCTCGGGCGTCCGGGTGATGGACTATTCCCAGCGAACGTCAATCTGTGGGCTGGGCTTGTCAAACGCGAGGAGAATCAGCATGGATGAGGATCGGTCGGTGCGCCTGCTCGAGGAGATTCGGGACCTCCAGCGTCAACAGCTCGAGGCGTACGGCCGAGCGCTTGCCAATCAACAAGACGCTTTGCGCATTCAACGGGAAGGGTTGGGCCGGGCCCGCAGGCTTTTGGCCGGGGTGTGGGTCGTCATTGTGGTGATTCTGGTGATCGTGTTAGCGCTCTTGAAGTATGTGCTGGAGCACTACCGTTGAGCACCGCCTCAGCATACCGCGACCGCAAGCGGTACGCCTGGCTCCTCTCGCTGGTTGTCCCGGCGCTCGTCGGCGCCGGACCGGCGCTGTACCTATGGTCTGGGAAAGTGTGGCACCTCTGGCTGCCGGTCATCTTGGTGTACGTCGTCGTCCCTATTTTCGATCTCATTTTCGCCGACGACCAGAGTAACCCGCCGGAGTCGGCCGTTCCAGAACTCGAGAACGACCGCTACTACCGCTATATCACGTATGCCGCTGTGCCACTCCTTTGGATCGCGTTCACTTTTGGAGTGTGGTTCGTGGCGAAGTACTCGCTTCCCTGGTACGGCGTACTGGCGGTCATCCTTACCACCGGCCTCGTCGGTGGGTTCGGCATCAACCTGGGCCACGAACTCGGCCATAAACAGACCGGCCTCGAACGGTGGCTCGCGAAAATCATCCTCGCCCCCACCGGATACGGTCACTTCTATATAGAACACAATCGTGGACACCATCGCGACGTGGCGACGCCCGAGGATCCGGCGTCGGCGCGCATGGGGGAGAACATATTCGCGTTCCTCGTCCGGGAGATGCCCGGTGCGCTCCGTCGCGCGTGGGGCCTGGAGCGCGAGCGCCTGGCGCGATTGCACACGCCGGCCTGGTCGCTGAAGAATGAAATCGTTCAGCCGCTGTTGATCACCGTCGTGTACTGGACGGTGCTATGCCTCTGGTTGGGCATCGGGATCCTGCCCATCATCTTGCTAGCGTCGTTCTGGGCGAACTTCCAGCTCACGACGGCGAACTATATCGAGCACTATGGACTGCGCCGACGCGTGCTCGCCAATGGCCGGCCGGAGTTGTGCCAGCCCCATCATTCGTGGAACAGCAATCACCTGTTTTCGAACTGGGCGCTTTTTCATTTGCAGCGTCACTCGGACCACCACGCGCATCCGGTGCGTCGGTACCAGTCACTGCGACATTTCGAGGAACTGCCGCAACTGCCGAGCGGGTATTTTGGCATGTACATCTTCGCGTATCTTCCCCCACTTTGGTTTAGGGTGATGGATCAAAAGCTGCTCGACGCTGTAGGCCGCGATGCGAGTCGGATTAATTTTGATCCAGCGAGGGAAGTGTCGCTGCGCAAGCATTACGGACTCTCGCCAAAAGAATCATGCATATCGTAGTGGCTGTCGCCGCCGCTCTCGGTATCATCGCCGGGGCAGTGCTGGCGTTTATTCATCTGGCGCCGGAACAGGCGTTACACGTGGCGCTGGCCGCCGACCGCTCGCGATCAGGGCTGGCGCGAAAAGAAATCGATTTGCCCGACGGGCAGCATTGGGTCTATCTGGAGGGCGGTCGAGGTGAGCCGTTACTGTTGCTGCACGGCTTCGGTGCCGACAAAGATAATTTCACACGAGTGGCGCGCTTTCTCACTCCGCATTATCGCGTGATTGTGCCGGACCTTATGGGTTTTGGTGAGTCCGCGCACCCGGTGAATGTCGATTACGCGCCGAGTGCACAGGCCGAACGGGTTCGCGCTCTGGCGCAGGCGCTGGGGATCACCACCGTGCATATCGGTGGCAGTTCAATGGGCGGGCAAATTGCACTGACGTATGCGGCCAGTCACCCAACTGAAGTCAAGAGTCTCTGGCTGCTCGATCCCGCAGGCGTGTGGAGTGCACCGGAAAGCGAGTTGCAGCGGGTGATGCGCGAATCAGGTCGCAACCCACTGATGGCGAAGAGCGAGGAGGAGTTTGCTGCCGTCGTCTCATTTGTGATGACCGACCCTCCGTTCATGCCCAGGCCAATGCTGAATGTGTTAGCGCATGATAGGATGCGGAATTTTGATCTGGAGACTCGAATCTTCAAGCAAGTGAGAACCGATTCGATCGAGACACGGATCGCCGGCTTGAACACCCGGGCGTTGATCGTCTGGGGCGAGAACGACCGGGCGATCAATGTTGCTACCGCCAGCGTTCTGCATAAGCTATTGCCGAACTCGCAGGTCATCATCTTGCCGGGCATCGGCCATTTGCCCATGCTTGAGCAGCCACGAAAGAGCGCCGAAGATTACTTGGCGTTTCGACAATCGTTTTAAGGTCATGGTGAAATTGAAAACTCCGACGAAGCGATTTCGGCAGACACGATTGCCGGCCGTGCTCGGCCTGTTCGCCATCGCATGCGCAAGCTCGGCGACGTATCCGATATCGGACGGTATGTTGGCGCTGGGGACTTGGGGTGGTGACAATGCCGGCGTCATCGTCACAGATTCGGCAGCGCACGTTCACGTCGGCTGCACATTCGGAGACATGCCAGGGCACATTCGCCTTGATGCGGATGGGAGGTTTGCGGTCGACGGCAGCTATATGCTGCGGGCCTATCCGATCCAAGTTGGGCCGTCAGTGCCCGCCCGGTTTAGTGGTCGAGTCGTGGGCGGTACATTGACACTGTCGGTCGCGGTGAATGACACGGTCACCAAGACGGCCGTGGCGTTGGGTCCCATCACGGTGGAGTACGGTCGTCAGCCACAGATGGGGCCGTGTCCAATTTGTCGGTCTCCGCGGCGTTGGCAGGAAGGACGTCCTTAAGACGTTCGATTCGCTGTTGCATATCACTTTTCGCGAAAGGAACTTACTGATGCATCGCATACTGTTGCTCGCTGTCGTCATCGCTTCGGCCGGACTCCCTGCCGCCGCACAGTCCGTACAGTATCGATCTCCATCTGGAGTGGTGTATCGCGCGAAGGTTGACACCGGTCCTGTCGCGCGGGCGAAGCGGGCGCTTGCTGACGATCCGCGCAACATTCAACGATTCATTCAACTGGGGATTGCCCAGTCCGGCCCGCGCCAGATGCGTGAAGCCGTGCAGACCTTCACGCAGGCGCTCGCGATTGCTCCGAATGATCCGATGCTCTATCGCTGGAGGGGCCACCGGAATCTTTCGGTACGCAACTTCGAGGGCTCAATGGCCGATCTTACAAAAGGCTACGGCCTCGACAGTCTCAACTACGGCATCTTGTACCACCTCGGCGTGCTGCGATTTGTGCGGGGCGACTTCAATGCGGCAGCCGATGCCTTCGCGCGCGCGCAACCGCACGCACCTGATGGCGGCGAACTTGCCGGCGCGACCGATTGGCTCTGGATGTCGTTGCAGCGCGCCGGTCGCAGCGCGGAAGCGATCGCGATGCTGGCTCGTCGCCCGGACAACTTGCCGACAACGGTGGCGTATTCGAAGCGGCTTAAATTGTATCGCGGTGAAATAGGGCCGGACGCTCTTTTTGCGCCATCAGACACGAGTGATGTTGATGTTGCCACCCTCAGTTTTGGGTTGGGAAACTGGTATCTCGTGAAGGGCGATAC
>JANYBD010000083.1 GCA_025360995.1 Gemmatimonadota bacterium
GTGTTCTTGTTGGCGTACTGCACTTGCAGGTTGCTGGACATTTCTGGCTGCACCGCCAGCAAGACCTGCCCCATTTCCCTGAGCTTATCGGCGTCTTCAATCAGCAGTCGAGCGCCGCCACCGCCGGTGCGCACGCCACCAGTCTGCGCTTGTCCCGGATTTACGGTGAGCAACGTTGTTCCCAGCGCCGAAATGCGATCGTTGACCGCCTTTTGCGCACCGCGCCCAAGCGCGACCACCGCGATCACCGCGGCCACGCCAATTACGATGCCAAGCATTGTCAGCAGCGAGCGGAGTTTATTGGCCCGCAGTGCGCCGAGTGCAACGCGAATCGTTTCGCCGATCAGCATTCGATCAGCCTCCCGGACCGCGGCCGCCACCGCCGGCACCGCGAGCGGGTGTGCTACCGCCCAGTGGGCTTGTCGCCGATTTCATCTTGTCGTTCTGCTCTTGGCGCTTAGCCTGCAGGGCCGCAGCGCTGAGCATCGCGACCTTTTCTCCTTCTTGCACGCCATCGAGCACTTCCGTGTAGTCATAATTCGCGACCCCGATGCGGATCAACTTCGGAATCCACGTCGCACCGGACTGCACAAATACCAAGCCGGTGCGTGGACGGTTTGATCTGCCGGTGCCACTCTGGGCAAGCGCTTGTGCACCGCTTACCACGGCCGGAGCCCTGCCGCTTCGTCCGGCTGTTCCGGCCTGCGGACCACCGCGAGCGGCATTTCCGCTGTTTCCTGTGTTTCCTGCCGCGCCGCCATTCCCTGCGTTCCCGCTATCGGCACGGCGACGGCAGGCAGCGGCGACCATCATGTCCACGCCGAGTTTGGCGTAGAGCGGTGTCATCTGCTCGCGAATTGCGGCGAACTGTGACCGGTCCGCTTGCATCGTGGCGCGAAGATCATCGAGTTGCTTGACCACAGCCGGGTTCTTCTTCATTGCGGCATCAACTTTCTTGCAGTCGGCGTCGGTCACAGTTGGCATTTGCCCGCGGCCCATGCCTCCCTGCTGGCCGCCGCCCTGTAACGGCAGATCGAGCAGGCCGCGGCCGACTTGCACCTGCACGGGCTGACCACCTGGCGCTCCACCACTCTGGCCGCGGCCGCCACTCATGCCACCACCCGGGCCACGCAGCGCCGCACGAACGCTGTCGGGATTCAGGTTAAGCAGTGCCGCAGCTTGTGCCGCTTCTTTCGGCGAGCGAATCGCGTCGTTCGGAACGGCGATCACGTTCTCCCGATAGTCTGTGCTGATCTTCACTTCACCGTTCATGCCCGGCTTCAGCAATCCATCGGGGTTCTTCAGATTCACGAGTACGGGGAACATGGTCACGTTTTGTTGTACCACCGCTTGCGGCTCGATCTTTTCGACAATGCCGGTGAACGGATTATTCGGAAAGGCATCGACCGTGACCGTCACTTGCTGTCCGATCGCCACACTGCCAATGTCCGTTTCGTTCACGAGTGCGCGGGAGCGCACTTTGCTGAGATTAGCCATAGTCGCGATGACGGTGCCGCCACTGACTGACGTAGCGCCGGCCTGAACGACTTGTCCCAATGAGACCGGCGCAGTGATCAACGTACCTTCGACGGAAGCGACCACCCGGGCGTCAATCTTGCTCTGCACAGAGAGATCGAGGCTCGCCTGGTTCCGAGTAAGCTGTGCGCGCGCAGTCGAAAACTGCGTCTGCGCCGCTTCGAGATCGGTCTTGGTAATAATGCGTTGATTGTACAGGTCGGTTTGGCGCTTGAGTTGTGCTTGAGCAACGTCAAAGTTGGACTGCGATGCGCCGAGGTCGGCGGATGCCTGCACCCAGGTCGTGTGCAGGTTGGTCGTGTCGATCTGGACGATCAGATCGCCGGGCTTGACGCTGGAGCCGATTTGTACGGGCATAAAGGTCACCTGACCCGAGGCCGTCTTCGACTTGATTTCGATGACGTTAATCGGCTCAATGACGCCAGTGGCCGTGACATCCACCTCGATGTTGCGGCGCATGACGGACGCGGTCTGGATCGCCACGACCTTGGTGTCTTTCTTTGTGCAACCGGTAACAGCGGTGACCAGCACAACGAGCAGTAGCTTGCGATTCACAGCGGACTCCGGATCGAGACGAAAAGTCGGTACAGGAAATTGCTTGAACGGCCTACTGCAGGTCGCGGCCGATCAGTGCTTCGATTTGTGCTTTTGCCGTGCGCGCGTTGAGGCGCGCCTGAATCAGAGCGGCGCGCGCATTGTCGAGTGACGCCTCAGCCTGCAACACATCGAGCAGTGCGGCAGCGCCAAGGTTGTAGCGTTGTTGCACGACGCGCTGGGCTTCGATCGCTTGCTGAATGGTGAGCAGCTGAAGCTGAATCGTTTCCTGCGCCGTGCGGAGATTGCTGATCTGTGTGGTGAGGTTCTGTTGCACGAAGAACTTCGCGTCGCGGAGGTTGGCGTCGGCGTTGTCGGCGTTGACCCGGGCCACGACCAGTGCCTGTTCGCGCGTAAAGTTGTTGAAAATATTGTAACTGAGGATGAGCCGGAAATTTGTGTTGGCGCTCGCCTGGCCGCTGCCAAAGTTGAAGTTTTGCGACGGTTCCGGACTTTGGCTGTATGAGTAGGAAGTGGAAACGGTCGGGTAGTACGGCGTGGTGGCCGCTTTGTGCTGCGCATTGGCTGCAATGAGCGCCGCCGTCGCCTGCCGCACCGCCGGTCCGTCGCTGACGAGCTGCGTCAATATCGCTTCATCAATCGTCACTATTCCCGTTTCCGACGTATCGGACGGGAGTGCGGTCACCATAACGGTAGACGCGACCAATCGTGTGAGTGCGGCATTGGCGTTCCGCATGTTGGTGCGGGCATTCAGGATCTGCAATCTCGCATTGCCGACAGCGATCGCAGAGGTCAGCGAGTCGGCGCGGGTGGCTGCGCCGGCAATCATTTTTGCAACCGAGACCTTGAGTTGCTGCTGCGCTTGCTCGAGTGTGCGCTGCGCTGCCGCTTCGGATTCGCGCGCCGCAAGAATGGCATAGTACTGCTGTTTCACGCTGAGCCCGACGCCATACCGCTGGTTGACTTCCGTTGCCACAAACGCGTCGAGGTTGGATTCCGACGCTTTGTAGTTGTAGTAGCGCTGACCACCGTCGAACAGGGTGAGGTTGGTGGTCAATCCGCGACTATAGCTCCATGGGAGGCCGGAGTACGGCACCAATTTCCCTTGAAAGAACGTCGAGCCGCCCTGCTCGCCGCCGGTATACGAAAAGCTCAAGTTCGGCAGGAATTGATACAGGCTCGCCCGCACGGATGCGTCACCGGTGCGCAGCGCGTTGCGCGCCGCCACAGTTGACGGCTGATTCTGCACCGCCAGTTTGATGGCCTCCGGCAACGAAATAGGGCGGCCGTCTACGTCTTGCGCGGCGGCCAACGCCGGGGCCAACGCGGCGGCGAACGCGAACTGTGCCAGCATCGTACAAACGGAACGATGTCCCATTATTTCTTCTCCGTGTGCTGCGCTCGAGCTTTTTCACGCTCCCGCTGCATCTGGTCATAAATCGTCTGTTGCTCGGGCGTGAGCAGGCGTGAGATGCGCTGCCGTGCCTCAATGCTGGCGGAATCGAGCGACGGACGCAGTGGCGCAATCAACAGCTCCTGCTTCCTATCGCGTTCGTCATAGATACGACTGACAGTATCGCGCTGAGACGGCGTCAGCTTTAACCGGTCGAATGCACGTTTCCGCATTTCCGCCTGATCCCACCACCGGGGTTGTGCGCGCACCACAAGCCGGTCGATCGATACACCAATCGCGGCACCGGCGAGGGCGGCGCCAATATAGAACGCGAGGGCAAGGCTCTTCGTTTTGGTCATATTTCGGCGCGCCGTTAGTGGCCGGTCAGAATGCGAACGGTTGCCTGTTCGGCAAGCCGCTCACGGGCAGCCAGCACCGGCGCATCAATTGTCGACGGGTCGATCACTGTCTCGTACTCGGCGCGTGCCATTTGTGTTTGGGTACGCAACAGCAGACTGCCAGCGACGATGACGGCAAAGCCGGCGGCGATCATGCCAACGCGCAGCCAGACCTCCGGCACGGACCACCATTCGTCGGCCTCGGCCAATTCCAGGCGTGCTGTGATGCGGTGCTCGAGCAGGCCCCAATAGGCGTCGCCGGTGGGCGCAGCATACATCGCCCGCAACTCACGCGTCAGTTCATCGTCGTTGGGCATCAACTCGGGGCCGCGAAATTCGTTTGTCATAGTTCACTCCTCACTGAGCCAAGCACTCCGCGCAAATACGATCGCGCATAGTGCAGATCTGATCGTGCTGTGCCTTCTGGTATGCCGAGCATTGTCCCGATTTCCGCGTGCTTGAACCCTTCGACATCGTGCATTACGATCACGGCACGTTGTCGCGCCGGCAGCTTTTCCAGCGCTTCCTGCAACCGCTGCCGCAACTCATTCGCCTCTGCCGGATCGCGAAACGGACTCGCGACTGTCTCCGGCAATTCATCCGCATCGCGCACTTTACGCCGGCGCGTAATATCGAGCGCCGCGTTGGCGACGATCCGGTGTAACCACGCACCGAATGCCTGATCAGGCAAAAACCGGTGCAGCGCACGGTACGCATGCAGAAATGCTTCCTGAACCGCGTCTTCCGCGTCCTCGTGATTCACGACAATCGCCCGTGCCACCGCATACGCCCGCCGCCCATGCGTCCGCACGAGTTCGGAAAACGCTTCGCGTTCACCGCGCTGGGCAGCGAGCACGAGCGTACGCTCGTTCCGCGATGCGTCAGTCACCGGCAACGCCTGCAGTCGCGTGCCGCTTTGCGCCAGCATCGGCCGCACGGCGGCAGTCAAACAAATGCCTCAAGAATCACACTCCAAGTACGCGGCCTGTTGCTTGAGCGTTGGATGCCGGTATGCGACGTGTGTCACAGGGCTGTGGTGCCGGACAGCCCGAGCAGCCCGGCCCTGTCGCGGAGCGACTGAATGACAAAGGTGATGTGCGTGTCCAACTCGACGCCCAATGCCGCGGCGCCCTGAATGACATCGTCGCGATTCACTCCGCGGGCGAACGCTTTGTCTTTCATCTTCTTCTTGACACTCGACGCCTCGAGATCGTTCACGCTTCGCGAGGGCCGGACCAATGCACAGGCGGTGATCATCCCACAGAGCTCGTCGACCGCGAAGAGCGCCTTGGCCATAGTCGTTTCCCGCGCAACACCGGTGTAGTCCGCGTGGCCAAGAATGGCCTGCAGCACCTCTTCGGGATATCCAAGTTCCCGCAGCACGCGAACCCCCGCCGAGGGATGCTCGGCGTCCGCTGCCCGATCGGCGTTCGGATACCGCTCATAGTCAAAATCGTGCATTAGCCCCGCGAGCCCCCAC
>JANYBD010000092.1 GCA_025360995.1 Gemmatimonadota bacterium
GTGTTGCTGGTGACTGGTCGACCGCATTGGTATTCGGCGCCAATCAGCTTTCGTCGGAAAAGTCGCTGAAGGCGAGTTACTTGGCGGAGACGAATTTGGAATTCGGAAACGGCCACGCGGTATTTGGCCGAGCCGAGTACGCGGAGAAGAGCGCCGACGACCTCGTAATCGGCTCCAATCCTCCGGCACGCACATTCAACGTGGGTACCGTCGCGCTGGGGTATCTCTATGAGTTCGATCGACAGGGGACGATTCGGACGGGGCTGGGAATGCGCGCCTCGATAAACTTCGTCCCGACCTCGCTTGCGCCGCTATATGGCGGGAGCCAACCCACGGGTTTCGCAGTTTACGTGCGATTCCGCCCGGCCCCGATGGCCATGAAGCCGCCACTCAACACTTTCCATATCAAACACTGAGGCATTTCGATGAGACATCACTTCACCCATCGCAATCACCGACTCACATTGGCAGCCGGACGAATGGCTATTGGTCTTGCCGCCGCCACGCTGATCGTCACGGTTAGCGCCTGCGGCACGAAAGAGAATGCCAAGCCTGAGACGGCAGCTGCGATTGCATCTGCAACTCCGGCACCCTCCGTCGCAATGGATTCCGCCTCAACGGGCGCAAGTGTCAATGCGGGCATGGGTGCCATGGCGATGACGGGCGACCCTGATCACGATTTCCTTCGGATGATGACGGATCATCACAAAGGCATGATCCTCATGGCCCACGAGACCATCGAAAGTAAGGTGAAGCTTGGCGTGAAACCCATCGCCACCCGTCTCGACAAGGAGCAGGATGCCGAGATGGATCAAATGACGACAATGCTCGAGCAGCAATTCAAAGATCCGTATGCGCCAAAGGTCACAGCAGACAATCAGGCGATGGCGGACCAGCTCAAAGGAAAATCCGGATCCGAATACGACCGCACGTTCCTCGAGAATGTGATCAAACATCACGAACAGGCCGTGAAAATGATCGATGCCTATTTGCCAACGGCGAAGATGCCGAAACTAAAAAAGATGGCTGAGAAAATGAAGGCCGTGCAGAGCGCGGAAATTGCCGAATTCAAAAAACGACTCACGAAGTAATTCATTTCCAACTACATCTTCATATCCATCGCCGTCGGCGTTGCCACCAACACAGCGGTGACGAGCAGGATCACAATCCCCACGATCACTTCGACTGTGGCCGAGCGGCGGATAAGCACCGCACCCTCGGCGTGACCTAACGTCGGTTTCACCCGTAGCCAATTGAACGCGCCGGTGAATGCCATAACAGAGAGCAGAGCGAGCTTGACCAGCAACGTCCGCCCGTAGGGGGTCTGCCAAAGCGCGGGAAGCGCGCCCAGGTGCATCCAAGCGGCAAACACACCCGTCGCTGTGACTAGTCCGGCAAACATGAGCGCCGTGGGTGAGAAGGCATTTACGAGTTCGGCCACCATTGGCCCGCGTTCCGGTTCTGGGAGTGCCAGCGCCGCTGGAATACCCGCGAGCAAGACGATGGCAAGACTTCCCAGCCAACCACCGCCTCCGATCACATGAAGTCCATCGGCGAATAGCGTGAGCGCCGCGAGCTTCGGTGCCGCCGCCGCATGTCCAGCGAGGCCCGTCGTAAATGCGAGCAAGACAGTTCCAACTGTCGCGATGAGCCATCCATGACCGGACCGTGGTGATAGAGGTACGGCGCGACTTGCCCGATAAAACCCATAGCCGGTGATGACGATTCCCGCGAGCTGAAGCAGCCAGCCGCGGCCCCACAGCGTCTTGACAAGCATGGCCGAAATAAGTCCGACATCGAACATCCCTGCCGTTCCGTGCATCGCCACCGATTGCGCAAACAGGCGGAGTGCGAGCCCGATGGCGAGCGAGCCAACTGCCCAATGCCCTATTCGCGCCGCTCGACGTTCCGCATCGGAGAGCATCGGCGAGTCCGGGTCTTCCTTTCGACGTAAGAAACGCAGGACGAGTTGTCGAAACGCGACCACGCCGATGGTCAGAAGCAATCCGGTGAACAGCGCCCAGCGCACGAGCACATACAAGAACGAATCCGCGCCAAAACCGTTTCCCTCGGGCATAGCGACCGGATCCTGATGCACTGTGCTTTCCATCTGCGATCCATGCGCAGCGGCCGCGTCCAGGCTGCGTGCACTCTCCGGACCGCTGACCCCCACTCCCGCTGCTCCTGGAGCGACCACGAACTTGAACCGATCGCGCACCGGATGGCCGTCGTCGCTCGCGGCCTGCCACACCACGGAGTAATCTCCAGCGGGCATGCCACCGAGGATCGTAACGACGACCGATCGTTTGGAATCGGCCGCATAGGCAGGGACGCTCAAGCGTACGGGGCGCCCGGACGGATCGACCAGTTGCACGGTCGTAAACGTCAAGTCAGGAACTTCGCTGAAGTCCAAACGAATTTGACGCGGTACGACACTGAGATGCGCTCCAGAGGACGGCGAGGATCTTTTGAGCCGGGTATGCGCATAGGCGTCAACAGGCGAAGCAAGCATGGCGGCAATAGCCAGTGCGCCGATCCAACGTCGACACGGAAATATCGGGGTTCCTACCTCCGGGGTGCGAAGGCACCTATCCAATTGCATATCGCCTCATATCATTTGCCGTATTTCATCGCCGACGCTGAGTCTGGATGTTAAGCGCGCTACAAGCCGATGTAAAGGCGTGCCGTGACTATCATTAAAACGCATGAATGTGATGTCGATCAGTTAGAGAAAACTTTCCTTGCGGAGGCAGCTTCACTATGCAAACTGAAATATTGAAAATCTCAGGCATGACCTGCGAAGGTTGCGCCGGCAGTGTCACGCGCGCCCTTAAAGCTCTCAATGGCGTCGGAGATGTCGCCGTGTCGGTTTCGGCTGGCGAGGCTAAGGTGGGGTACGACGAAAAGCTCACCTCACCTGAGCAGCTCAAGTCTGCCGTGAAAAGTGCGGGATATGGCGTGAGTTAAATCCGTTCGATATCCCCGTAAACATTAAACACTGTCGTGCAACGAAGGTCGGAGGCAAGATGGAAATGGGAAAGCCGGCGGTTGGGGCAGCACCGCACGACCATTCCGCAATGCCAGCGGAGATGGCACATGATATGGGCCACAGCGGCACAGACATGTCAGCGATGGTTCGCGACATGCGCAACCGATTCTGGATCTGCCTGATATTTACGATCCCGATTTTTGTGTACGCTCCAATGGGACGCTTCTTCACGCCGCCCGCGCCGCCCTTCGGGTTGCCGCTCAATCTGTGGCTGTTCTTCTTGGCGAGCGCCGCAATCCTTTACCCGAGCTGGCCCTTCTTTGTCTCCGCTTGGCGCGCTATTCAGCATGGTGTGCTTGGCATGGCGCTTCTCATCGTGCTCAGCGTCGGCACCGGGTATCTCTTCAGTGTCGGCACGACCTTCTTCTTTAAAGAAGGCGGGCAATTCTTCGAGGCCGTCGCCGTTCTGTTGGTATTTATTCTGCTCGGCCATTGGCTGGAGATGCGGGCTCGCGCCGGGGCGTCTTCCGCCATCAAGGCACTGATGAATCTCACGCCGACGAAAGCGATCGTCGTCCGGAACGGCACCGAGATTGAAATACCGACCGCTGAAGTGTTGGCGGGCGAGATTGTCGTGATCAAACCCGGCAACAAGATTCCCGTTGACGGCACGATAGAGACTGGGGAATCGCTCGTCGACGAGTCCATGCTCACCGGCGAGTCGATGCCGGTCCGAAAAAAACCCGGCGACACTGTCATTGGCGCGACAATCAACAAGAGCGGCAGCTTTCGCTACAAGGCGACAAAGGTCGGCGCTGATTCTGCGTTGGCGCAGATCGTGAAACTTGTTCAGGAAGCGCAGAACTCCAAAGCGCCGGCTCAACTCCTCGCTGACAAAGCTGCACAATGGCTGGTGATTGTCGCGATTGTTATTGGCCTCGTGACGTTCGCGGTCTGGTTCTGGTGGGTAGGACAATCGCTGCTGTTCGCGATGACAATGACCATCACGGTGTTCGTGATCGCGTGCCCGGATGCATTGGGACTCGCGACGCCAATGGCGATTATGGTGAGCACCGATTTAGGCGCAATGAACGGCATTCTGTTCAAGAACGCCTCAGCACTCGAAGACGCGACCAAACTCCAAATCATTGTCTTCGATAAGACGGGCACGCTCAC
>JANYBD010000125.1 GCA_025360995.1 Gemmatimonadota bacterium
GCAAATGATCGTACGCGCCGAGGTCTTTGGCCGAAATGAGATATCCGCGATCGAGTTCTTCGCCAGTGGAAGCGTCGGCAAGCGTGTAGTCCTTGCGACACGATTGAGCGCAGGAGCCGCGATTGGCGCTCCGCTCGGAAATCATTCCGGACATAAAACATTGACCGGAGTACGCAATGCAAAGCGCACCGTGCACAAATGTCTCTAAACCAATTCCAGGAACAGCGGCGTGTATCGCCCGGATATCATCGAGCGTATTCTCGCGAGCGAGGACAATTCGCTCGATGCCGATTTCGTGCATGACCGCCGCGCCCGAGGCATCGTGCACAGTGATCTGCGTGGACCCGTGAATTTCAAACCCTGGATACGTGCGCTGAATCAGCCGAACCAGACCGATGTCCTGCACGATCGCCGCATCAATGCCGCGGTCGATGCATTCGCCAAGATGGGCGAGTGCATCGGCGAGCTCGTGCGGCTTCACGAGAATGTTCAACGTGAGGTACACGCGTACGCCGCGCTCGTGGGCAATTAGGCACGCCTGTTCGAGATCGTCGAGCGACAGCTGCGCCCCTTCATCGCGGGCATTGAACTTCTCAACTCCGAGATAGACGGCGTCGGCGCCGTTGGCGACGGCGGCACGGACGGCGTCGAGTGAGCCGGCAGGAGCGAGAAGTTCAGGGCGGGACATCCTGAAAGCTAATGCTTCGTAGTTCTACGAGACTTGCTTCTGGGAGCGGTCCTTACTATGATCCGGTTATGACGCACCACGCGGCTATGATGATGTGTTGCTACTGCCATATGTGCCACCAGGCACAGAGGGGAGCAGGAGCGCGCACGTCGTAAAGCCGACACTGTCCGAGTAACGCACTCGGCACACCGCCCTGGATCCCCTTACGGATCCGGGGCTTTTTGTTTTCCCCCTCCACTTCTGCCAGGCACACGCACATGACCAGTATCAAGCCGATCGCCATTTATCACGAACATCCGGACTGGTTCAAACCGTTGTTCGCCGAGCTCGACCGGCGCGGTATCCCGTTCGTCCGGCTCGACGCCGCAGCGCATACGTGGGACCCTGCGGAAACCGAGTCGCCGTATTCCTTAGTGGTCAATCGTGCCTCGCCGTCTGCATATTTGCGCGGCAACGCCCAAAGCACCTTTCACACCCTGCATTGGCTCAAGCACTTGGAGCGATTGGGAGTGCCGGTGATTAATGGCAGTGCGGTCTACACGAATGAACTATCGAAGGCCTTGCAACTCGACGTGCTAGAAGAGCTTGGCCTTCCCTACCCCCGCGCTCGCGTGATTAACCACGGTTCGCAGGCGCCCATCGCCGCAAACGGACTTCGCTTTCCCGTACTGGTAAAAGCGAACATTGGTGGTAGTGGGGCCGGCATTCAACGATTCGATACTGCGAAGGCGTTGCAGCAGGCCGCGGACGACGGTGACATTGATCTTGGCGTAGACTCGACGGCGCTCGTCCAGGAGCTCGCGCCCTTGCGCGATGACCGTATTACGCGTGTCGAAGTACTCGATGGAAAGTTTCTGTACGCGATCAACGTGTATCCGTCCGGCGATTCATTTAATCTTTGCCCGGCCGATGCATGCCAAACGACCGATGGTACAGAACTCGAACGCACTTTCTGCGCGGCCGATGCTGGCAAGAATGGCATGCGCGTTGAAGCCGCACAACCGCCGCAATCGATCATCGACGCGGTGGAGCAAATCGCCGAGCGCGTGCAACTGGATATCGGCGGTATTGAGTATTTGATAGATGACCGCGACGGTAAGCCGTATTTCTATGACATCAATGCGTTGTCGAACTTTGTGGCTGACGCACCGAATGTCATCGGGTTCGATCCGTTCGACCGCTTTGTGGATTACCTCGAGGTCCGGTCCGGCATTATCGCCGATTCCGTGGTCAATCGATGAAATACGGATACTGGCTCCCCGTCTTTGGCGGATGGCTGCGCAACGTTCCCGACGAGGGGATGGAGGCATCATGGGAGTATGTGAAGCGCCTTGCACAGCGCAGTGAACAGATCGGCTACGATCTGACACTCATTGCTGAGTTGTTTCTAAATGACATCAAGGGAATCGAAGCGCCGTCGCTCGAGGCCTGGTCGACCGCGGCGGCACTCGCCGCCGTGACCACAAAACTCGAATTGATGGTGGCGGTGCGGCCGACCTTTCATTTACCGGCCATTTTGGCGAAGCAGGCGGCGAATCTCGATCAGATTTCAAATGGCCGGTTGTCGCTCAATGTCGTGTCGAGCTGGTGGGCGGACGAAGCACGGCGTTACGGCGTGCGCTTTGAAGAACACGACGATCGGTATGCACGCACTGAGGAATGGCTGAAGATCGTCACCGGAGCTTGGCGCGACCAATCGTTTTCGCATGAAGGCCGTTATTACACGGTTGACGGCACGGTGCTCGTACCAAAGCCCGCGAGCCGTCCCCGGCCGACCATCTATGCCGGCGGCGAATCGGAAGCCGCGAAGACGCTGATCTCGCGCCAATGTGACGCCTATGTGATGCACGGCGATCCGCCGGAACGGGTGGCGCCGAAAATCGCGGATATGCAACGCCGCCGAGCCGAGGCGGGCCTTCCCCCGATGCAGGTGGGAATGGCCGCTTATGCGATTGTCCGCGACACGTCGGCTGAAGCAACGCGCGAACTGGAGCGAATCACGAACGTGAACCCGGGAAGCCCTGGGTACCGCAACTATCAGGACTGGATTTCTCACACCAAGCTCGACCAACAAGTGACGCTTGCAGACTATTCGGTCTCGAATCGCGGGCTGCGGGCCGGACTCGTCGGCACGGCCGAGCAGGTGGCGGACCGGATCAGGGAATTCGAAGACGCTGGTGTTGGGCTCCTCTTATTGCAGAGCAGTCCGCAACTCGAAGAGATGGAACGATTTTCCGCAGAAGTTATGCCGTTAGTGCCGTTCGCGGCCCTGTCTACTTCAGCAGGTCCAGCATCTGGCGCCTATGCCGCTCCTCGTGCTGTCCGATAAGCAGTATCCACTGATAGCCGTTCAGCACCCCAATGGCCGGGTGCGGATGCGGCGCTGAGATTTTCGTCAGGTCGCGGCCATCGACGGTCGCGGCCACGGCGAGGGTACGACTGCGCACCTTCAGCAGTGAGGCCCATACAGAATCCAAATCGGGAGAGGCTGATGGACGTAGCCGCTCCGGCGCGTCGATCTTCGCGACATTGCGATCGGACAATGCGAACTTTTCGAGTGTCGGAATGATCGAACTTGTTTCCGTGTCCATCGGAAGGCCGTCCGCCATGGCTTTGGCGAAGAGTCCTTCGAGCAATTTTGCGACCGATCCTTCTACGATACCCATATGTTCGATCAACTGGGCACCATTCCATTGATCCGTTGGAGCCGGCG
>JANYBD010000135.1 GCA_025360995.1 Gemmatimonadota bacterium
CTTCCCTCCAAAATCTCCGGAGATGGAAGCGAACCTTTGGCACGCCGTTAAGCGACTCGAACCACTCAGCCCACAGTTCGTCTCCGTCACCTACGGCGCCGGTGGCAGCACCCGCGAACGCACCCATCGCACCGTAAAGCGAATTCTCGACGAAAGCTCGCTCGTCCCGGCCGCGCATCTCACATGCGTCGATTCATCTTGCGATGACGTCAATGAAGTCGCCGACCAATACTGGGACATGGGCGTGCGACACATCGTCGCCCTCCGCGGCGATCCACCAGCCGGCGTCACCCGCTACACCCCGCACCCCACCGGCTACGCCTGGGCATCAGATCTCGTCGCCGGCCTCCGTGCCCGACACGATTTCGAAGTCAGTGTCGCCACCTTCCCCGAAGGGCACCCGGACTCGCGCTCGCTCGACGCAGAGCTCGACAACCTTAAACGCAAAATCGACGCCGGCGCCACGCGCGCGATCACGCAATTCTTTTTTGATAACTGGACCTACCTCCGATTCGTCGACCGCGCCCGCAAAGCCGGCATCACCGTGCCAATCATTCCCGGCCTGATGCCGGTCACGAATTTCAAAACCATGACCTCGTTCGCCGCCCAAGCCGGCGCCTCTGTTCCCCGCTCCATGGCGCCGCTCTTCGACGGTCTCGATAACGATCCCGAAACTCGCAAACTCGTCGCCATCACCGTTGCGGCCGAACAGTGCAACCAACTCGCCGAAGCCGGCGTCCGTGAATTTCACTTTTACACGCTCAATCGCGCGGATATGACGTACGCGCTCTGCCACATACTCGGGCTGCGACCAAATGTGATAACCGACAGCTCCGCGTCGCCATCGCCGCAATGAGTCAGCCCTTCACGCGCGATCAACGCATCGCGGCGCTCCATACTACGATCGCCGAGCGTATTCTTATCCTCGATGGCGGGATGGGAACGGAAATCCAACAGTTCCGCCCTACAGAAGCCGACTATCGCGGATCGCGCTTTGCCAATTGGCCACGCGACCTGCGCGGCTTCAACGATCTTCTGATCCTCACCAAACCCGAAATCATTCGCGGCATACACGCCGCCTACCTCGACGCGGGTGCGGACATCATCGAGTCGAACACCTTCAACGCTACCAGCGTTGCGATGTCCGACTACGGTATGGAAGCACTCGCCTACGAATTAAACGAAGCCGGCGCCCGGCTTCTTCGCGGGCTCTGCGATGAATACGAGGCGCGCGATGGTCGGCCCCGCTTTACCGCTGGCGTACTCGGCCCCACCAATCGCTCCGCGAGCATCTCACCAAAGATCGAAGACGCCGGCTTCCGCAATATCACCTTCGATGAGCTGGTGATCGCCTACTCCGAAGCCGCCCGCGGACTTCTTGCCGGCGGCGCCGACTTGCTGCTCGTCGAGACGATCTTCGATACGCTCAATGCCAAGGCGGCACTGTTCGCGATCGAGTCGGTGTTCGAAGCAGACGGCGTTCGCGTGCCGGTTATGATCTCCGGCACCATCACCGATCAGAGCGGACGCACGCTGTCCGGCCAAACCACTGAAGCGTTCTGGAATTCCGTTTCACACGCGCGCCCGTTTTCCATCGGCCTCAACTGCGCACTCGGCGCTAAAGATCTCCGCGCATACGTGCAGGAGCTGTCACGGATAGCCGGCTGCCCCGTCAGCGTCCATCCCAACGCCGGGCTTCCCAACGAAATGGGCGGCTACGACGAAACGCCCGAGTACACCGCTGGAATCTTGCGGGAATTCGCCGAGGCGGGTTTTCTCAACATCGTCGGCGGCTGCTGCGGCACCACGCCGTCGCATATCGCGGCGATCGCGCACGCTGTGCACGGACTTGCGACACGCGCGATTCCGGAAATTCCTAAGCGGCTCCGCCTCTCCGGACTCGAGCCGCTGACGATTGGCCCCGACACGAACTTTGTGAATATCGGCGAGCGCACCAACGTCACCGGCAGCGCGAAGTTCAAGAAACTGATTCTCGAAGGCAATTACGAAGCCGGGCTGGAAGTCGCGCGGCAGCAGATCGACTCCGGCGCGGTGATCGTCGATGTGAATTTCGACGAAGGGATGCTCGACGCGGATCACGCGATGAATACGTTTTTGAATCTCGCCGCCGTTGAGCCCGGCATTGCCCGTGTGCCAACGATGATCGATTCATCGAAATGGCGCGTGCTCGAGACCGGACTCAAGTGCCTCCAGGGCAAAGGGATCGTCAACTCGATCTCAATGAAAGAGGGCGAGGCCGAATTTATTCGTCAGGCAACGCTGGTGCGCCGGTATGGCGCCGCGGTAATCGTGATGGCGTTCGACGAGAAAGGCCAGGCCGACACCGTTGACCGCAAAGTGACCATCTGCGAGCGCGCCTATCGCATTCTCACCGAACA
>JANYBD010000155.1 GCA_025360995.1 Gemmatimonadota bacterium
GAGATCCTCGCAACTACGCGTGAACTCGGGATCGGTTTCGTTCCCTATAGCCCGCTGGGCCGCGGTTTTCTCACCGGTCGCTGGCGGACCGTGGACGACCTTCCGAAAGATGATTACCGCCAATCGAGCCCGCGTTTTCTGGCCGAGAACTTCGCCAAGAATATGACGATCGTGACGCGGCTTGAGGTGATTGCGGCGGAAAAAGGATGCACCGCTGCACAACTTGCGCTTGCGTGGTTACTGTCGCGCGGCATGGATATCGTGCCGATTCCCGGTACAACGCGTCAGTCGCGTGTGAACGAAAATGCCGGTGCTGCTAGAATACAGTTCAGCGAGGCCGAACTCTCGGCGCTCGAACTGTTAGCGCCGCGCGGCGTCGCGAGTGGCGCCCGGTACACCGAAGCCGGCATGCGCGCCGTCCGGAAATAGCACGAAGCGTATCAGCGGCTCTGTTCGCGCAAAGCTGTTGGCTTAGCGCGACCGGCCCCCGCCGCGGCCACCGCGCCGGCTACTGCTACTGCCACTGCTGCTACTTCCACTCGCACCCGGGCGCGCCGGGCCGCCGCCGTCGCGTCGCTTTGCCTTTTCGGCCGCCCGCGCCCGCTGCCCGGCTTTCTCGGCGCGAATCTTGGCAATACGTTCGCCGATCGGAATTTCCAGACGACCCGCCGGCTTGGCACTGTAATCGAAATCCGGAACCGTGACGCGTGGCAACCGCTTGCTGATCGCCTTTTCAATGGCCCGTAAATCGGACTCTTCGTCGGGCGCGACAAACGTGTAAGCCTCGCCCTTCAAATCGGCGCGCGCCGTACGGCCGACGCGATGGATGTAATCCTCTGGCACCGCTGGCACATCGAGATTCACCACGTGACCAAGCGCTTCAACGTCAATGCCACGCGCCGCGATATCTGTGGCCACTAACACGCGATAGGTCCCGTCTTTAAATCCGGCGAGTGCCGCGGTGCGCGCCGACTGCGATCGATTGCCGTGAATGCGCTCCGCCGAAATTCCCGCCTTCACGAGATACTCGGCAAGCCGATTCGCGCGATGTTTGGTCCGCGTGAACACCAGCGCCTCTTTCATATCGCCACGCTTAAGTAACGCCAGCAGCAGCGCGGATTTCAATTCCTGTCCCACCGGATACACGGCCTGCGTGATGCCGGTAGCAGGAGCGGCCTGCCGCTCGACGTTGATCGTCACCGGGTTCTTGAGCATCTCACGCGTGAGCTGCGCGATCGGCGGCGGCATCGTCGCGCTGAAGAACAGCGTTTGCCGTTTCGCAGGGACGTGCTTGATGATGCGGCGAATGTCGGGAAGAAATCCCATGTCGAGCATGCGGTCCGCTTCGTCGAATACCAAGAATTCGAGGCCATCAAGTTTCGCGTACGGCATCCGGAAATGGTCGAGCAGACGCCCTGGCGTGGCGACGATAATATCAACGCCACTGCGGAACGCGTGTTCTTGCGGGCCCATACCAACCCCGCCATACACCGATGCACCGCTCAGCGGCGTGTGTACGGCGAGCGAATTAATCGCTTCGACAATCTGGGCGGCCAATTCGCGCGTCGGCGTAATCACCAGCGCCCGCGTCTTTCCGCGCGGTTTGTCCATCAGTTTGTGAAGGATCGGCAAAACGAATGCAGCAGTTTTGCCGCTGCCCGTCATAGCACAGGCGAGCACATCCCGGCCAGCAAGCGCCGGCGGAATGGAGTCGGTTTGAATGGGAGTCGGACGGGTATAACCAAGTTCCTTCAAAGCGCGCAGGAGACTTGGATGCAATTGCAGGGATGTAAACGCCACGAGATTTCGGAGTAGGAGAAGTGCTGGGCGCGCCGGTCCTTGGGCGCGCGCGTCCTACAAGATAGTCTATTGACGCCTCTTGATGTGATTGCCGCGCACACTGGCCTCCGGCATCGCCCCTCGCACGGCACCGAGCACTTGCGTCCACGCCGGAGCCAGCGGCGACATGACGTCGAAGTGCCCCTCGCGTTCGAGCAAGGTGAATGAAACGTCGTCGCCAGCCGCATGTGCCTTCGCGGCGAAGGAGCTCGCCTGCTCGCGCGCCACGATGTGATCAGCGAAACCGTTTAGTAACCGGACGGGTACGCCTATGGGCAGGAGTTCGATTGGGGATAGTTGCGCATAACGCTCAGCGTGCTCCGCCGGTGTACCACCCATCATACGCGCGACGGACGTATTGCAACTGCCAGGCCCGGCTGCGAACGCTCGCAAATCCATAACGCCCTCGAGTGATACTACGCCGCCGATATGCATCGGCTTTCGCGTTGAGAGCGGGCTGTCTTTAGCCATTTTCGATCGCGTGGCCAACCACACAGCGAGCTGACCACCGGCCGAATGGCCGACGACAACTAGTCGCCTCGTATCCAATGGATAATGGCGTGCTAACTCGCGCAGCTTGTCGGTAGCGCTCGCGACATCGAGGAAGGTGCCTGGATATCCGCCGCCAGGATTCCCCACGCGCCGATACTCAATGCTCCAAACCGCGTACCCTTCGGTTACGAAGGCAGCAGCCATCGCGCGGGTGTAGCCGAGATCATACTCAGAGCGCCAGCACCCGCCGTGCACGATTTCAATAACTGGAAATGGACCTTTCCCCTTTGGAATTCGCAATTCGCCGAACTGCGACGAGTCCGGTCCGTAGGCAATGTGAAAATCCGCGGCCCGAGCCGGGAGCGCTTTGACTTCGTCGAATGTCAGCGGCTTGTATTGCCCGTACGCAGATGAAGCGACACTGAGCGCGGCAACCGCAACTATTGCTGCTGCCGCAGCACCGCGGGCAAGCACAATCGCCGCACCACGGCGCGGGCGATCAGCACGATTATTAAAACCAGTCATTGCGCATCTCATAGGTTGTGGCGTCGAGCCGCCGGAGTAGCTCTCCATCGGTGACGGTTTTCGTGAGCTCCCACCGGAAATAGTATCGCGCCGCCTGAAGTTTCCCGCGATAAAATGCGAGATTAGCATCGGACGCGCCACGTGCCAGCGCCCGCGCGGCCGTATCGGCCTGCCGCAGCCAAAGCCACGCGACCACGGTGCGGCTCACGAGATCGAGATAGACGCTCGCATTCGCGAGCGCGAGAGCCGGGTCGCCTTCGGTCGC
>JANYBD010000169.1 GCA_025360995.1 Gemmatimonadota bacterium
GGTGGCGTGTATGTTCCCGGCGCCAAGGTCGCAACGGTTGTGGCGGTTGGGTGGACAGGTGCGGCGTACACAACAGACGATGGCGCTACGTGGACTACGATTAACAGCAACAACTACTGGTCGGTTGGGTTCGCGTCACGGAGAGCAGGATGGGCGGTTGGACAAAACGGTCGCATCACGAAGCTCTCAGGATTCTGACGCTAACGATTTGGACACGCATATGCCTACTGCTGTTCTCGTTCGGCCAGCCACTCTGCAAGATGCAGCAGCGATGGCTCGCATTTACAATTACTATGTCTCCAAGACCATCGTCACGTTCGAGGAAGAGATGGTTGATGGAAAGGATTTCGAGGGCCGCCTACAGGACGTCCAGTCCGCATCGCTCCCGTGGCTGGTTGCTGAGCAGGGATCGAAAATCGTCGTGTATGCCTACGCGAGCAATTGGAAGAGACGTTATGGATACCGGTTCTCCGTAGAGGTGACCGTCTATCTCGACCCGGCATTCGCGCGTCAGGGCATCGGTACCAAGCTGTACCGGCAGCTTTTGCCGACACTAAAAGCTGCAGGACTCCGCGTTGCGATCGGTGGTATAGCGTTGCCCAATGACGCCAGTGTGCTCTTGCACGAAAGATTTGGCTTTGAGAAAGTTGCGCACTTCAAAGAAGTAGGCAACAAGTTTGATCAGTGGATTGATGTCGGATACTGGCAGCTGTCGCTATAGCCGGAACAGGTAGCTCGCCTTCACAAAAAAGCTATCGCTAGTCCGCACGACGGACTTGAACCGAAAAGCGTCAGGTTCGGTCAACAGTGATCCGTACCCCGCGTAAAACACCGTGCCCGGCGTAGGTTTGTACGCAAATAGAAATTCCCCATGCAGGCTGTTACTCGTGCGCGCGTTGAGATGCGCCCACGTGTTGCCAATTAACTCCAGCAACGGATAGCCGGTGCGCGTGTCGTCGAACAATTCGCTGGTATAGTCCGAAAAGTAGTCGCCAATCACGCGGACAAATATTTCGCGGTTCACCTGATACTCAAAAGTGGCCCGCGGGTTCACCTGCCGTCCGGCGCTCTTGCCAGTCGACGGGCGCCGGTAATCGTTGAGTTGATAGAGCAGGTTGATTCGCATCTGCTCGGATGGCCGAACGTCCGCACTGAGGCTCAGGTACGTGATGTTGGCGCTCGCCCACTCGTAGAAATTCTCATCCTGCCCCCAAATGTAAATCGCATTGAAGGAAAGGAATTTGAGTTGCGGCGTGCTCATTGATAGCACAAAATCGCGATTGGGCAGCCGTGCGGTTCCAACAAACGCCAACGTGTCGCTCGGCAAACCGGGTCGCGGTTTCTCGATGCGGTAGCGGGTGGAATAGAAAATTGGATCGTATCCAAAGGTCTCAAGCAACAGCGAGGCGCCGACATTCCAGCCACCGCGTAGTTGAGCGTCCGTCACGAAATGCAATTTTTTGTCCCGCGCGTCACCCTGATGTTGCCAGTTCCGGTATGCCCAAGTCCCGTCGATCACCATGTTGTATGTGAACTGTTCGACCGCAGCGCCACGCTCGCCGAACCATGTATAGAGCGGTACCCAACTTGCGTGCACTTGCCCCGTCCGCGAGATGAATCCCGTCTCCGTGCGAAAGTCGTCGGCGATGCCGGTGAACTGCGAGCGCCAACCGAATGCACGTCCATTGCGATTGAAGCGTCCATCCCAAAGCGGGGCGGCGGTGCGGACACCGGCGCGCTCCGTGGAACTGCCGGCCAGTTGTAACTGTAAAGAATAAATTTTGTCAAACACAAACCGACCGTCCATGCCAATGACACGATTCCAGTTCGCTCCATTCTCACGATCAGTGAACAGCATCCCGATGCGTGACGATGCGCCGAGGTCCCGCTGCAAGCGGACGACGTTGAAGAGCGGATTGTCCTTGCCGGACGTCGACGCTGTCGTAGCGTCGAGCGCGGTCAGCAGTCCGACATCGTAGTTGGCGACCTTACCCGTCAACTTCACGGCACCGACAGGTTGGACGATCCGTCTGGTATATACGAGTGCGTTAGGCACGGCGAATTGATCGCTTCCGTCAAGAAAGAACGGCCGTTTTTCCGGAAAAGAGAGCGCGGCGCGCGGATCAAATGAAATCTGACTGGCGTCGGCTTCGATCTGCGAGAAGTCCGGATTCGCCGTGCCGTTCAGTGTGAGATTATTCGTGATTCCCCAACGCACGGTGCCACCGAGTTTCGGAGCGCCTGCCGAGTAGGTCCAAGACGTTGGTGATCCGGCGGTTGCTGGCATACCATCGGTCCGCTGAGTGAGTTCGGGTGTGATATCAACGACGAGACCGCGATTCAAATCCGTCAGTCCGGTGAGCGTGCCACCTTGTCCGAGAAAGGACGCATTGGCCCGCTGAGCCGGCGCCCAGCTATTCTCGTGCCCGCGGAATTGCACAACGCGCACGACGTTGAACCCCCAACTTTGCACGTCGGCGGACTGGTATCGAAGGGTTTTAAAAGGAATGCGTATTTCGACTTCGTATCCCCAGTCGGTGACGTGCCCCTTGGATTCGAAAACAAAATCCGGACTGAGATCAGGCGCCTCACGAGCCGATATGGCGCCGCCCAGAAACGAACCGCCTGTTTGGTTGCCGCGTTCCACCAGCGTTCCATCGGCCTGTACTCCCAATGGGTTCACCATGAACACGGACGCTTGGCGGCCATCGTTGAAGGTGCTGAGTAAGAGCTGCACATTGTCGTCGGAGCTAATGCGATCGCGGTCAGCGAGCGTGGCGCGAACGGTGCCAGCCGGTTGGAAGGCGCGAATGCCAAAATGAATTGCGGTGGCAGAATACCAGACCAGCACCTGTGTCGAGTCGGCGGCCGCGACACCGTCTGTTGGAGCGTACTGCGAAAACCCGTGCAACAGCGCGGCCTCCCGCCACACGGGTTCGTTGAGTACCCCGTCTATGATGATAGATGCGTCAAGGCGCGGGATCTTCACGGCGAGCTGGTGCTCGCGACCATTGAACGTCGAGCCCGGAGGCACGGACGGCGCCGTACCATGCAGCACGGCAAGCAGCAGCGGCAGCAGCATCATAGGAGAACCTTGGTCGACAAATTCACAGTGATTCGCGCGAGAGTTACCGTTTTTGTTACTTCGACCAAGGCGGCTTCACGCCGACAGAGCGCGCGTACGTAATGAGCTGCCCGAGGTGCTCGTGCAGGTCACCCGACATGCTGAACGCTGATTGGTCGAGCGTCAAACCCCACGGCTTATACTTGCCAGTCAGCGTCGACGCATCGGCTGCCGCAAGCACCGCTTTTGAATGTGTCCATGACTTGTTGAGTTGCGCTAGCACTTCGGCTTTTGTGATAATCTTTTCAAGCGCTGGCATAGTTTCGCGAGGGACGCCAAAATCGGCTGGTGGCTTGCCGCCAACAGAGCCGGGCACGTAATAGAACCACTCAGAGGCGACGTGCATCAGCGCTTCGGAAATCGAGCGCACGCCCGCTGCAGGGCGCCAGGAATATTTGTCGGCCGGAATCGCGTTGGCCAATGCCATAATCTTCACGTGCACTGTATCAAGATCGGCCGCATATTCGTTCCGAAGATGCAAGGCCGATTTGGCATCCAACACGTCCTGGGCCACGGCGCGATGCGCTGGAACGCCAATCGCCGCAGCCAGTGCCAGAGGCAGCACACAATTAGATAGCTTTCGACGAAACGGATGTGACATGAGAACTCCCTAAAGTGGATGGGGAAATATCCGGCGCGACATACCCTACGGCCAGTCCCACGTTGGAGGTTTCATGAAGGTGTATTGCCGTTTCGGTCAACTCGTCTGTGCGCTCATTGCACTACCCGTCGTCATATCGGCGCAGGGTCGCGCGCTCACCGCGGTCGATTCTGCGCTCGTCGGCCGGATCCTGCTCGCCGAAGACCGGCGTGACTCCTCTGATGTCGCGCTCATTGAGGGCGCTCGCCACCCGGAAGAAAGTGTTCGCCAATTGGTGCAACGCGCACTCGGCCGCATTCGCGATCCACGATTCGCAGCTCGGAATTTTCTTCCGCTCCTCCCGAACGTTCCGGCAAGCCGGGTATGGCCCGAGCCCGAGTGGCGCTTCCGTTTTCGCGGACTTGCCGACCAGCGAAAAGATTGTGCTGCTCTTCGCACAGCGCTCAGCGATAGCGCATGGCCCGTCCGATTGCATGCCGTCGATCTGCTCACAGCGCCTTGCGCGACTGATCCGGTAATCGGTGCAACCCTAAGGGGCTGGCTCGATGCGCTGCCAGCGAATGCCACGCGTCGCGCGCGTGGAGCTGTCTCGTGGCACGCCGGCGCCCACGCTATCGTCGCGCTCGCGCGGCTGTATCCAGACGAAGCGCGTCAACGGATCGTCGGACTCGCGAGCCACCAGCAATGGCATGTGCGGGTCTATGCGGCGCGCGCTGCGGCCATCGTTTTGGACACGTCACGGCTGCGGGCATTGGCGCATGATACAAACGATAACGTGAAAGAGGCGGCGATCGACGCGCTGGCCAAACTCACTGGTCACGCTGACGATGATATTTTTCTATCGGCGCTCAACGCTGAAGGAGCGCAAGCCGTGCGCGCCGCGGCTGTCGCGCTCAAAGGGTCGC
>JANYBD010000186.1 GCA_025360995.1 Gemmatimonadota bacterium
TGCTCGTGGGGGTCACGCACAGCGACACCGCATCCCAACTGGAATGGATGGCCGAGAAAGTTGCCGGCTTGCGACTCTTTGCCGACGCTGACGGCAAGATGAACCTTGGCCTTGCTGACGTGGGTGGTGCGGTGCTGGTCGTCAGCCAGTTCACACTTTATGGTGATTCCTCGAAGGGTCGGCGGCCCAGTTTTGTGGACGCGGCGCGTCCGGAAATTGCCGAGCCGCTCTACGACCGTTTTGTCGCACTCCTCCGGGAACGGGCACTGCCGGTGGAAACGGGGGAGTTCGGCGCGATGATGGATGTCGAATTGGTCAACGACGGGCCGGTCACCCTTTGGCTGGAGAAATAACTGATGCCGCCGCACATCATTCTCGCCTCAGCCTCGCCGCGCCGGCACGAGTTGCTCGCCTTGATTGGAATCCCGCACGACGTGCATCCCGCTGATGTCGACGAGACACTGCTGCCAGGAGAAACTCCCGAAGGGCACTCCGAACGGCTGGCGCGACTCAAGGCCCACACTGTGGCCGGCCGAGAGCCTGGAGCAATTGTTATCGCAGCGGATACCATCGTCGTGATTGACGGCGCGATTCTCGGCAAGCCACGTAACCATGCCGATGCAGCGACGATGCTGGCGCGGCTGAGCGGGCGCTCGCACACGGTGTTCACGGCCATGGCGGTCGCGCGCGGAGAGCACACGGAGTCTGCCGTGGAATCGGTTGGTGTGACATTTCGAAAATTGTCCACAGAAGAAATCACGGATTACATCGCAACCGGTGAACCGATGGACAAAGCCGGCGCGTACGGCATCCAGGGCTATGGTGCGACGATTGTTGAGCGCGTTGATGGCGACTACTTCAGCGTCATGGGGCTGGGCCTGCTGCGTGTCGTGCAGCTGCTCGCCCGGGTCGGCGTGGACTACGCTTTTGCGGCCGGTGTGTCGGTGCGCGGGTAGTTCGTGCGCCACATTTCGACACGGTCGAGGACGTCGCGCACCGAGATGTGGTCCATGCGGTCACGCCGATTAACCATTGACAGCGGATAATCCTCCCCCGGATCACCGTACGCATCGATCATTAGATCGCGGAACTTGCGGTACGGTCCCACGCGCTTCGGGTTTGAATATCCGATCAGCGACACGACCGGTTTGTCGAGCGCGACACTGATGTGCAATGGGCCGGTGTCGGGCGAAAGCACGAGTGCGGCGCCGTCGAAAATCGACACCAAATTGCGCAGGCCGCATCCGAGTGCCGACACAGGCGCGGAGTGGCTGTTCTCGAGAATCACCCGCTCGGCGTGCAACTCCCGTGGCGAACGTCCGCCGACGAGCACCGGCTGCAATCCGAAATCCGCGTACAAAACGTCACACACTTCGGCCCAGCGCTCCGGTGCCCAATCTTTCTGTGCTTTACTCGTCGCGACAACAATCGGGGCGGCAGGCCGTTCAAATGGCGCGTAAAACTGTCGTTGCCACGGCCGCTCATTCTCCCATGGACCGAGTCCCCATTGCACAGGGTCATGCGGCACGCCGAGCCAATCGGTGAACTCAAAATACTGATCCTGCACGTGCTGCATGTGGTGCGGAGGAATCTTGTCGGTTGTAAACAGCCAGTTGAAGTCGCGGGCGCGCGCGCGATCGAATCCGAGCTTCACCGGCGAGCGGGTAAACGACGTAATAATGCCCGCTTTGAAATACACTTGCAGATTGATCACGACATCAAATAGGTGACTGGCCAGCGCGCGCCGAATATCGCGGAAGCCGCGCCATCCGGCGGTGCGGTCGAACAGGATAATCTCATCGACCAGCGGATGTCCGCGCACCAGTGTGGCCGGCCCCGGTTGCAGCACCCAGGTGATGTGCGACGCTGGGTGGGCCCGCTTGATCGCCGTGATAACGGGAAGCACGTGCACGGCGTCACCGACCGCGCTCATCATCACGACGCAAACTTTGCCTAGCGGTACTCGGCTCACCTTTCGCCCGCGGACTGGGTTTGCGCGACCGCATCTCGGAAATACTGTAACTGTTGATCGGACATACCAAGTTTCCATCGGCCACGCCACTTTTCTGCGGAGCGCATAACGCGTGCGAAGTTGCGCCCGGCAATGAGTTTGTCGCCCCGCACTCCAAACTGCACTCGATCCACATCGAGCGCATAGGCCGTTGGCATTCGGGCACCAGGCACGATCAGGACGTTCTTGAGATTGAGGTCTGCGTGAAACGCACCGGCCTCTTGCAGGGTGCGTAACAATCGTGCGAGCGCGTCGAGTATGACCATACGCGGTGCGTCGCCCGCAGCGCTGCGCCACGCGTCGGGAAAATCGGAACCGCGCAATCGCTGAGTCATGACGTCACAGCGCCACAGTCCGGCGAACGCCGGATACAGTGCGTACGCCACGATTTTTGGTGTGGGAACGCCGAGCCGCGAGAGCCGCAGACTGACGGCAAGCTCGTGCGCCGCTCGTGGCGCGCGGAACAGTTCACCAGTCAATGCGGCGAGCGCACCACCGTGCCGACTGCGGCGCACCACCACTTCAATGGCGGGCGGCAACACGGCGGCCCAAGCCGTCGCGCGCCCCGCCATCGGTTCAGCGCCCGGCTGAGTCGCCGCCCATTTGTAGAACGAGCGAGTCGCCAGCACTTCGCGAATCGCGTCGGCGCAATCCACCAGCGCAACGGAGCGCGCACGGCCCAATCGCATGGCAGCATACCCGACGGGAACCGCGGCGATCGCGCTCACCGCGCGACTTTGAATACCGGCACCGGCTGGCTCTTTCCCTTGAGCTCCATCGGCGGCATGGCGATCAGTCGCGGCGGAGTCTTGAGCGCCGCGCGGAACTCTTCGCTCACCAGAATCTCACCCGGCCCGGCCGCGGAACAGAGTCGGCTCGCGGTATTGACCGTGTCACCAATAACCGTGTACTCCAAGCGGCGTTCGCTGCCAATGTTCCCGGCAAATGCTTCGCCGAAGTTGAGACCGATGCCGATCTGCAGCGTCGGCCGCTGCTGCGCGATCCAGCGTTCGTTCAGTTGATCCAGCGCAACGATCATGTCGAGCGCCGCTTCCATCGCCCGGTCAACGTCGTCGGATTCCCCAAGCGGTGCACCCCACTGTGCCATTACCGCGTCGCCGATAAACTTGTCGAGCGTGCCGCTGTGACGGAACACGCAGTCCACCATTTCGGTGAAGTATTCCGTGAGGAGCCGAGCCAGATCGTCCGGATTCATCGTTTCGGAGAGCGGCGTGAAACCCCGAATGTCGCTAAACAGCACGGCTACGGGACGCTTGTCGCCACCGAGTTTTACCGCGTCCGCACTATTGGCGATTCGCGCTGCCAAATGCGGCGTGAAAAACCGTTCGAAATTGCTCCGCACGAGTGCTTCGCGCCGAATCCGGTCCGAGAACTGGCCGTTTTCAATGGCCACTGATGCGATGCTCGCAAATGCGATCAGGAAGTCCAGATCCGATTCGCCGAACTGATGCGTGCTTACAAAATTGTCGACATACAACACGCCGAGCACTTTGTTCTCGGATCCGATCAGCGGAACACACATCGCCGACCGGACGCGCTGCATCAAGATCGACTGCCCCGTGAACCGTTGGTCTTCGCCAGCGTTGTCGGAGAGAACCGCGACTTTTTCATCCACCGCCATTCGGGCGATTGATTGCGGCACGGCTTGCGGCGCATCGGCGCCACGGCGGTCGCGGGAAATCTTGGTTGAGAGTTGACCGCGATCGTCGGTAAACAGAATCGCGCAACGATCGGCTTCGAGACATTGGAATGCGTAGTCGGCCACTTTCCGGAGCAGGGCATCGACGTCGGTCGCGCGACCGAGGCCCTTCGATACCTCGAGTAACAGTTGGAGCTTCTGACGGTCTTTTTCCACCGGAGTGAGGTCGGTCGCCATCACGGCTTTGATGCTGCCGCTGTTCCGGCCGAGTGCGGCTAGGGCATCGCCGCTCGCCGAAATGGGGCGGACAATCGTCGCGTTCGCGCGTGGTGCTGTGGACGCCGACGGTGGCGCGACAGGAGCCGGAGGCGGGGCAGGCGGGTCGAGCGCCTCAACCTTAAATGCGACTTTTCCGAACGTCACCGAATCGCCGGCGACCACATAATAATTGTCAACCTTCACACCGTTGACGAATGTGCCATTGCTCGATCCGGCGTCGATCACCTGCACGCCGTTGTCGCTAACGACCAGGTCGGCGTGTTTCCGTGAGACCGTAGCATCGACGATTGCGCAGTCCGAACTGACGGCGCGCCCGACTACCATCGTCGCGCCGGGCCGGAGCTCGAAGCTGTATTCGTTTTCGATTCCTATAAGCTTGAAAGGCATTGGGTTAAATATGCCGCGCCGACCGCACCCGTCCAATCGCCGTCAACATGGCCCGGGCCTTGTTTTCGGTCTCTTCCCACTCATACTCGGGGACAGAATCGGCGACAATGCCGCCACCCGCCTGCACGTTCGCTTCGCCCCCGGCAATCACACAGGTGCGAATCGTGATCGCCAGATCCATACGGCGGTCTCCATAGGCGATATAACCGACGGCCCCGGCATAGGGACCGCGGCGCTCCGGTTCAAGTTCATCGATGATCTCCATCGCCCGCACTTTTGGCGCACCGGTCATGGTGCCCGCCGGAAACGTGGCCCGAAACACCTGCAATGCGGACGTATCGGGCGGTAGCTGTCCTTCCACCTGGCTCACGATATGAAATACGTGGGAGAACCGCTCAATCACCATCAGTTCGGTGACCTGCACTGACCCATATTCCGCAACGCGGCCGACATCGTTGCGTCCCAAATCCACCAGCATGACATGTTCGGCGCGCTCCTTTTCGTCCGCAATCAATTCGGCGGCCATGCGGTCGTCGTCTGCCGCGTCCTTGCCTCGCGGCCTCGTGCCAGCGATTGGGCGGACGATGACCCGCGAGTCGGCCACGCGTACCTGTAGCTCTGGTGAGCTGCCAACCAGTTCCACGCCATCGAGGACGAGATGGTACATGTACGGCGACGGGTTCAACGCGCGAATCGCCCGGTAGAGTGCCGTGCCGTCGAAGTCGTGTGGCACAACGATGCGGCGCGCCAACAGTGCCTGAAAGCAATCCCCGGCGACAATGTACTCCTTGATGCGCGCCACGTCTTTCAGAAACTTTTCCCGCTCATAAACCGAATGCCCGATGGCAGGTGCGGCATTCGGATCCAGATCGAGCGGCGGCAACGACGGGCCATTCCGGAGTCGCGCAATAACCGCATCGATCTCCCGATGCGCGGCGTCATAGGCGATTCGCAGCGTTGCCTCACTGGTGTCCGTGCCAATGGCGACGGCGTGCACCACTCGTGCCTGCGCCCGCAAATTGTCGGCAATCACCATGGTGCCGGTAAAGACAAATACCGCATCCGGCGCCTGCACGCCGCGCGGTGGTGCGTTCGGGAGGCGCTCGATATACCGGGCCATATCGTACGAAAAAAATCCGACCGCCCCGCCCCAGAACGCGCCAAGTTCCGGCACATCAGCCGGCTGGTGCGCGGCGACGAGCCCTCTCAAATCTTCGATCGGGTCCGCCGGCCGGCGTTGCCCATGCCATCCACGTTCCGGCGTCCAGTCTTCCACCACACCGTCCGTCAGCCGCCACGCCCCCCTCGGCTCAGCACCGAGAAAAGTGTAGCGTGACCACGTTTCGCCGCCGGCGGGCGCCGATTCGAGCAAAAACGCAAATGGTCCCTGCCGCAGGCGCGCAAACGCCGACACCGGGGTATCAGTATCGAGCAGGCAGTCGCGCCACACTGGCACCAAAGCGCCCGCGGTCGCCCGCGCGGAAAAATTGTCGAAACTCACGTTGTGTTCACTCCAGTCACGTCGCGCTCCCGGGAATTTCACCGTTGCCGTGCCGCACCACCCATCCGATCTTTCCAGAATGACCCTTCGGTACCCGACGGCACTGTGCTGTGCTGCGATGCTGCTCGCCGTCGCACCAGTCTACGCCGGCGCCCAACAATGGAACAACGCGCCAACGATGGCCTTGGTCAACCTCGCCATCGGCCGCCGCGCCGTTCAACTCGCCGACACCGGTCTGACAGACTATAAGGCCACTGCCCACGGGTATCTGACCTTTCTGGCCCAGGTGGGTGAAGGCTTTCCCGATCCGCCGAAGGTCGTTCGCACCGACGAACTGGGAGTGGAAGTCTATTGGCGCGCGCCGAGCCAGAGCAAGCAGCGCATTGTGGGGCGACGCGATACGCTACTCTTGCCAACGGATATCAACTATCATCGCGACCATCTCGCAATTATTCAGAATAATTTTCCGTCGATCATCCGTCTCGGCGATGGCGACGAGGTGCAGGACGTTCCGCATCCGCTTTCTGCCCTCGGCCGTGACGAATATGATTTCGCAATTACTGATTCGCTGCTGATTCGCACCAGCGATCGGGTGTTCGACGTGGTCGAAGTGAAAGTACGCCCGAAAAACGATCGACTGCCCCGCGCGGTGGGCGCCGTGTACCTCGACCGCGCGAATGGTTCCGTGGTACGCATGACCTTCAGTTTCACCCGTACAGCGCTGAAAGATCCACAGCTCGAGGATGTGTCGGTCATTCTCGAGAATGGACTGGTGGACGGCCGTTTTTGGCTTCCGCGCCGCCAGGAAATAGAAATCCGTCGTACCGGCAGTTGGATGGATTTCCCGGCGCGCGGCATTATCCGGGGTCGCTGGGAAATTTGTTGTGTCGAAACCAATCAGACGATTCCTGCACCCGTATTTAACGGCCCGGAAATTGTTCAGGCGCCACCGGAAGCATTGCGCACGTATCCATTCAAGGGTGCCATTCTTGACGGCGTTCCCGGCGATGTGAAACTCAGTGAAAACGACGACGTCCGGCGTGTGCAAGACGAAGCGCGCGAGCTCGTGCGTGCCGAAGCGCTTGCGCGAACACAGGCGACGGTGCTCAGCGTGCGATCACTCAGTGACATCGTGCATATGAATCGCAATGAGGGGATCGCCGTCGGGACCGGCGTGACCCGGAGCTTTGGCAACGGCGTAACGGGAGTCATCCGAGCTCGGTTCGGCACGGGCGACCACGCATTCAAAGAGTCGGTTTCGCTCGGCTGGCAGCGGGCGAATGGAATGGGAATCACCATTTCCGCACGCGATGATTTCCGGGAGGCCGGCGACGCGCCCGAGGTGAGTGGCGTGCGAAACTCGATCGCGTCGCAAGAGTTCGGTAGCGATTTTACCGACTTCTACAAAGTGCGCGGCGTGACACTCGGACTGGATTTCGGAGTGGTGGCTGGAGTGCGCTGGCGTGCGAAGGTGGAGCGCGAACAGCAGTCCGCGTTAGCTGTCCACGCGACCTCAGCGACTGGCCACTTTCAGCCGGCATTTCCGGCGCAGTCGCTTCGTGCGTGGCGATATTCGCTCGATGGGTACCGCCCACCGAGCCCAGGACCGTTTGGCTTTTCGATGCAGGGAACCAGCGAATTGCGGGCGTCGGCCGTAACCGTTGACGGTGAAGCGGCCAACGCTCCGGGGCATTGGGTTGCCCGTGGGGCGGCAGAATTGACTTTTGAGAAGCCCCTGGGAGCAGATCGACTTGCAATGCGCACGGCCGCGGCCGGAGTCGTGGGCCCGGATGTGCCATATCAGGAGTTGATCTTTCTTGGGGGGCCGGTCAGTGCCCCCGGCTACGACTATCACCAGCTTTCTGCCCGGGCTGTGGTCAGTGAGCGCATTGAATGGCGACACCCGCTTTTTGCGATTCCGCTCTCGCTCGGTCGGTATGGCCATTTAAGAATGCCTGTCACGCTCGCACCGTTTGGCCAAGTGATTGGAACCTTGTCACCCAGTCGCAATTCGGTCACTCCGGAAGGGTGGTTCGGTACCGTTGGCGTAGGGGTTCTGACCGTTTTCGACCTGATTCGGATCGACGTCGCGCGCGGGCTGCGAAATGGCCGTTGGACGTTCTCATTGGATTTCAGTCGCGACCTCTGGCGCATCTTGTGATTGTATTGTCTTTTTTACAACGCGCTCTGTAGTACGCGCGCTATTATAAGGGGTTATGCGCGACTCTATGTCACTGGCGTAAGCCTCCGACGAGGAAGGAATGGGGACTTCTGCCCGACCCGCACGTGATGAATGGCTGCTGACGACGCTCGAGAGTCTGGTGACTCCGGAGCAGCTCGGGCAGTTAAAGGCGTTGCGTGAGGACAGTATTTGGGAGGCGGCCACCCGGCGTGGGTTCACGTCGGACGATCTGATCCTGACCGCGCTCTCGTCGCGGTTCCGGATGAAGATTGCGAACGTGTCCGTCGTGTCGCAGCAGGCGCGCGAACTGGTTCCGGAACAGCTGGTGCGAAAGTACCGGGTGCTGCCGCTGCAGATCTCCGATTCGATCCTCGACATTGCGACGTCCGATCCGCATGATCTCGACTGTGAACGCACGTTGGCGTTCGCGCTCGGCCGAACCGTGCGCATGTCGCTCGGGTCGCCCACGAAAATTGCGGAACGGCTCGACGAAGTGTACCGGCCCGAAAATCTGTTCGAGAAGATTCTCGAGAACGTTGCCGGCAATTACGACATCGAGTCCATCACAGATTCGGTTGACGAAGCCGATCTCGACCTCGGCGCTGGTCGCGCCACGGAACGGCCGGTCATTCAGCTCGTCGACCGCATTGTGGCCGAAGGGATTCAGTCGCGTGCCTCGGACATCCATTTGGAACCTGAAGAAGCCGGCGTCGCGGTGCGATATCGTATTGACGGTGTGCTGCGCCAGGTGATGATCCTGCCCAAGGCGGCGGGCATTCCGCTGGTATCGCGCGTGAAGATTATGGCGCAACTGGATATCGCCGATCGGTTGCGTCCACAGGACGGGCGGGCCCGCGTTGCCGTCAGTGGGAATCGCATCGATCTTCGCATATCGACATTGCCGGCCTCGCAGGGTGAAAAGGTCGTCATTCGAATTCTTGACCAGCGCGCCACCGTACTGTCACTCGATGGACTCGGGCTGAATCCCGACGAGCTCGAGCGCATTCAGCAACTGCTGCAGTCGCGCGAGGGAATCATTCTCGTTACCGGCCCCACGGGGTCCGGCAAGACGACGACGCTCTATTCGATGCTGCGGACGATTCAGGCGCGCGGCGTGAACATCGTCACCGTCGAAGATCCGGTCGAGTATCGCCTGCAGGGCATTGTGCAGGTACAGATCAACGAGAAGGCGGGACTCACTTTCCCGTCGGCATTGCGGTCGATTCTTCGTCAGGATCCTGACGTCATTCTCGTCGGTGAAGTGCGCGACAAAGAAACGGCGATGATCGCCGTGCAGGCGTCACTCACCGGCCATATGGTGCTGACGACGTTGCATACGATTGACGCCTCGAGTTCGGTGACGCGTCTGATGGACATTGGCGTGGAGAGTTACAAGATTGCCGCGTCCATCAAGGGTGTCGTTGCGCAGCGGCTGCTGCGCCGCCTATGCCCGCACTGCCGGGAATTGGTCGTGGGTGAGGTGCCCGAGCGCCTGCGTAAATGGTTTCCGGAAGGCACCACGATGTACCGGCCGGTGGGATGCGGAGAGTGTTCCACGACGGGCTATCGCGGCCGTCTGGCCATTACTGAAGTGCTCATCTCGAGTCCCGAGGTGGAGCGCCGGATCGCGGCGAATGAAAGCGCCGAACGGCTTGCCGACGCGGCGCGGGAAGCGGGTATGCGGGGGCTGTGGGAGTCTGGCATCCAGCATGTTCGCGCCGGCGTGACGAGCATTGACGAAGTGCTGCGTGTGCTCGAAATACCGGGTGACGCGCAGCGCAGTAGCACGAATGTGCGGGCGAGCACAATGACGGACGCGGTGACCGAAGAGGATGGCCGTCATGCGCCAGCAGCACCGCGCGGCTCCACGGCCGCTCCGCTGCCAACGGAGATTTTGACTCCGGCGCCGAGAGGCTACATCCCGACGTTGCATGCCACACCGTCGGCATCATTTGCCGGCCCATCGTTCCAGCTCGTAGACGAAGAAAACGTCAACGCGAATGGTCAGTCGAAGAAAGTGCTCCTCGTCGAGGACGAAGACTCGCTGCGCCGCGTCGTGAAGGATCTACTCGAACGCGAAGGATTCACGGTGTTCGAGGCCGCAGATGGAGTCAAAGCGCTCGACGAAATTGATCGTCAGGCTCCCGATATCGTGGTCCTCGATCTGAATCTGCCGCGGCTCGACGGGTACGGCGTGCTCAGTCATCTCCGTGCCCGGCCGGCGACGGCGAACCTGCCGGTCATTGTGTTGACGGCGAAGGGCGATGAGGACAGCGAAGTACGCGTGTTTGAATACGGCGCGAGCGACTACCTCACCAAGCCGTTCCGTCCACGCGCACTGTCGGCGCGCCTCCACTCGCTGCTCGCTCGCCCCAAGCCCTGAGTCGGGGAAACCGGTGACAGAGATACGCGTCGGTGTCGTCGATGTGTATGTCGTGCGAGTCGTCGGTCGCAGCTGGCGGGTGCTCACATTGCAGCGCGCTACCGACACCCGTTGCCCCGGCTCCTGGGAAGCCGTCCATGGCCGAATCGAGTCCGGTGAGACACCGTCGCAGGCCGCGGTCCGGGAACTGCGGGAGGAGACCGGTCTGAAGCCGGAGAGGCTTTATAGCGTCACGGTGAACCCGTTCTATCTCCCTGTTCAAGACACGATGCAGCTCGCGGTCGTCTTTTGTGCGTTCGTTAACTCGGACGAAGTGAAAACAGGCGAGGAACACCAGGCGCATGAATGGCTCACGGTGGCGCAGGCCGCCAAGCGTTTCACCTGGCCCCGGGCGACGGACGTTCTTGCACACATCACGAAGCTGTTGCGCACCGGTGACGCGGGCCCGGCGGAAGACGTATTGCGGATTCCGCTCGACACTTAGTTCGCCCGCGCGGTCGTTCAGCGAGCAGCGTGCAGCCCGTTTTTTGCGCGGTCGGGCAAGCGCATTCACTCCTTCGGGCCTGCATGTGGCCTCCGTATGCCATCGGCCTGTCGGCCTACGGCCTCTCGGCCCATGGCACACGGCCGCCACGGGGCCCTGTGGAGCGAATGCGCTCGCCCGACCTGGACTCCCACTTGTGTGTACCGTGAGTCGACGTGCGCGCGAGCGGAGTATGCGCGTGCCCGCGCGCACAGAAGCAATCTCCCCCGAACTCGCCCGGGCGCGCGTTAATGGTGCGACCGCCCGCTATTCTTTGCGCGGCTCCACAGCGCGCCCCGTGCGATCGTGCGCGTCCGGAGGCGCGTTTGGCTTCACCCGCACACTCTTCGCCGGGATGCCGACATTCACGTGGTACGGGCGGACGTCCTTCGTGGCGACCGCAACCGCGCCAACCATACCCTGCGTGCCGACGCGTACGCCAGCCAGCACCGTCGCGTGATAAGTAATCCGCACGCCGTCTTCGAGAATCGTGTTGGCGTTCGTCACATCGGCCTGATCGACGATGCTATGCGTGTGGCTGTAAATATTCGCGTAGTCGCTGATCGAGACCTTGTTGCCAATCAGAATTCCGCCGCGGTCGTCAAGCAGTACGTGACGATGCACGACGACATCATCACCGCACTCTATGTTGTACCCATACGAGAATTCCACGTGTTGAAACGCTTTGAATCGCTCGCCACATTTCCGGAAAATATGCGGTGCCAAAAGGCGCCTGAATTGCACACCCGCCTCGACATTCTGCCCGCCCACTGGCAGGCGGTCGAACGAGTACCAAAGCCAGAGTAACGGCTTGACGCGCGCAAACTTTTCGTGATCGCAGTCGGCGTAGTATTCCGGCTCGAGCGTGACGTGACGCGGATCGAGCGACGCGAGTGCGAGCCGCGTGCCGGCGGCCAGCTTGGGATCGGCAATCGCCGTTTCCCAGTGCCCAGCGTATTCCGGGTAGGCCATTTCGCACAGCAACGTCCGGCAGAACTTCGCACGGTCGAGCGCCGAATCGGCGAGCGAGTGGCGAATGCCGTCGAGCCATTCCGCGGCGAGCGCGGCAGAGGCGTTTGGAGCGAGGGCGCGAAGCGGAAGAAGTACCATAGCGTGAGCTCCGTTACGGTTTTTTTGATGCAGTCGCGGCCGACGCCCGCGACCAGGCCAGCGCGCGTTCACGCTCAATGCGCTGCAAGTTGTCGGACCAGCTGCTCGTCTGTTGCCCGGCAGCCAACATCGTGATCGGCTGCGTGAGATCTACCGCGGGATCGAACACATAGATGGCGCTTTGCGCACCTTTCTGTGGCAGTCGGCCGTCGCCCCAGCCGGGCTTCAAGCCAAGAATATCGATCGGCCGAAAGTCGCGCCCGGCGCTGCGCAACAATAAATCACCGGCATCGTATCGCGCCTCGCCCAGATCAACATTAAAAAAGTTCACATACCACGCCTGCACCGAAGTCAGGCCGAGTCGCGTCTGGATTTCCATCAGCCGTTTGCTCTTGCTGTCCCGCAGATCGCGCAGCGACCGGTACGAATCCGGTGCCAGCGCACGCAACACGCTTTCATCCAGTGGAATCGCAGTGATCGTCACTCCGAAATTCTGAATCGCCAGCGCAATGTCACTTTGGTGCAGCGTACCGAATCCGGCCGGCGGGAGCCCCGACCGGGACGCCTTGCGCACCGAATCTGCGGTGACACTGTCGGCGGCCCGGGAACCCAGGCCAGCCGGAACACCTTGGGCGCCCTGGGCGCACGCAATCGCGGCAGCCACGAGCGACAGTGCTGCAACTCGCACCGTCGGCCGCGTCACCGCGCTCACCGCGCTCACCGCGCTCACCGCGCTCACCGGCCGTTCGCTCACGCCTCTGCTTTCCACGACGGTTGGGCGATCAGACTCATCACGGCCTCGGCGAGATCGTCGCGCCCCGCGCCCGTTGTGGCGCTAAAAGCGATCAATTGATCGTCGTCCAACTCGAGCTCGCCGGCAAGGGTCAGCAGGCGCGGCGCGACTTGCGATGCCTTCAGCTTATCGGTCTTGGTGACCACCACGATCGTCGGCACACCCAGCTCTGCCAAGAGGTCGAACATCTGGCGGTCATCGTCGGTGGGGTCGTGCCGTGCGTCGAGTAGCTGGACGATGCCGCGCAGCGTTGCACTTTTCCGTAAATAGCCTTCTATGAGCGGCCGCCACTCAGCGCGTCGTGCTTTCGATACGCGGGCGTACCCATAGCCGGGCAAGTCCACCAGCACAAATTCGCGATTGACTTTGAAAAAATTCAACTCGCGGGTACGGCCCGGCGTGTTGCTGACGCGGGCGAACGCTTTGCGCCTCACCAACCGGTTGAGTAACGACGACTTGCCGACGTTCGACCGGCCGGCAAATGCCACTTCCGGCAATTCCGTTTGTGGCCGCCAGCCGTCCACCGTCGCCATCCCCCCGATGAACTCCAGGTCGCGGATTACAAGTGGATCGTGTTTTCCGGAATCTGCCGGTCCAGAGCTTTGCGTTGTCATCGCTTAAAAGATAACGGCGGAGCCAATGACTCCGCCGACCTTCTGGTCCCAGGCACTGCCTTACGGCGAGACATGCCGCTTGGCCGGCGACGCGCTACGCTTCCTTTTTCTGCCGTTTGCCGGACAGCTCCAGCATCGGCGGCACCCCATTGGTCACGCAAGCCTCGGTCACCCGGACCTCTATCACGTCGTCGCGCCCCGGCAGGTCAAACATGATATCCAGAAGCATTTCCTCGAGAATCGCCCGCAATCCGCGCGCCCCAGTACCGCGCTCGATTGCCCGCTTGGCAATTGCCTTCAGTGCGCTTTCTTCAAACGTGATCGCGACATCTTCGAGTTCGAACAGTTTGTGATACTGTTTGGTAAGCGCGTTCTTTGGTTCCT
>JANYBD010000198.1 GCA_025360995.1 Gemmatimonadota bacterium
GACCGTCCCAACGGTCGAACGCGGGTTGTGTCCAGCAGTCTTCTGCTCAATCGAAATGGCTGGTGAGAGCCCTTCGATGGCGTCGACGTCCGGTTTTTCCATCAACCCCAGGAATTGGCGGGCGTAGGCCGACAGTGACTCGACGTACCGGCGTTGCCCCTCAGCGAAAATCGTGTCAAACGCGAGGGACGATTTGCCCGAACCGGATAGCCCAGTAATGACGGTCAGCTTATCGCGAGGGATAGTGACGTCAATATTCTTGAGATTGTGCTCGCGGGCACCGCGTACGATCAGCGAATCTTCGGGCATAGCCTGTGAAAGGTCGCCGGACCCCTCTCGGGAAACAAGCGTCAGCATATAGATTTCCTGACGATGCCTCTCCTTCGTATTTCTTTCATTTGGCCTGCATTCGCGGTCTGTCGATGAACGAATTCACCCCGCCAGCGGGGCTGCGCTCAGCCGACATTAACCAGCTTCCGCTGGACGTCTTCGACGGTGCGGCGTTGCCGCCGCAGGTGGAGACTCCCGAGAGTGGCGACGGCGGCGATAGCGATCAGGGCATCGGATTGCGCGAGCCACCGGTTTGCGGCGAATGGTCATTTGACACGAGTGATGACGCGAATACGCGGACGGCAGCAAAAATGGTCGAGGCCGCACCCGTGGCCGCACCGAGAGCGGCGACGCCGGATCGCATTGCTACCCCTGCTGTTTCGCGCGCTTCGGGTATTGCAGGAGGACCGGGAGTTCCGGTACGCGAACCGGTACGGGATTATGTGCAACGCGTCACGCCTCGAACCGTCGCGCCGCCGCTGCGTACTCCGGCCGCGCCGCGATCGATGACACCGCCGACGCCACTGCCGGCACTGGCCGAATTGAAAAGCATGCACGATGCCAGTCCCGGTGATGCCAGAACAGCAATCTCGCTCGCCACGGCGTTGGACAAACGCGGTAACATCGAAGGGGCACTCAGCGTTCTTGCTCGGGCGATCGAGGCCGGCGCCGACGGTGTTCCGCTGCGTTGTGCACGGGCGACAATTCTCAGCGGCCGTTTGCGGTACGACGACGCCGAGGCTGAACTGAAACGCGCGGCGAAACTACAGCCCGAAGATCCTGATGTGCTACTGCAGCAGGGGATTCTTGCCTGTCGGCGCGCGAAGTGGCGAGACGCTGTCGAGCCGCTGTCGATGGTGGCTCGTCTGAATCCGACATCCGCACTGGCGCACTTTTACCTGGGCGAGTCGCTCAACAAGCTCGACCGGCTGCAAGAGGCATTGGTGGCGTATGAGCGGGCGGCCGAGCTGGAGCCGACCAACTGGCGGGCGCTGAAGGGCGTAGGAATTATTCTCGACCGCATGGGCCGGCCGGCAGATGCCGCCCTGTTCTACCGGCGCGCGCGCGACGCGCAGAGTGGTTGAACGGATGATGGCAGCCGAAAGACAAAACAGTTCGCGCGGACGGTCCCGTACGGTCATCGCCGTTGCGGTACTGATCGCATGGGTCGTCGGGCTCGGACTGCTTGCCCGTCGCGAGCTTTTCGCATCCCACGCCGACCTGCTCGCCGAAGCGGCAATGCGGCTGAACCCCGGTGCGACGTTTTATGTCGTGGAACAACAGGGGAAACAAATCGGGTTCGCGTCAACGACCATCGATACCGTCCGAAATGGGATCGACGTGACCGACTATTATGTCGCCGATTTCTCCACCGGAGCGCGGCCGCACCGTGAAACCGCTCGGTCCGTGACGCGGCTGTCACGGGCATTGGCACTTCGAAGCTTTGACTTGCTGACGGAGTCTCCGGGTTCCGCCCGTCACATCGGCGGCCGCACTGAAGGTGACAGCGCAATTGTTTTTGCCCGCGCCGACAGCGCAGCCGGCATTCGTGCCGACAGCCAGCGGGTGTCCGTGCTGGGCCCGGTCCTGTTGCCATCGCTGGTCCCATTGGCGTTGGCGCTTGGAGAAACTCCAAAGGTTGGACGCAAATATTCCTTTCGCATGTTTGTCCCGGAGTCACCGGGGCAGCGCGGCGAGATTCAGGTATCGATTCTCGCCGAGTCCGTGTTCACCGTCGTCGACAGCGCGAAGTTCGATCCGGCACAACGCAGTTGGCTCGTCGCGCTGACTGATACCGTGCGTGCATGGCACGCGTCAACGGAGAATGGCACGCTGATCAATGAATGGATCGATGCCCAGGGGCGCGTCGTACAAGGCATGCGCGCCGACGGCATCACACTCCGACGCATGGCGTACGAAATTGCGTTTGAGAACTGGAGAAAGTCACAAGACAGTGTCGAAGCGCTCGGCGTCGCGGGCGGGACTGCTTCGAATTTTCTGGAACGAACGGCAATCGCGGCTGGTGTCGACGTTTCGAAATCAAACTTGCAATCCCTCACGGTGCGGTTGGCCGGTTTGGCGAAAGTTGAAGCGCGAGGGTTCGATATTGTTGGCAGTCGACAGACGCAGACCGGCGAAACCATTCGCGTCACTCGCGAGACCGAAGCCCAACTGGTCCCCACGTATTCGCTCTTGGGCGATAATGCGGAGATCAAAAAGCGATTCGCCCGCGAGCTGGCAGATGAACCGGGATTACAAGCTCACGAGCTACGTATGGTGCGGACGGCGATTGCGATCGCCGGCAATGACCGCGACCCCCGAGTGATCGCCGGAAAAATAAATGCATGGGTTGCGACGAATGTGAAGCGGGAAGTTTCGCCCGGTGCTCCCGACGCGCTGCAATTGTTGAGCACGAGGCGCGGTGACGCCAACGACCATGCGCAATTGTTTGTCGCGCTGGCGCGAGGGATCGGAATCCCATCGCGCGTGGCGATGGGTGTGGTCTATGTCGGCGGAAAGTTCTATTACCACGCGTGGCCAGAGGCATACTTGCGCGACTGGACGGCGCTCGATCCAACCTTCGGCCAATTCCCTGCCGACGCATCACATGTGCGGCTTGTCGTTGGCGGGATGGCTCGCCAACCCGGGCTATTACGACTGATGGCGTCCGTGAAAATGGAAGTCACGCAAAAGACTGATGGCAGACAGCCGAAAGCACAGACAGGAAAACCATGATTAAGCTGACCAATCTGACGAAGAACTACGGCAAGTTTTGTGCGGTGGACGCGATCAATTTGCACGTTCCACCCGGGGAGCTGTTCGGATTTCTCGGGCCGAACGGTGCCGGCAAGACGACGACGTTGCGGATGATCGCCGGCATTCTCAAGCCGACGTCCGGTCGAGTCCAAATTGGCGGGATCGACATCGCCACCAATCCGATCGGTGCGAAGTCGAAGCTCGGCTTCATTCCCGACCGCCCGTTTATCTACGAAAAATTGACCGGCGCGGAATTTCTGCGCTTCGTCGCCGGGTTGTACGGCCAGGAAGGAACTGACGTCGAGCACCGGGCCCGCGAATTGATGGCGCTGTTCGATCTGGAAGAGTGGCGCGACGAGCTCGTCGAGAGCTATAGCCACGGGATGCGGCAGAAATTGATCGTGAGCAGTGCCTTTGTGCACCGACCCGAAGTGATCGTAGTGGACGAGCCGCACGTCGGACTCGACCCGAAGTCCATCAAGATTCTGCGCGACCTGTTTAAGGAGTACACGCGCCGCGGTCACACGATTATGATGAGCACGCATACGCTCGATGCCGCCGAGAGCTTGTGCGATCGCATTGCAATTATTCACGCCGGGAAAATTGCCGCCTGCGGCACAATGGATGAATTGCGCGCGGATGCCCAGCACGGCGGCACCGGCCTCGAACAGATTTTCCTGAAACTCACCGGGCAGAATGCCGCGCGGGATCTGATGGACGTGCTCGATGCCTGAGGCCGTGCTCCCGGCCGTGCTCCCGGCCGTGCTCCCGGCTGTGCTCGCCGACGCACCGCTGCTGCACCTGCTGAAGCCGAAATGGATCACGGCGCGCACGCGTGCGATGGCCAACGAAAAAGGGCGCTCGGCGCGATTCGTGCTGCTCGGCCTGGTTGGTGCACTGTTCTGGACATTCATTTTTGCGGTGCTCTATAAACTGCTGACCTACTTCAAAGGCGTGCAGGAGATCGGGCCATTGCTGGCCGGCAAATTGCTCGGTCTGATGCTCGTCAGTTTTTTCTCGCTGCTGTTGCTCTCCAACGTGATATCCGCTCTGAGCAGCTTTTTTCTCGCGAAGGATCTTGACTTACTGGTGAGCGGCCCGGTGGACTGGCTCCGGCTCTATGGCGCAAAATTACTCGAGACGATGATCGCGTCGAGTTGGATGGTCGCGCTCATGGCGATTCCGATGCTGGCGGCATACGGGTTTGCCTATGGTGGCGGGTGGTTGTTCGCGCCGTTCGCGGTTGCAGTCATTTTGCCATTCATTCTGATTCCATCGGTGGTCGGCAGCGCGACCACACTGATTCTCGTCAATATTTTCCCGGCGCGACGCACGCGGGACATCCTGAGCGTGATTGCGGTCGGCTCGGCCGCCGCGATCGTTTTGCTGCTCCGGCTCGTGCGCCCTGAACGGCTCGCCCGCCCCGAAGGATTTAAATCGCTGGTGGATTTTGTTGGCGTATTGCGGACACCGACATCCCCGTTCCTCCCAAGCGAATGGGCACAACGTGGCATCATGGGATGGCTGTCCGGACAGACCGACTGGCTCAGCGTCTATCTGCTCTGGACCACTGCGGCGGCACTAGTGGTGATGGGCGCGCTCTTGCACCGCTCGATGTATCTCACCGGATTCAGCAAGGCGCAAGAAAGTGCGCAGCGTTGGGCGCGTTCCGGACGCTTTACCAAGGTCGCCACGCGATTGCTGCGTCCACTCGGCGTGTTGAAGCGCGAGCTCATTCTCAAGGAACTGCGTTTGTTCTTTCGCGACACCACGCAATGGTCGCAACTCATTCTGCTCGCCGTGCTGGTCGTGGTCTATGTGTTCAATATCAAGTTCCTGCCGCTCAAAGGAGAAGGCATCACCTTCTTCCTCGTGAATGTGATTCCATTCTTGAATTTGGTGCTCGCCGGTTTCGTGCTCGCGTCGATTGCCGCGCGTTTTATTTTTCCAGGCGTTTCACTTGAGGGGCGCACGCTTTGGCTGCTCCGGTCGAGTCCAATGAGTGTGCGTGACCTGCTCTGGTCGAAGTTCTGGGTGGGAACGACACCTTTGCTCTTGCTGGCCGTCTGCATCATCGGCACCACGGATTACCTGCTGAAAGTGTCCGACTTTATGTTCCTCGTGTCGATTTTTACCATCACGATGATGACGTTCGCGGTCGCCGGAATGGCCATTGGATTCGGCACGGTATTTCCGCAATTCGAAACCGAAAATGCCGCGCAAATCCCGACGTCGTTCGGTGGCCTGCTCTTCATGATGGCCAGCATCGGCGTGATTGGTGCCGTAGTGATTCTGGAGGCGCGACCGGTCTACGGATATCTCTCGGCGCGCGCGTTCGCCACCGAAGCGAATTCGCTGGAAATGGTCTTGGGATTTGGCGCCGCTGCCCTGCTCTGCATCGCCGCGACCGTCATTCCAATTCGGATCGCGATGAATCGGCTCGAATCGGTGGAACTCTAAATGCACGTTGAACGGGCAAACGAAACCGACCTGCAGGCGCTGGTGGCGCTGAACAATCGCTTCGCGCCGCTGGGCCTCACGCTCGTTCGCAGTGAAGAGTTTGGATACGCCCATCTCGCCGACTATCGCGTCATTCGCGACGCCGATGGCGGCGTCCTTGGGTGTGTCGCACTCGACGAATATTCGCCGAGTATTGTGGAGCTCATCTCGCTCGCCGTCTCTCCGGACGCGCAGGGCATCGGGCACGGAAAGGCGTTGATCGCCGCCGCCGAGCAATTGGCTCGGGTGCGGGGCTATGCAGAGTTGTTTGCGGTATCGTATTCCGACGAACTCTTTTTGGCGTGTGGATTCGACCGGGCCCCGCTTTCGGCATTCCCAGAAAAAATCTCACGCTATGAAAAGATCGACACCACCGAACTGGCCGTGGGCGAGAAGCACTGCTTCACCAAGCGGTTGAGCTGACGTCGAAATCGTTCCGCAGCGGGCGCTACGGACTCACGACTTCGATGCGGTGATCGGCGCGCAGGGTGAGTTCACCCGCCACCGCGATCTCCAGTTCCACCAGGTACGATCCCTTCCGCAGCGTAGAGATATCCAGCTCCAGCGCCCGCGTAGAAGTCCGACTCCCGCGCGCCGAGATGTCCTCAACGGTGACGCTGACGGGCGTTGCCTCCCGGTCGAGTTTAAGCGATTTGGCGACGCGTTGTCGCAAGCCGCGTTCCTGCAACTCGCGCAACACGGTTACGGTGACTTTTATTTTTTCGCCCTGAGGGTCAGTGCCGTACGATTCCCAGTACACGCCCAATCGGTCCTTCGCGTTGACACGCTCCGACGTTAGCGAGTGCGGTGCTGCCTCTTCCACGGTTTGTGGTGCCGTCCCATAGGGTTTAAAGAAGAGCAAATCAGAAAGGGTCACGCGCGATCCGAGCGCGTCTGGTGGACGAAGCCCGTAACGGGCGCGGGCCACGGCGTTGTGGGCCGGAGCCATGACTTCCGCACTCATCAGCAATGGCCCCCAGGGCGCTTTGACGGAGAACACGCCAACGGCCGGTGCGTTGTCGCGCCGCACCATGTACCCCCGCGGCCTATCGTCGCCCGGTGTCACCACCAGTGCGGCGTTGAGACTTGTGCCGGCTAACTCCTTGTTCGTATTGGCATTGTACGCCATGACGACTAGCGCGCTGTCGCCACGATGGAACATCGCCTGCTGATGCTCCAGCGCCACCAGCTTTTTCGCATAGACCGGTGCGTAGCGCGCGACGACCGGCGGCAACTGAGGACGCCACTGAGCTGAATCCGACATCGCCGGCGTCGCGAGAACATATCCCGCGGGGACATAACGATAGGCTGGCGTTGGCTCCATTCCCATGACATTGACGCCATCGCGATTGCCATCGTTGCCGCTACCACGACCATCTCCACGTCCGCCGCCGCGGCCTGGCGTGCCACCTGTTCCGGTACCGCCGCCACCATCAACGCCACCGCCGACTCCACGCGGGCTGCCGGGATACGAGATTGGCGGAGCGCAACCTGTTGCGCCTCCACTACCGCCACGACCGCCACCACCGGGCCGGCCTGTCGTGCCGCGTCCACCACCAATGCCGCCAATTCCACCGCCACCGGAACCGCCGAAGCCGCCGCCGGCGCCACGACCGCTGGGTCCGGAGCATCCGGTACCCGGTGCATTCACTCCCAAGGGGTTCGCAAAAATGTGCGGAATATTTATGGAGTATGTACCGGCCCAGTCACGCGGCCAGCCGAATCGGAGGAGGAGTTCTTTCTCGTCGTCGTCGAATCCAAACTGGTACGGGCCTGGTGCGTCCCGCTCCATAAGCGCCATCGTCATCCGCGCGTAGTATTCGGTTCGCGAATCGTTGCCCTTCATTGAATACAGTGTGCGGGCAAGAAACCATGCTCGATCTTCAAATGCCGTCCGGCGCTTGTCCCCGCAGGGGAGCGCGCGGTACTGCAGGCGCGTGTCTTCATCGATCAACAACGCGATGCTCCGCCATTCGCATCTATCGGGCGCATTCATGTTCGCCAGGACAACGGCATAGAGGCTGTCGGCATGCACATAGTCGCCGAGCAGGTGGAGCGAAAACCCCGTGAGCATATCGCACCACCAACCGCCGACTTGGCATTCGTGTGCGGCCGTCAGCGCGGCGTCAAAGCGATTGGCTTCGGCGAGATAGCGTACACGCTGCGCGGTGATCCATTGGTCATCGGGCACGAGACGGGCGAGGGAGTCGAGTTGAACGATGAACCGGTTGCGTGCCGTTGTGATGACTTCGGGCTCGCGCGGTGGCGGTGGTTCATTCTCGTCATACCAATAGCAGAAACGTCCGACGGTTTCATCACAACGGGCTGGCGGCCCCTGCGGTGCTCTCGGTAAATGCAGCCGACGAAAATGTTCGAAGTCGAATTGGGCGCGGCGGGCGACCTCGTCCGGAAACATCGCACCGGCTGGCATCCCTGTTTTTGCGGGTCCATCGGGGTCGCGAATTATTTGCGCCCCCAGGACAAACGGGACGGCAACGATGGCAAGGCACAACTGGGGGAAGCGCCTCATGATTGTCATTACACCCCGATACCAAAGAAAAGAACCATCAGGCTATGAGCGACAGGCCGCACGACGAGCAGAAGTTGGCTTCCGTCTGCAATTCCGCCGCGCAATTTGGGCATCGCGTGCTCTGACCCCGCCAGCGGGCAATGGCCGCTTCGGCGGCTTCGTCCAACGGGTCTGCGGAGTTGGAATTTGATGTCCCGGCCAACGTCGGTGAGACCGCGCGTGTTTCTCCAATGCGTGCCACCGCGGCGAACAGGCCCCCGATGGCGATCAGTCCCGCTCCTGCCCATCCCCAACTTCCAAACGGCACGAACGTCAGATGCACCGACGCAACCCCCGGGGCGACAGCAGCGAACGTCAAGCGAATCTCCTGCAGAACTGCATGACGAACGCCATCCGCAGCGGTCGTCACCGGCTCACGGCCAAGATCGTTTGCGATCGACTCGCGATGTTCGCTGGACAGCATCGGCTGGCGATGGCCATTGAGTGCCGGCAGAAGAGCCAACGTGATGACGAAGTTGCTGTCCCGCTCCACCCGGCTGATGCCTTGGCTGGCGAATGTCCATTCCCGACCGAACGGATCGCGCGCGTGGTAGATCGTTCCATCCGCAACTGTTGCATCGTACGACCGAATGAACAGTGCACCACTCACGGCGAACGCCAGCAACGTCATGCCAAGCGCTGCGCACCATCCGGCGGGAGAGCGCGGTCGTAGCGACGACATGCTGTTTATCAACTCCGTACGCTCACGTGTCGCGCGCCCATCGCACCGCGGCCCGCACGGCGCGGTGCCAACCGGCGAGCGATTGCTGTGCAGCGGCAGCGCCGTCGCCTGGAAGAAAGCGCTGGTACTCGCGCGATGCGAGGAACGCGTGAGCGTCCGGCCAGACCCCGGCCGCAATTCCGGCAAGTGCGCCGGCGCCCATCGCGGTGGTCTCGATCACATCCGGCCGCTCGACAGGAACGCCGAGAACGTCTGCTTGAAATTGCATCAGCCATGCGTTTTGCGTCGCGCCTCCATCCACGCGCAATACGTCGAGTGGCGCACCGCTCGCGCCGCGCATGGCGTGCAGCACATCCGCCGTGCCGTAACACATCGCCTCGAGCGCTGCGCGTACGAAATGTTCACGGGTTGTGCCGCGAGTGAGGCCGACGATCGTGCCACGCGCATTGGCTTCCCACTCCGGCGCACCGAGTCCCGTCAACGCGGGAACGAAGTAGACACCTTCATTCGACCGCAGTGAGCGGGCCATCGCTTCGGTCTCCGATGCGCGCGAAATAATCCCAAGTCCGTCGCGCAGCCATTGCACGGCCGCGCCGGCAATAAAGATGCTCGCTTCGAGCGCGTACACTGGTGCGCCCGTGGCATCGCACGCGATGGTCGTGAGCATGCCGCCGCCCCCCGGCGGCCTAATGGCGCCGGTATTCAGCAACAAAAATGCCCCGGTGCCGTACGTATTCTTGCTTGTGCCGGGCGTCCAGCATCCCTGACCGAAAAGCGCCGCTTGTTGATCGCCGGCAACGCCGAGAATAGGAATTTCAAAACCGAAATGATTCGCGGCGGCGATTCCAAATGCGCCGCTCGACGGGCGCACCTCGGGGAGCAATGACTCCGACACGCCAAAGAGTGCGCACAACGGCGGACTCCAATTCATCTTATTGATGTCGTACAGCATCGTGCGCGACGCATTCGTGGGATCGGTCGCGTGTACGGCCCCATTTGTCAGTTTCCAAATCAGCCAACTGTCAATCGTTCCGGCCGCAATGTCATCAATGCTGCCGGGTGACGCGCCGAGCCGGTGCTGCAGCAACCACTCCAGCTTGGACGCCGAGAAATACGGATCGGTGACGAGCCCTGTGGCCGCGTAGACTGTATCGCGCTGAGGCGCGAGTGCCGCGCACCGCGCCGCCGTGCGGCGATCCTGCCAAACGATGGCTCGGCCAATCGGTGCACCAGTCGCACGGTTCCACAGCAGCACCGTCTCACGCTGATTGGTGATGCCAATGGCTTCGGGCCGCAGACCACTTTGAGCAATCGCTTCGCGGGCCGCGTCGAGTGTCCGGGAAAAAATCTCCTCGGGGTCGTGTTCCACCCAGCCAGGTTCCGGGAAATGCTGGGTAATCTCGCGGTATCCCCGGCCAGCAATTCGGCCGTCTTCGGTGATGACGAGACAAGTGGATCCCGTCGTGCCTTGGTCGATCGCGAGAACGGAACGCGTCATGAGGGGCGGGTTTTCCTAACGGTGGGGATAGGTGAACAAATATGGGGCGCGATACACGCCTTTGTCGGTGATGACTCCGGTGATCAGTGCGGCGGGCGTGATGTCGAACGCGGGATTGATCACCAGGGCATCGCGTGGCGCCACGGCCGCGCCGCGAAGGAGGCGGACTTCGTCCGGATCACGCTGCTCAATCACGATCGCGTCACCGTTCGGTGTGGCATGATCGATCGTGGACCACGGGGCGCAAACATAGAACGGCACGTGGTGGTGACGTGCCGCAACGGCGACCGCGTACGTGCCGATTTTGTTCGCGGTATCACCATTGGCAGCCACGCGATCGGCGCCCACTAGCACGATGTCTATTTCACCGGCGCGCATCAGGGCGGCCGCCATGGCGTCCGTCAGAATCGTGCAGGCAATCCCCGCTCTAGCCAGTTCCCACGCGGTGAGACGGCTGCCCTGTAGCAGCGGACGCGTTTCATTCGCGAAGATATGTACTGCTCGGCCGGCGGCGTGCGCCAAGTACACCGGCGCAAGGGCCGTGCCGATGCCTGCCGTTGCAAGGGCACCGGCATTGCAGTGGGTGAGGACGCGGGCACCGTCTACCACGAAAGCCAACCCATTCGCCCCAATGGCATCGCACATCGCGCGGTCTTCGTCAAGAATCGCCGTGGCCTCTTGCCGAAGCGCGTCGAGTAGTTGCGATCCGGTTGCCGCGTGTAGCGATTGCGCAAGCGAAGACATCCGGGCCATCGCCCACGGCAGATTTACGGCGGTCGGACGCACACCAGCCAGCATGCTGGCGTGCGCCTTGGCGCGTTCGCGCAATAGGCGCGGGTCTTCGTGGACGAATGGAAGAAGCGACGCGACAAGTCCGATCGCCGCGGCCACACCAATGGCCGGGGCACCCCGGACGGCGAGCGTGGCAATCGCGTCGCAAAGCTCGTCGAGCGTCCGCAAGTCGCGCTCGATGTATTCGCCTGGCAACTGGCGCTGGTCGATGATGCGAACAGCATCGCCCGCCGGCGACCATTGGACAGCTCTGATAGGTTCCACCATACCAAAATACTACAGGCGCGCCAGCCAGCGGTGGCAAGTAGATTTCACACACCTTCAGCCGCGCGCGAGACATGCCCTACGCACTCCTGCAACTCGACATCAGCGACCGCATTGCGACGGTCACCATCAACCGTCCCGACAAACTCAACGCGCTCAATGACCAGATGATGGGCGAGATCGCGGCGGTTTTTGCCGACCTTGCGACGAATGCAGCCGTCGGGGTGATCATTCTCACGGGCGCCGGTCGCGCGTTTGTCGCCGGCGCCGACATCGCCAACATCGCCACGCAATCCGCGGAGACGCTCGAGACACTTTCGGCGCTCGGCCAGCGCACGTTCCGGGCGATCGAGCGATCGCCGAAACCGGTGATCGCCGCCGTGAACGGATTTGCACTTGGCGGTGGCTGCGAGTTGGCGTTGGCGTGCCATCTGCGCGTCGCGTCGGAGCATGCGAAGTTCGGTTTGCCCGAGGTGAAGCTCGGACTCATTCCGGGTTACGGCGGCACCCAGCGGCTGCCGCGACTGATCGGCCGCGGGCCCGCGTTGCAGTTGATTCTTACCGGCGACACGATCGACGCGGTCGAAGCGCTGCGACTCGGCATCGTTAATTCGGTTGTCGAACACTCCACGTTACTAGACACGGCGCGGGCGTTTGCCCAAACGATCCTGAAGAATGGTCCGGTCGCGATTGCGCGGGCGTTGCAGTCGGTAGACGACGGACTCGACCGTCCGCTCGACGCCGCGCTGGCCAACGAATCGAAACTCTTTGGCTCACTTGGTCAGACGACGGACATGCGTGAGGGCACCGCGGCGTTTTTGGAAAAGCGTCCGGCGTCGTTCCGCGGCGAGTAGCATGACACTGTCGGCGCTTACAACGTCCCACGCCGCCATTGGCGCCGAGCGCGTTGCGATCGCCCGCGTTGATATTCGGGACTTCCGCAACATTGAGCGCGCGGAAATGGATCTTCCCGCCGACGGCATCGCAATTGTCGGCGACAATGGACATGGCAAAACGAACCTGCTCGAGGCGCTCGCCTATTTGCAATTGTTGCGTTCGTTGCGCGGCGTCCGTGACCGGGATCTGATCCGGTTTGGTGCGCCCGCATTTCACATTGGGTCAGTGGCCACTGGCACGGCAGCACATCACGTCGGAATCGGTGTCGATCGCGCGAGTCGCAAACGCGTATCGCTCGATGGCGTGGACACACCGCGCCTCACTGACGCGCTCGGCGCCGTGCCAAGCGTCTGTTTTTCGCCGGCCGATGTTGCCCTCATTGCCGGCGCGCCGGCCGAACGGCGGCGGTATTTGGACATTGCGCTAGCGCTTAGCTCGCGCCGATATCTTGGGGCACTGCGGCACTACCGAGCCGCGCTTGCCAGGCGGAACGCGGCGTTGCGCGCCGCGGCCAGGCCCGGCGCGCGCAGTTCGAGCGTGTCCGCGTGGGAACCTGCCCTCGCTGAACACGGCGCAGTGCTGATTGAAGAGCGGCGCAGTTGGGTGACCGGCGGCCAGTCCGAATTCTCCGAACGGTGCGCAGCGATCGGCGAGCGCGCACCAATGGCTATTGCGTACGAATCGCCGCTCTCTGACGCGGCCGATGTGAGGACAGCGCTCGCCGACGCGCTGGCCAAGGGTCGTGACCACGATGTGCGCCGTGGCATGACGCACGCCGGTCCGCATCGCGATGATCTTGCAGTGACACTGCGTGAGCGCGATTTGCGAATCGTTGGATCAGCCGGACAACAGCGTACTGCGGCGATTGCGTTGCGCCTGCTTGAAGCCGAAACGTTTCGCGCGCGCGGCGGCGTCCAACCCTTGCTGTTGCTGGACGATCCGTTTGCCGAACTCGATCGCGAACGCGCGACCAATGTGCTGGCATTGCTCGATCAACTCTCCGCCCGTGGCACAGGTCAGACGGTGCTGTGCGTGCCCCGTGAAGACGAGATTCCGGCGGAGTTCACCCGCCTCGAGAGATGGCGTGTTGTCGATGGTGTATTTGCGAGGTTGGCATGAGCGAGAAAAAGACGCGGCCAACTCCGATTGCCGAAGCGCTGCGAAGTTTCTTGCGCGAAAAGGGGCTCGACTCGCGCGTCGAACGCGCCCAAGTGTTGGTGGAATGGGCATCGTTGGTCGGTCCGCAAATCGCCAGCGTCACATCGCCTCGACAAGTCACTGAAGATGGCACGTTATTCGTCGGCGTGAAGAATCACGGCTGGATGAATGAGCTCACGATGATGGAACGGCCACTGCTCGCGAAAATCAATGCGGTCGCGGGCCGCGATCCGATCAAAAAGATACGATGGGAACTACAGCGGTAAGTTGTTGTGGGTTGGCCTCTTGCGGAGCGTTTTTGCGGTTGCGAAAACGGGGGCCAAAGGTTAAAATTATGGATCGGTTTTGAGCGGTTGAATTCGACCTTTGTTCACAACCGTCTTCCCCCGTTTTTCTGCTTTTTCCGCTTTTTTCTGCTTTTTTCTGCAGTCTTCGCCCCATCCTTATCCCCGCAAATGGCCAAGACGAACGACAATTCCGCCTCGTCCTACGGCGCCTCCGATATTCAGGTGCTCAAAGGGCTCGAGGCGGTTCGCAAACGCCCGGGTATGTACATCGGCAGCACGAGTGGCCGTGGCCTCCATCATCTCGTATACGAAGTAGTCGATAATGCCATCGACGAAGCACTCGCCGGGTATTGCGATGCCGTAGATGTCATCATTCACAGCGACAACTCGATTACCGTCGCCGATAACGGCCGTGGTATTCCGGTTGATATTCATCCGGGCGAAGGAATTCCGGGCGTCGAACTGGCCATGACCGTGCTCCACGCCGGAGGCAAGTTCGACAAGAACAGTTACAAGGTGTCGGGCGGTTTGCACGGCGTCGGTGTGAGCGTGGTGAACGCGCTCTCCGAGACGTTGAAGGTCTGGATCAAGCGCGATGGCAAAGAGCACTATATGGATTTCACGCGCGGCGACACCAAGACCAAACTTTCAGTGATCGGCACGGCGGGCGCAAAAGAATCCGGTACCAAAGTCTGGTTCAAGCCGGACGCCGAAATCTTTACAGAACTCGAATACGATTTCACAACCTTACAATCACGCCTGCGTGAGCTGAGCTACCTGAATAAGGGCGTGACCATCACCCTGAAGGACGAACGCGCCGGCATGGAGCGCGAGGAGACCTTCCAGGCGAAAGGCGGTCTCAAAGAGTTTGTCGGATTTCTCCTCGGCAATAAAAAGGCGCTGCACGCTGAAATCCTGTACCTCGAAGGGGAAAAGGATGACATCGGGATCGAACTTGCCCTGCAATACAATGACGGCTACAACGAGAATGTTTTCTCGTTTGTGAATAACATCAATACGCACGAAGGCGGCACGCACCTCACCGGCTTCAAGTCCGCACTCACGAGCGTGATCAACAAGTACGTCGACAAGTCGTCGGCGAAAAAAGACAAAGACCTCAAGCTCTCCGGCGAGGATGTGCGCGAAGGCATCACGGCCGTGCTGTCCGTGAAAGTGCGCGAACCGCAGTTCGAAGGGCAGACGAAAACCAAACTCGGCAACTCGGAAGTCGAGAGTGCCGTGAAGACGTTCGTGAACGAGTGGCTGGCTGCGTATCTCGACGAACATCCGCGTGTCGCCAATATCGTGATCGACAAAGCGCTCAGCGCGGCGCGGGCCCGCGAGGCCGCACGCAAAGCGCGCGATCTCACTCGCAAGAAGTCGGCACTCGATGTCGGCAACCTGCCAGGCAAGCTCGCCGATTGCTCACTCAGTGATCCGGCGCTCTGTGAGATCTATCTCGTCGAAGGTGATTCGGCCGGTGGCAGCGCCAAGCAGGGGCGCGACCGAATGTTCCAAGCGATCCTGCCTTTGCGCGGGAAAATTCTGAATGTCGAAAAGGCACGCATCGACAAGATTCTCTCCAACGAAGAAATCCGCACGATCATCACAGCGATCGGCGCGGGAATCAAAGAAGAATTCGAGATCGCCAGCGCCCGGTATCACAAGATCATCATCATGACCGACGCCGACGTCGACGGCGCGCATATTCGCACGCTGTTGCTGACGTTCTTTTATCGGCAGATGCCGGAACTCATCGAATCCGGTTTTGTGTATATCGCCCAGCCGCCGCTCTTCCGCGTGGCCAAGGGGAAAGAGGAGTATTACGCGTACGACATGGCCGAGCGCGACGAGATCGCGAAGCGGTTTGGCGGCGCCGACAGCAAGAGTTCAATCAACATCCAGCGCTACAAAGGCCTCGGCGAAATGAATCCCGATCAGCTCTGGAAAACGACGATGGATCCATCGAAGCGCACGATCCTTAAAGTGAACATCGAGGATGCGGTGGCGGCCGATTTGCTCTTCGAAACGCTGATGGGCGATGAAGTAGAGCCGCGGCGGGCGTTCATTGAGGCAAATGCGAAATTTGCTTCGAATCTGGATGTCTGATTAACTGCTGAGTGGGAGTAGGAGTGCGCGTACATCGTGAGTGGGAGAGAGAAACTGCTGTTTCTCTCTCCCACTTTTTATTCGCACTGAATGGCAAACCGGCAGTTCGGGCGCGTGCCGTGATCACAATGCTGCGTGGCCTTCACGCCGGCATGGCGTTCCAAGAGCGCCTCAATAATCGTGCAGCTCCCAGACTCGGCGCGGACAGCCGCTGACAGCGGGCAACCGGCACCAGTGATAATCGCTTCGTGCCGGCCGAGCTTCACCGTCGCACTGCCGCCGAGTGATTCGATCAGCGACACGCATTGTTCAGCGCGGTGCGAGAGTGACGCACCAGCGTTCGGTGATCGACCAGTGCTCGCCGCGATACGTGCTCCGGCATCGGCCATTACCGCACGGAGTGCGCGTGGCCGAAGCCGCGCGCCCAAGGCGGCTACCAGTGCTGCGAGCACGGGAGGATATGCGTGGGAAAGTGCGGTCTCACCGTTTGGGGTGAGTGCGTACTCCGCCGCCGGCTGACCAGCTCGGCCACTATGCCTGATACCGGTCCGCGCAATTAATCCGTCCGCTTCGAGCGCGACCAGGTGAAGCCGAACCGCGTTGTCGGTAACCGACAGTTCGGTGGCGAGGGCGTTTACCGTTGTGCGGCCGCGACGAACGGCGTCGAGAACGGAGAGCCTGGGATCGGGTGCCTCATCAGAGCCGCGAATCATGCATCACAGTATAGTCACATTATAATAAGTACACAATCTACTTGACTTATTATGTTTCTTACCCTATAATTCAATTGCGCCTTCCGACCAACCCGGCACGTTCACGTGCCAGGCTAATCCATATTCATCAGGAGTACATCATGCGTGCATTACGTACGGCGATTGTTGCCGCTGCAATTCTTCTTCCACTCCGTGCTTATGCCCAAGCGCCGGCCAAGGCCGCACCGGGTCTCGACGATGCCGCGATCGTCGGTATTTTTGACGCCGCGAACACGTGGGACATGTCCACCGGCGGCCTCGCGGCGAACAAAGCAACGCGTCACGATGTGAAAGACTTCGGTGCGATGCTCAAGCGCGATCACACATCCGTGCAGAAGCAGGGTCGCGCCCTGGCCAAAAAGCTCGGCGTGAAGCCGACGCCCGTGGCCAATGATTTCGCGCTGAAAGTGGACTACGACGCGACGATGAAGAAGTTGCGCTCCTTGAGTGGCGCGGCATTCGACAAGGCATTTCTGGAGCACGAAGTGGCGTACCACAAGGCCGTCATAGACGCAGTGACCACGGCATTTCTGCCGGCGATTAAGAACGCCGAGTTGAAGGCGTTCGTACAGAAGGTGGCCCCGGCGTTCCAGGCGCACATGGTAGCGGCGCAGGCGTTGCTGGACTCGAAGTAACTTCAGTTTCGAGTGGCTGAATGAGCGCGCGTGCAGCCTGACAAATTCGTGGGAGAGAGAAACGGCCGTTTCTCTCTCCCACTTGCTACTGCAATATTTTTCGTCCCGGCAAGTGTGCGCCGTTCTGGTGCAAAACCAATCCAGTCACCGCACCACTGGAATCTGTTGTGAAGGAAACTTGCGCGTCGACGGCTTTCAAAAAGAATTCGTTCTCGTTCTCGGCAAAGAGCTGGACCTTCTCCTGACCAGTCGCCTGCGCCGACAGCGTCGCGCCGTCACGGGTAATGACTAGATGAAAGGCCGGAGTGAGAGCGAAGTCGCCGACATACCGCTCGAGCACGGCAGCCGTCAACGACATCTCGGTCCGTGGCTTTGGAAAGATCATCAGCGGCCGCTGCGCATTGAGTAGATGCATCCCGATATCGTCCACAGGAGTTGCTGTATTTGATAAGACGACAACGCCGTTGCCATTCAATTCATCGAATCCGATAAACGTGGCGTAGCCGCCGGTTTCGCCGTTGTGCCACGTGATATCGGGACCGGCGCCGGAGAGCACCAGCCAATTGAGTCCGATCCGCATTCCGCCCGCTGGCCGCAGCGGACGATGCGCGTCATGCATCGCTGGTCCGAGTGGACGGCTTGTGGAATCGAGATTTGCCGCGAGGTACTTGAGCATGTCGTTCACGGTCGAACGGATTGCACCCGCGCCGGCGAGGGCATCGAGATCCCAGTTCGCGGCTGGCATGCCCGCCGAATTGTGCCCTGGCGCAAGACGTTCCAATGACTCGGGTGTCAGCTTGATCCGCGTATCGCTCATCCCAAGGGGGTCGAGCACCCGGCGACGCAACATCGCTTCGTACCTGACACCGTCACGCGCAGCCAATGTGACCCCAAGCAATCCGATGCCAAGATTTGAATATTCAAACTGCGAGCCAATGTCACGCGGCAACTCATAGCCGCCGAGAAATGCGAAAAGCCGGTCGGCGTCGTAGTCCGCGTACGGATTCGCCGCATTCTTCGGTGCGAAGTTCGTCGGCATCCTCGGCAGGCCTGACGACTGCGTGCTGAGATCAATAAACGTGATCTCCTTGCCGTTTCTCTTTGGAATACGCGCCGACGCTGGCAGGTACTTCGCGATGGGCTCATCGAGCCGCACTTCGCCGCGTCGAACCATGTCCGCGAGAACCGTCGCCGTAAATGTCTTAGTGATGGACCCGATTTCAAACACCGAGTTCCCGTCAAGCCTTCGATCGGCAGCCCCCAAGCCATACGCGACAACGCGCGAACGTTCGCCGTGGTGCAACAGGCCGACAACTATGCCGGCATTGTGCTTTTCGTCAACCCGTTGGCGCACAATTGCCAGCACCGTGGAGTCAGGCGGCAGGCTACACGACTGCGCCGCCAACGGCATGACCACCGGCGCGCCCAAAGCCACGAGCAGCAATAAAGTCTTTTTCATACCAACTCCCACTCCGCAGTTCCGCTGCCCGCGCACTCCAACTCCCACTCGAATCTCAATAGTGCATCGCCCGCTTTCCATTCTTCAACTGCATCGCAAACGCAATGTGCATTCCCCCCAGAACCACCACCGGCACCAAAATCGCAACAGCTGCCACCAACCAACCCACCCGATCCATCCCGCCGGTTAATGTCGGACGAAATGCATAAAGCATCGCGAGATATACCACGGCGATTCCGCCAGCCACGCCAAATGCGCCGAGCGATGCGAGCTTCGCAAACTTTTCCATAGGCGACCTCCGAGAGTCAGGCGAAAATTGCCCCGAAATCCAGCCCGCGCAAGCGCCAGCGGCGGTCACGCGAGCTGCTCAACTCCAGCGGCGGTGATGCGATGCGACACAAGTACCACTGGCGCTACACTCTCATCGCCAATCACTAGGGCCGCGTCGAGCGCCGCTCTGCCGGCGGCGGCACACAACGCATCCCGCGCTTCAATGGTAGCGAGCATATCGCCGCGCTGAACGGCGTCGCCCGGCTTCGCGGTGATGCGCAAACCGACTGACGGATCCAAAATGTCCGTCATCCCGCTCCGTCCTCCTCCCATTGCAGTGATCCCCTTCCCAATGGCCCGCGGATCTATGCGTTGGACAATGCCGTCTTTGGTGGCCAGATATGGCACGCGCATCGCCGGCTGAGGCAACAGCAGCTCCGGCTCATCACAGACGCGCGATTCACCGCCCTGCGCGTCGATAATGTCGCGGAACTTCTCCAACGCCGCCCCACTGTCAATCGCCTGCTCCAACTGCGCGCGCGCCGCGACCGCATCGGGAGCGGCATGGGCCAGCAACAACATCTCCGTCCCAAGGCGCAGCGTAAGCTCGCGCAGGTCGGGAGGACCTCCGCCTTTCAATGCGTCGATCGCTTCTTCAACTTCGTTCGCATTCCCGCATGCAATACCGAGCGGAGAATCCATGTTCGTGAGCAGTGCCACCACGGGACAGTGATGTCGCGCCCCGAGTCCGATCATCGTCTGGGCCAGCGTGATGCTGTCCACCTGATTCGACAGAAATGCACCGGCACCGGTCTTCACATCGATCACTAATCCCGTGAGCGATTCGGCCAGCTTCTTGCTCATGATGCTCGCCGCAATCAACGGGATCACTTCAACCGTCGCCGTGGCGTCACGCAGCGCATATAGCGTTTTATCGGCGGGGGCAATCTCACCGGTTTGACCGATGAGTGCACAACCCAGCTGTTCAATCTGAGCCGTTGCCCGAGCGAGCGTGAGGCGTGTATTAAACCCCGGAATACTTTCGAGCTTATCCAGGGTGCCGCCAGTGTGCCCAAGGCCGCGGCCGGACATCATCGGCACTACCACGCCACAGCTGGCCACCAATGGCGCGAGCACCAGCGATACTTTGTCACCGACACCGCCAGTGGAATGTTTGTCCACCCGGCCCGTAGCGAGATGCCGCAAATCGAGCGTCCGGCCGCTGTGCAACATTCCTTCCATGAGCGCAACCGTTTCGTCACCATCTAACCCACGAAAGTAGATAGCCATGAGCAATGCCGCGATCTGATAGTCCGGGAGTGTCCCGGCAGCGACATCGCGCGTAAAGTTCCGCCATTCGGCGGCACTGATGTGACCACCATCACGCTTAGTTTCAATAAGGTCGCGGAGTGTCATTGACCGGGCCCGCCCGCCGAGCCTACGTTCTCTCTCTGACAGATACCGATTCTGGAGCAATTGCGCATGTGGACTCGTTTGAGGATTCCTGCCCTGCTAATTTTGGCACTCGTTGCGGCGCCATCGCTTGGCGCGCAATCGACTGCCGAACACATCACACTCGGCGACCACGCGTACGCCGAACGGGCGGTGCAAGCGGCACTCAACCACTATCAGGTGGCCATTGCGTCCGCTCCTGCAAATTACGAGGCGCTTTGGAAAGCGTCACGGGC
>JANYBD010000200.1 GCA_025360995.1 Gemmatimonadota bacterium
GCTGCGTCAATCGAGTTGTTGGCATTGGTCACGTAACCGATACCGTTGGCGTTCACATTGACATTACGGCTCGAGATCACCTGAAGGCCGAACGATAGATTGGCCTCAATTTGGTCTGCCTTGCCGAACGTGCGCCGCAAATTGCCCAAATAGTCGACCGTATAGCGCTCGGCGTCGGTCCGCCCCTGAATGTTATTGCCGCCGTCGTTCAGGCCGCCGAACCAGAGACTGTCATTCTTCGGGGAGAAGTTCGCCTGTTCGTCCTGAGCATAGTCCATACCGACCGTCACGCGGTTGGTGAACCAGGACACCGGGAGATAGTTCGCCGTAATGTTCGTGGTGACGCGATGCGTCAGCAATTTATTGTCCTGCACCGCCTTTCCGTTGTAATGTTGGCGGTTGAACCAGCCATTATTACCAGCCTCAGCGTTTGGCGCATCGCTCAGCGAAAGCGGATTGCCGAGGAGAGCGCCGCCAATCCAGCCAAAGGACGAGTTGTCGTTACTCGGAATCTGCACACCGGTCTGCACGAGCCCGAGGCCGGCCTCAATGGTCAGCTTGGGACTCTGCACATAGTTGAAGTTCGTGCGGAAGTTGTAGCGCTCGAACTGACTGTTGGGGAGTGTGCCAAGCGTGTTATCCGTGCTGAACGAGAGATAGTAGCCGTAGTCCTGTCCGCCGCCCCGTCCGTTCCAGGCGAGTTGGCGACTGGTACCCGTGCGAAACGCGTGGGTACGCAGGAGTGGGTTGTCGTGCACCAGCGCGCCAACCGCCAGACCGCGGCAGAGCGGGTTGGTGCTGGTGGGCGCGACAGTGGACGCGGTGCAATTGGCGTAGTTATCGGGGGGCGTCCAGTTCTGGTCGATGTTGCCGGCCTCGACGCGCACCGATTGAACAAACTTATTGGAACCCGCGTGTCCCTTCTTGGTGATGACCTGGATGACACCGGCTGATGCGTCAGCGCCGTACAACGTTGCTGCGGCCGGCCCCTTCACCACTTCAATGCTCTCGATTTCGTCCGGACTCAAGTCATTCAAGCGGTCGTAGCGCTGGCCGCCGGAGGCAAAGCCACCGAGCGTCGTCTGCTCATTGACCCGAACGCCGTCGATGAAGAGAAGCGGCTGGTTCGACAGAATGACTGACGACGCACCGCGAATGCGGATAATCTTGGCCGTGCCAGCCGTACCAGAGTTCGAGTTGACGGCGACGCTCGGCATGCGCGACTGCAGCAAATCACCAACGTTGCTGATCGGCGCATCCTTAATGATGTCGTCCGCACTAATCGAACCTACGACCGCCGACTGTGCCCGACGCTCCTGGTTACCAGCCGTGCCGGTGATGACCAGTTCGGAGAGGTTGACGAGCGACTGCGTCAGCGAAAAGTTCTGCGTGATCGACTGACCGGCCGTGAGGCGAACCGTTTCGGTCACGGCTTTGTAGCCCAAACGGTATGCGCGAATCTGCGTGGCGCCGGCCGGAACATTGACCAGACGATAGTCACCCGCATCGTTCGCTCGCGTCGCAATCAACGTACCAGGCACAACAACCTGCGCGCCCGGGACCGGCGCTTGCGAAGCCGCGTCGGTCACTTTTCCCGTGATGGTGCCGACCTGCGCGAACAACGCGCGCGACGGAAGCACCAGCAACAGAACAGCGGCCGCAACGGCCAAGCGTCGAATACTGGCTTGGTGGAACATCAACCTCTCCTTCCTGGGGGTGGAGTAGCACTGCACAAACAACAACTGAAGCTGTATTGGCATACATACAGACTATTCACTGATGAAGTATTGCGAGTACTTGAGATCAAGAAATCGTTCGAGTGCACCTTATGTTCAAGAATGCTCCTCGCATGTTATGTCCAACACTCGCCCGGCAACCAAATTGTGCCGCATAGCATCTGGATAATGTCGTCACATATACCATTACTCGCCAGACCCCGAATACCGCACAGTTGATTAGCAATCAATGAAGTTTTTTAAGTCGTTGCGACCGAAAACGTGATCAGCCTCCGTATTAGTACGGAGGCTGACCCCATGCTGTTGAACCCGAACATCGTCGTCGCCTATGGCGTCACAACCAGCGGCATCTCAATGAAACTCGCTTGACCACCGACGTGATAGATCCGCTGCACCGCCTTCCTATAGTCCTCCGGTTTCGCCCAAAAGATATTCGGCACAAAGGTCTGCGGGTTGCGATCGTACAACGGAAACCAGCTCGACTGCACTTGCACCATCATCCGGTGCCCCGGCAGAAAGACATGGTTCGCATTCGGCAGAGCAAACCGGTACAGCAGCGGTTCATTCGCCGCGATGGGTTTCGCGGTCTCGAAACTCTCACGGTACCGGCCACGGAAAATGTCTGCCGAAACCATCAATTGGTAACCGCCCATCTGCGGGTCGCCGGCCACCTCGTCGGGATAGACATCGATCACCTTTACCACCCAATCGGCGTCGGTACCACTCGTAGATGCGACCAGGTTGGCGACCGGCTGTCCACTGATCTTCACCGGCGCGCTCAGCACGTCCGACACAAACACAGCCACGTCCGGCCGCCCCGATGCCTCTCGCTGATCGTCCACCAGCCAACTAGGCCAGATCGGATTGCTCGTGGGTTGGATCGGACGTGCCCGGAACGGTACGGGCTTCGCCGGATCGGACACGTATTCTTCGAACGGGGCGTCGCCGGCCGCGGGTGCGGTGAACTTCAGCTTGAGGCCTGCGGTGAGAAATAGAGGCGTGGGCTTGATCGCACAGCCGGTTGTACAGCCCGCAGGCCACGAGTTCAGCCGTCGCCACTTGTTTGTTCCAGTCTCGAATGCCGTGATCGTCGATACGTCCGCCTTAGGCGCACCTTCTTTTAAATACTGATCCAAAAAGGGGCGCAGGATCTCAGTACGGAAATAGAGTGATGTGTTGCTATTAAAATTGATCGCGCCCAGATGGCTCCCATCATAGATCTCCTGGCCGTGATACCACGGGCCCATCACCATAAACAACTTGTCGTTGTTGGTGTCCTTCGGCTTCAGAGCCCGGTACACCGCTGTCGCGCCATAAATGTCTTCCTGATCCCACAGGCCATGGACGAGCATCGTCGGCACTTTGATCGGTTGCGCCGCTAGTATCTTGTCCATCGCCTGGTCGCGCCAGAATGCGTCGTAACTCGGATGCTCGAGAATCTTCCGCCAGAATCCACTTTGTTCGAGTCCGCGCCGGCGGCCGAGTTCGCCCGCCGACCCGGCCGCCATGAACATGTCATAGTCGTCGTAGTTGCTCGTCCACCATTTGGATTCGTTCGCCCGCGTGACCACTTGATCATAGATGTACGGCATGTTCTGCTGCCGA